>JAUYJO010000174.1 GCA_030700315.1 Gallionella sp.
CACCTCGCAACGCCTCCAAACCTACCTTCGCCTTGAACTCCGGGGTGTGGGTTTTACGCTTCTTCGCTTCGCTCATTTCTTTTCTTCCTTTATGACAGCGCACATCTTAAACTGCTGTCTTGAAAACAGGGTCCACTATACTTTCGAATGCACCCTCGGCCTACTTCTCGCTTTACCGGAATCGCCCAAACCGCCTATAATTACTGCAACCTGCAACTGTAATAACCCGGACAATATGGTCACCCTCCGCATCCTTTTAGCACTCGCCGCGATCACCTTGGCTGGCTGCGCTTCCGCGCCCATTAAAAATCCCGCCGACCCGCTGGAACCCTTCAATCGCGGCATGTACCACTTCAACGATACGCTGGACAAGGCCATCGCCAAGCCGGTCGCACAAGGCTACAAGGCCGCAATGCCCACGCCCGTGCAGATGATGGTGAGCAATTTTTTCTCCAACATGGACGATGCCGTCATCACCATCAACGATCTGCTGCAATTCAAGTTTGCCCAGGCCGCCTCTGACGGCGCGCGCTTCCTGTTCAACAGCACGTTTGGTGTATTGGGCTTGTTCGATGTCACCCAGCGGCTGGAAAAGCACAACGAGGATTTCGGCCAGACGCTCGGCTATTGGGGGGTCGACAGCGGGCCGTATATCGTGCTGCCCATTTTTGGCCCCAGCACGCTGCGCGACGGCGCGGGAACCCTTCTGGACAGCGGCCCGAGCAAGCTGCGTCGGGTGCATCACACCCGCACCCGCAACCAGTTATATCTGACCAAGGCGATCGACCATCGCACGAAATTGCTCGACCAGGAAAAGGTGCTGGATGAAGCGGCAATCGACCGCTACGCATTCATCCGCGAGGCCTATTTACTGCGCCGCCAAAGCCTGGTGTACGATGGCAACCCACCGCGCCGGGAATATGAAGATTACGAAGAAGAGAACGGCTTCGAATACCAGGAAGCACCGATTCCCAACGTGCCTTTCTCGCAACAGGATAACGTGCCGCTCCTCCCTCTCCCTGCTGAGGAGCCACAAATGGCGGCAGCCGCTCCAGAAACTGGCGCTGAGAGTCTCGGTGTCTACAGGGTATGGGTAGCGCAGCGCGCCGGCAAACGCTGAACGAATTTTGAAACTTGGGGAGGCGGAAATTGCAAATGTACCAGTTTGAAGTGCATTACCGTAGGAGCGGTTTTAGCCGCGACACCTTTGAATTCGCGGCTAAAGCCGCTCCTACAAAAACATCTATGATGCGCCACACTTTTGATAAATGGTATTTTGGTAATTTCCCGCTTCCTTACCACGTTCGTCGCGCAACAATCCGGTAGCCATAAAATCCGGAAATATAAAAAATAGCGGCTATCGCCAGAAGGAACGTCAAAAATAATGCAGGCCCTGTTCGCCCCTGCCATCGCCCTGCTGAACCGCATGGGCTACACCAAAAAATTTACGCTGCTGTGGCTGTTGTCCATGGTGGCGATTGCCGTCGTGGTGTATAGCCTGTTCGTCAGCCTCGACCGCATCATCAAACCTTCGCAGCGGCAACTGCAAGGCCTCGCGCTGGTCAAACCCATCACGCGGGTCATACAGGAAATCCAGCTCCATCGCGGGCTATCGGTCGCGCTGTCAGGCGGCGACCAGACCATGCTGGATCGGCGCGCCGCGCAGGAAGAAAAGGCCGTAGCCACATTCAAGGCGATGGAGGAAAAGCTGCCTGCCAGCCTCGCTTCCGGGGCACAATTCAGCGCTGCCCGTGCAACTTGGGAGCGGCTGCGCAAAGAAGGGCAGCACTGGAAAACCGAGGTGAATTTTGCCGCGCATACCAGCCTGATCGAACAGCTCCAGTTGTTCGAGGTGTTCGTCGCCGACGAATATTTGCTGACGCTGGATCCGGAGCTCGCCACGTTTTACCTGATCGACACCGCCATCAACAAGATACCGCATGCGATCGAACATCTCGGGCAAATCCGCGCGTTCGGCACCGGCATCCTGGCCAGCCGGCAGATCACCGAGCAACAAAAAAACAGATTGCACGCCCTGATTGTCGAACTCGGCACCGCGCTCAAGGAACTCAAAAACAACCTCGACAAAACCGGTCGCCACAACCCGACCGTGCGGGATTCAGTCCGTGCAACATCGGATGGCATCGCGCATTCGGTGCAGCAAATCACCGACCTGGTCAAGGCAGACCTCCTCACCGATCGTTTTGCCACACCCCCCAACATCTTTCTGGAGATGGCCACCGCAGAAATCGACAAGAGCTATAGGCAACTCTACGACTCCCTGCTGCCGACCGCCGAATCTCTCATCAGGGAGCGCATCGCCCGGGCAAAAGACACGTTGTACACCAGTGTCGGCATCGCCTTGCTGGCGTTTCTGGCCGTAGTCTATCTCTCGGCCAGCCTCTATTACGCCATTATCGGCAGCATCGAGTCGCTGGCTCAATCCGCACGCGCCTTTGCCGAGGGCGATCTGGGGGTGCGTGTCAAACTCGATACGCAAGATGAACTCAGCAGGGTGGGCAACAGCTTCAACGAAATGGCCGATAGCTTCAATGCCATGCTGGAGGCGCGCAAACGCGCCGATGAATTGCTGGTGAAAGAAAGCCACAAGAACGAAACGCTGCTGCGCGCGGCCAGTGACGGCATCCATGTCCTCGACCTTGAAGGCAACGTGGTGCAGGTGAACGACGCATTCTGCAAAATGCTCGGTTATACGGCGGCTGAGCTGGCGACCATGAGTGCGGCGCAGTGGGACGCGCAATGGACGAAAGAGCAGATCAAGGCAAACATCGCAAAATTGGGAAGCGACCCCGTTACACTCGAAACCCGGCATCGCCGCCGCGATGGCAGCATCATCGACGTCGAAGTCAGCATCGTCAAAGTTGGCGTTGACGGGCAGCAACTGGTGTATTGCGCGTCGCGCGATGTCACCGAGCGCAAACGGGCGGAACATGCACTGGTCGAAAGCCGGCAGAAACTCGATACCGTCATCGAAACGGCACTGGATGCCGTGGTACAGATGAACGCCGCAGAAATCATCACCGGCTGGAACAGCCAGGCGGAAAATATTTTTGGCTGGCGCCGCGAAGAAGCGGTCGGACGACCGCTGAGTGAAATCATTATCCCACCCCAGTACCGCGAGGCGCACAAACAGGGGCTGAAGCATTTCCTCGCTTCAGGCGAAGGCAACATATTGAATTCACGGGTCGAATTTCTCGGGTTGCATCGCGACGGCCATGAATTCCCCATCGAGCTGTCGATCACCGCGATCAACGTGGCCGGCGAGTACGAATTCAACGGCTTTATCCGCGACATCACCCGGCAAAAAGCATCCGAGGAACTGATCTGGACACAGGCCAATTTCGACACGCTGACCGGCCTGCCCAACCGTCACATGTTCCATGATCGCCTCGCGCAGGACATCAAAAAGGCGCAACGCGCCGGCCTGAAAACAGCGTTGCTGTTCATCGATCTCGACAAATTCAAGGAGGTCAACGATACGCTGGGGCACAGCATGGGCGATATCTTGCTCAAGGAAGCGGCGCAGCGCATCAGCAAGTGTGTGCGCGAAACCGATACCGTGGCGCGCCTGGGTGGCGACGAGTTCACCGTCATTCTGGCGGAACTCGACGACACTGGCAGCGTCGAGCGGGTCGCGGAAAGTATCCTGCGCAGCCTGGCACAACCGTTCCCGCTGGAAAACGACGTGGCCTATGTGTCGGCCAGCATCGGCATCACGCTGCACCCCGTCGACGCCGCCGAAACAGAAGACTTGCTCAAGAACGCCGACCAGGCGATGTATGCCGCCAAGAATAGCGGGCGCAACCGCTTCAGCTACTTCACGCCCTCCATGCAGCAGGCGGCGCAAGCTCGGTTGCGCCTGACCAACGAATTGCGCGGCGCGCTGGCCGCCAATCAGTTCAGGGTTTATTACCAGCCCATCGTGGATATAACCACCGGTCGCATCAACAAGGCCGAGGCGCTGATCCGCTGGCAGCATCCCGAACTCGGCATGGTCAGCCCGGCACAATTTATCCCGCTGGCCGAAGAAACCGGCCTAATAGTGGATATCGGTGACTGGGTGTTCAGAGAAGCGGCGCGCCAGTTGAAATTGTGGCGTGCCGCCTATAACAGCGAGTTCCAGATCAGCGTGAACGTGTCGCCCGTCCAGCTCGGCT
This sequence comes from Gallionella sp., assembly GCA_030700315.1. Lineage (GTDB taxonomy): Bacteria > Pseudomonadota > Gammaproteobacteria > Burkholderiales > Gallionellaceae > Gallionella. The sequence goes on from JAUYJO010000174.1 coordinate 4,179, forward strand.
ACGCCATCGGCAATTCATACCGTAGCTGGTTCGATTATTTGCGGGAACTGGGGCTGCCGGGGCAAGCCATGGTCATCGAAATCACCGAGGGATTGCTGCTGGACGCCGACCCCGGCATTGCCAACAAACTGCTCGAATTCCGCGACGCGGGCATCCAGGCTGCCATAGACGATTTCGGCACCGGTTACTCGTCGCTGTCCTACCTGAAAAAATTCGATATCGACTACCTGAAAATCGACCAGTCGTTCGTGCGCGACCTGGTGACCGACCCGGACGACATGGCGCTATCCGAGGCCATTATCGTGATGGCGCACAAGCTCGGCCTCAATGTAATCGCCGAAGGGGTGGAAACCGATGCGCAATACCAACTGTTGTCCGTTGCGGGATGCGACTATGCGCAGGGCTATCTGTTCTCGAAGCCGGTGTCGGCAGAAGCATTTGAGGAGCTATTGAAAAATCAGCAACCGGAAGGTTATCACTTCCAAATCTGACGGATCTGAAATTGCTGCCCCTGACAATGAAATATTTCGAAAAATTGCTTTGCGTTTTACTCCGAACACCAAACCCCCTCCAGCTCCCCCTTGTCAGGGGGAGAGCCTAGCCTCCTCCCCTGACAAGGGGAGGCTGGGAGGGGTTTGGGTTTGGGTTTGGGTTTGGGTTGCTTCACACGAAGGGAGGCAGAAATTACAAATGTACCCGTTTGATGTGCCTTACCGTAGGAGCGGTTTTAGCCGCGATGCCTTTGAATTCGCGGCTAAAGCCGCTCCTACAACACCTATAATTCGCCACGTTTTTGATAAATGGTATTTTGGCAATTACCCGTTCGCTTATGGCGTAAGCGTACCGAAGAGCTGCAAGTAGAGGCTTGCGATCGACCCGGCGGCATAGTTGGCTCCGCCCTCCTTGCTTCCCGGCCAGAATTTGTAGTCATGCGTTTGCAGCACCGGTTTCATCAGCATATCTTCCCTGACAATATGGCTGGTCATCCACTCGCTCAGGAAATTGGAATAATGCTTGGCTGCATCGTCAGTCCATACGCCTTTTTTTGCCAGCAGTTCATTTCTCATGCGCTGGAATTCTTTCAGCACGAATTGATGCTCCTGCTTGTTTTTGCCAAAAGGGAAATTGACCGCTTGCGCGAGTTTTTCCTCATTGATGAAATGGACGCACAAATAATGCTCGAACTGTTCCAGTTCCTGCGGCAGCGATGAAGCGTTCTTCGCCCTGATCATCGACTCTATGCGGTCGATCATGACAATCAGGTTCTGGTGTTCGGAATCGATAACGGCATTCCCTACGCTCAACTGATTTGTCCATGCTGTTTCCATCATGCTCTCCTTATGGCAATTGTCGATATTTGGATTTTACTCCCCAACCGAAAAATTGCGGCGGCAAATTTGAACCCAGATAATCCATTGGGGCGTAGGTCGGGCTTCAGCCCGACATGTCGGGTTAAAACCCGACCTACAACCCATTGATTTTCAATACCCCAATAGCTAATGAACTATCTGGGTTGAAGCAAACGGCTCATGGAGGTTAACCCGGAATCATCCGGTTATTCACCAGCCCGATTCCCTTTCCGGCGTCGCGGAAATTCGGTGGATGCTCAAGTCGGCACCGTTGAATTCTTCTTCCGCGTCGAGGCGGATGCCCACCAGTTTTTTCAGTGCGCCATACACCGCATAGCCGCCGGCGAAGGCGATCACCACACCGAGCAAGGTGCCGCACAATTGCGCCATGAAGCTGACCCCGCCGAGGCCACCGAACACCTTGAGGCCGAATATACCGGCAGCGAGGCCGCCCCAAGCGCCGCACAAGCCGTGTAATGCCCATACGCCGAGCACGTCGTCGATCTTCCAGCGGTTCTGCGTCAGCGTGAACATCACCACGAACAAGGCTCCCGCGATGCCGCCGACCAGCAATGCACCAAGGGGGTGCATCAGGTCGGAGCCGGCGCAGATCGCCACCAAGCCGGCCAGCGGGCCGTTATGCGCGAAGCCGGGGTCGTTCTTGCCTGCCCATAAGGCCGCCAGCGTGCCGCCCACCATCGCCATCAGCGAATTGACCGCAACCAGGCCGCTGATTTTGCCGATTTCCTGCGCCGACATGACGTTGAAACCGAACCAGCCAACGGTGAGTATCCACGCGCCCACCGCGAGGAACGGGATGCTGGAAGGCGGGTGCGCGGAGACGCGCCCTTCCTTGCTGTAGCGCCCGCGCCGCGCACCGAGCAGCAGCACCGCCGCCAGCGCGATCCAGCCGCCCACCGCATGCACCACCACCGAACCGGCAAAATCGTGGAATGGCGCGCCGAATGTCGCAGTCAGCCATTCCTGTACGCCGAGGCGGCCATTCCAGGCGATGCCCTCGAAAATCGGGTAGATGAAACCGACCAGCATAAAGGTGGCGGCCAGTTGCGGGTTAAAGCGCGCACGCTCGGCGATGCCGCCAGAAACGATGGCGGGGATGGCGGCGGCAAAGGTGAGCAGGAAGAAAAATTTCACCAGGTCGTAGCCGCTCTTTTGCGCCAGTTGCTCCGCGCCGGTGAAAAAATGCACGCCGTAGGCAAGACTGTAGCCGATGAAGAAATACGCCACGGTGGAGACGGCGAAGTCGGCGAGGATTTTGACCAGCGCGTTCACCTGGTTTTTCTTGCGCACCGTGCCGAGCTCCAGAAAAGCGAAGCCGGCGTGCATCGCCAGAACCATGATTGCGCCGAGCAATACAAACAGGACGTCGTTGCCGTATTTCAGATTTTCCATGCCTCTCTCCTTGGGTGCGTGCCATCAGGAGATACGCAAGATACGTTCCACAACTCCAATCGGCTGATAGTTAAGTGAAAACCTGAAATGTGGCAGCGCTGAGCCGTTTAGCGGAAGAAGAATTGGTGCGCTTTATCGCCGCTATGCCACCACTTTGCACCAGCATGGTGCGTTGGGTCTAACGGGCATGGCAAAGATGCCAACCCTGATTATGAAATTTGCCATGCCCGGAACCCTCGCTACGCTCTCCCTCACCTCAATCCTCTCCCGCAAGCGGGGAGAGCGAAGCGAGGGGGGCGTAGCCAGGCGAACGAATCGCTGCGCGAATTTCACGTTAACCGCCAGCCGTTGAGGTATTTCTCCAGCCAGAACAGGCCGACGATGGTTTTGCTGTCGTTGATCTTGCCTTGCCTGACCCACTCAATCGCGTCGGCTAGCGACAACTCGAACACTTCGAGCAGTTCGCCGTCGTCGAGTTGGCTGCCTTGATGGGTGAGCCCGCGCGCCAGAAAATACTCGATGCGCTCATCGGCATAACCGATACACGGCCAAGCCGTGGATAGATGCAGCCATTCGCGCGCGACGTAACCGGTTTCCTCCAGCAGCTCGCGTTGGGCGCAAAGAAGAATATCTTCATCCGGTTCGATTTTCCCCGCCGGCAATTCGACGAACTCGCGCCGCAACGGGTAGCGGAACTGGCGCTCCATCAGCAGATTGCCGTTGTCGAGCAGCGCCAGCACGGCCACCGCACCGGGGTGGGTGACGTACTCGCGGGTATGCACCTGGCCATCCGGCAGCCGCACATGATCCTTGCGCACCTTGATGAAGCTGCCGTCGTACATCAAGGCCGTATCCACACAGGTTTCCTTCAAATCCACGGCCATTCACCGCCCGATACAAAAACGCCGCTTCCAGTGAAATTCATTGCTCGTATTGCCAGCCGACCGAGCCCGAATCCTCGGAGAATATTTGCGCTTTATAGCTATCTTTTTTCTGCAGAATGGCCCGGATATCGGCGCCTGATTTGCCGCTAAAAATATCTGTGCCGTTGGCGGACGTCATCGTTTGCCCGACAGTCAGGCCGCCAATTTTATCGATGACACAGGAGATGTTGCTCCCCATTGCGTCCCGCTCGCTTGCGGCGCAGGCCAGCTCTTCTTCGTCTTTTTTAATCTCAAGGTCAAGTGCGCCCATTTCCGCATTGAGGTTCGCCAACCGGTTGGCTTGCTTGGCGTACCTTTCCGCCATTTTCCGCCAGTTGCCGGCCTGCTCTTCCGTCAGCTTGATCGCGCCGCTCCGGATCCGTTCATGCAACGCCAGATATTTCGCGAACTCCGCTTCCGATTTCAGCGTATCGATTTCCGCTGCCTTGGCTTTCTTGCCTTCCTGCGCCTCGGCAATTTTCTTTTTCAAATTTGCGATGCGCTGATCGGATGCCGACAGGTCAGGGATCAACAACGTAACCAGCGTTTCCTTGCCCCTGCGTTCGTCCGCAGAAGCGATCTTGATTTTCTCGCCCGCGATCATGCACCCTTCGACGGCATCCACGTAAACTTCGGCGCCAATAATTTCGCAGTTCACCGCATGTTCAATGTGTATGATCCTGCCGGTAATCGTGCTGTGCTCGCAGTAATGTGCCGTCACCTCCCCGTCGCGGGAAAAAATCACGGCACGCGAAACGCGCTTGCCCACGGTGATATTTCCGCCATGAGATTCCGCCCGGCCCCCCGCCATGTTGCCGGTAATGAAAACATTGCCGCCCTGCGAAATTACGTTGCCGAAGACATCGGAAAGAAAGGTCATATGCTTACCCTTCACCGTCCGCCCTTCCTGCACCTCGCCATGTTCGATGAATTCGTCTACGCCCAGCTCCAGGTCACCGGTAGTCCTGACGCTGATGCCGCCGGTGGTTTCGATTTTTTCGGTGACCGTAATGCTGTCCGTGTGTTCGTCCAGCATGATGAAACCATCCATCGTCGACACGATAAACTCGCCATCGGCCGCCTGCTCCACGACTGTGCCCAATGACGCGAGCGCGTACAAATCCAAATCTTCCGGTATTTTTGGCTCGATGATTTCGCCGGTCACCTTGTAACCCGGCTTGCCCAGCATTCTCGGAACTTTCTTGAGCAGGCGCTTCCCCTTGGTGACTTGCGGGAAACGGTTCTTGAATGCCCTCAGGTCCGCTTTGCCATTCACTAAAATTTTCGGGGAATTATCGCGATGCAAACCGGTATACACCTCCAGAATTCCGGCATCGCGCCCCGCCGTGGGTTCAAGATGCCGGGCAACCGTTGCGCGAGCCGACTTGTCGCTGGCAATGGCCAGACGCACCGCATCCGCGTCAATACCGTATTTGACCCCTTTCAACCACATATCGGCGACGAATTCATCGAAATCCAATTTAGTCGGCACCTGCCTGGTTTTGCTCGCATAGCCGGTAAGCACGGGCACGCCATCCTCGCCCGGTTCGCCATAAACCGCTTCCTGGTAAGCCTCTTCAATACTGGCCGGCTCGAAAATATATTCGGCACGGTTCCCGCCCTCCAGCAACTTCACCGCCCGGTAAAGCGCCTTGCGCTGCGGCAAAAAACGGGTGATTTTCGCGGCAATTTTTGCCTCGGCGACTTTGCCTTGCGACTTTGCCAGCCAGTCGGCGTCATAAAGCAGCTTGAGAAAAGCGGCATAGTCCAGGCCGACAAAGCGCATCTCGCCGGCAAACAGGCGGTTGACAAAAACATCGAACCCGCCGGTCACCAGCGTCAGCGCGCGCAAGTCGACAATCACTCCATCCGGTCGCGTGGAGATAAAACCGGGGAGCATCAGCTCCGCCAGGGGAATATCCTCTTCTTGCAAAGTATCCTTTTTTTGCGGAATAGCAGAGGGGTCGTCTGGCAAATCGGCCGGAACCATTTCTTATCCTTAAATCTTGCAGGCCGCCATTGTAAATCGCATCAGCTTTTTTTCACCACCTGCATCGCGGTGGCGACCAGCGCGGCGATATCGGCGGCGTTGCCGGGCAGGATCATGGTATTGCCCTGCTTGGCGATATTGCCGAAGGCCTCGACAAATCTTTCGGCCACCTTGAGGTTGACGGCGACGAGGCCGCCTTCGCTCTGAATTGCGGCAGCGACCACCTTGAGGGATTCGGCGGTGGCGTTGGCGACCAGCAGCAGAGCCTCGGCCTCGCCCTGGGCGTTATTGATGGCGGCTTGCCGCGTGCCTTCGGATTCGCGGATCGAAGCGGTCATCGCACCTTCGGCAAGATTGATTTCTTCCTGTTTTTTGCCTTCCGACTGCGCGATCAACGCGCGCTTTTCGCGTTCGGCAGTGATTTGCTTCTGCATCGAGGCAAGCACTTGCGCCGGCGGGGTGATGTCCTTGATTTCGTAGCGCAGCACCTTCACGCCCCAGTTCGGACTGGCCTCGTCCAGCGCGAAGACTACCGTGCGGTTGATCGCGTCGCGGTCTTCCAGCAGTTTGTCCAGATCCCGCTTGCCGCATTCCGAGCGCAACGCGGTTTGCGCCAGCATAGTGATGGCGGCAAGGTAATTCGACGTGCCGTAGCTGGCACGCGCCGCATCGGTAATCTGGTAATACAGCACACCGTCCACCTGCACCTGGGTGTTGTCGCGCGTAATACAGACCTGCGGCTCAATGTCGATGGGAAACTCGGTGAGGCGATGGCGGTAGGCGACGCGATCCATGAACGGGATGACGATGCTCAGACCGGGCTCCAGCGTCCGGTTGTATTTGCCGAACCGTTCGATCACCCACGCGTTTTGTTGCGGCACAATCTTGATCGACTGAAAAGCCAGAAATACCGCAAACACTCCCAATACAATAATGAAGGTATCCATGCCTACTCTCCTTAAACGTGAAACTCGCACAGCGATTCGTTTGCCCTTTCTCCCGCTTGCGGGGGAAAGTTGGATAGGGGGAAACGGGCATGGCGAGTTTCATTATCAGGGGTGGCAACTTGCCATGCCCGTTGGGTTAAAAAATATTCTGCTGCAATGAGTGCTCGACTGAGCATCGCTTAGGGATGCAGAAATTGCAAAAGTACCTTTTATGAACCGTGGGTGGGTTTCGTAGGTCGGGATTCATCCCGACAGAGCGCCGCATAACCCAACCTCGTCGGGATGAATCCCGACCTACCTCATCGTGAGGTTCATGACCAAACGGTACGTTTGTGATTTCTGTCTCCCTTACTGGTGTTACTCGATGATTAACCGCGAACCGACGATTTCCTTGATGCGCCATTTTTGCCGGGCCGAATCGGGTGCTGCATTTTTCGCCAGCTCTGCATCCCACTCGGCACCACGATAGCTGACGCGCACATGGCGGTCATCCGCCCAATGTACGACATGCACATCCTGCCCGATGTCATAAGCGAGATTTGCCTGTTCATGCGGTTTGGTGTGCCGCTGCTTCCAGCGATAAATCCCCGCCACGCTGGCGGAACACAGCAGCGCCGCAACCGCGGCCTGCCCGCTCCACGCCATGCCCATATACGCAACCATCCCGGCTACCGCCAGCCCGAATGCCACGGCGATCAAATAAAACGTGCCGCTGAGCATTTCGGCAATCACCAGCACCAGCGCCGCCAGCCACCATATCCAATACGCTTCCATAATTCAACCCCACTATTTTATGAACAGAGGCATTCTGCCACGTTTGGCGGTTTTTTCGGTGCAATCATCCGAATAGGGCCAACGTAAAACTCGCGCAGCAATTAATCGCCCCCGAATTCACACAGCGCAAACACCTTGTGCCCCAGCTTTTCCAGACGCGCCTTGCCGCCGACATCCGGCAAGTCGATCACAAAGCAGCATTCCACCACATGACCGCCCATGTCTTGAATCAATCCGGCAGCGGCTTCCGCCGTGCCGCCGGTGGCGATCAAATCATCCACCAGCAACACGCGGTCGCCCTTCTGAATCGCATCGGTATGAATCTCGATGCGGTCGCTGCCGTATTCCAGTTGATAGTCGCGCCCCACGGTTGCGGCGGGCAATTTGCCTTTTTTGCGGATCGGCACGAAGCCCAGGCCAAGCTCATAGGCGACCGGCGTGCCGACGATGAAGCCGCGCGATTCGATGCCGGCCACCTTGTCGATCTTTATATCTTTATAGCGGCTGACAATTTCCTGGATGGTGGCACGCAGGCCGACCGGGTCTTTCAGCAGCGTGGTGATGTCGCGAAACATGATGCCCTTGTGCGGGTAATGCGGGATGGTGCGAATTCTCGATTTGATTGGCATGTGGTTTCTCTCAGAGGTTTTGTAGGGTGGGCTCTGCCCGCCGCGATCAAATATCGGACAGAGCCCGACCTATTTTTTACTTATTCAACACCCGCCCGGCCACGGCGGACAGCTTTTTCACCATCGCCGGGTCGCGCGCTTCAGGCGCGGTGATGATGGCGTACTGCAACACGCTGCGGCAGCCGCATTCGCAGGCTTTCTCGTCGCCCTGCACGCGCGGCGCGACATTTTTCACCAGGGAGCGCGCCTTGTCGGCGTTTGCCAGCAGCACCTTGACGATGGCATCCACCGTCACATGGTCGTGGTCGGGATGCCAGCAGTCGAAGTCGGTCACCATCGCGACGGTGGCGTAGCAAATTTCCGCCTCGCGCGCGAGTTTGGCTTCCGGCATGTTGGTCATGCCGATCACGTCGCACTGCCAGGAGCGGTACAGTTCCGATTCCGCGAGGCTGGAAAACTGCGATCCTTCCATCACCAGATAGGTGCCGCCGCGCAATACCGGAATATCGGCCTGCATCGCCGCAGCGTAGAGGTGATCGCCCAGACGCTGGCATACCGGGCGCGCCATCGAGACATGCGCGACCAGCCCGCTGCCGAAAAAACTTTTTTCCCGCGCAAAGGTACGGTCGATGAACTGGTCAACGATGACGAACATGCCCGGCATGAGGTGCTCGCGCAGCGATCCCACCGCGCTCACCGAAACGATGTCCGTCACGCCGAGGCGCTTGAGCGCGTCGATGTTGGCGCGGAAGTTGATTTCGGACGGCGGGATGCGGTGTCCGCGCCCGTGGCGCGGCAGGAAGGCGATGGGCTGCCGCTCTGAATTCCCGATTGGCAGTTCGCCGACCAGAATCTCGTCCGACGGTTCGCCGAACGAGGACTCGACTTTCACCCAGCGGGTGTTCTCCAGCCCCTCGATGTTGTAAACGCCGCTGCCGCCGATAATGCCCAACATATTTCTTTCCTCCGTTATTTCAATTCAGATTATTCGCCAGGCGTAGGTCGGGCTTTAACCAGCGACTTGGCCGCCGTTCTTTGGCGGCATAGTCGAATGGCTATGCAGAGCTAGCCCGACATGTCGGGTTGAAACCCGACCTACAACCCGTTCACACTACAACCGGGACGCGCGCGGTCAGCGCGCACATCAACTCGTAGCTGGCGGTTCCCGCCGCACGCGCCACTTCCTCGACCGGCATGCCCTCGCCCCACAAGGTAACCGCGCTGCCGACATCCGCCTGCGGCAGCTTGCTCAAATCCGCATACAGCATGTCCATCGAGACGCGCCCCAGGGTTTGCGTGCGCTGCCCGTCCACCAGCAGCGGCGTGCCGTTCGGCGCCTGGCGCGGATAGCCGTCGGCATAGCCGCAGGCGACGATGCCGATACGCATCGCGTGTTCGGCACGGAACAGCGCGCCATAGCCGATTTCGTCGCCGGCGCGCAATTCCTGCACGGCGAGGATACGGCTGCGCAGCGTCATCGCCGGCTGCAAACCAAGTTGCTGCGCGCTGACATCGGCGAACGGCGATGCGCCGTACAACATGAGGCCGGGACGCACCCAGTCGCCGTGGGTTTGCGGATAGCGCAGCAGCGTGGCAGAATTGGCCAGCGAGCGCGACATGCGGTGCTGCGCGGCAAAATCATTGAACAGCGCGAGCGGTTCGGCAATGCCGCGCGCCTCATCGGCGTTGGCAAAATGCGTCATCAGGATAATGTCTCGCACAGCACGATGGCGGCGCACCTGCTCCAGCGCCTGCGCGGCCTGTTGCGGCGTGAAGCCCAGGCGGTTCATGCCGGTATTGACCTTGAGCCAGACGTCCAGTGCCCCTTTCCCCGAGGACGGGCGCGCCGGATAAGCATCGAGCATGGCAATTTGCCAGGCGCTGTGAATCACGCAAGCCAGATCGTACTGGGCGATAACGGTCAGCTCACTCTCATCAAAGAATCCTTCCAGCAGCAGCATCGTCTGGCGAAAACCCGCCTCGCGCAGTTGCACCGCATCCTGGATGTCCAGCAGCGCGAAACCGTCCGCCCCGGACAATGCTTCGGCCACGCGCTGCAGGCCGTGCCCGTAACCCTCCGCCTTGACCACCGCCATGATGCGCGCGGACGGCGCGGCGCGGCGCGCCACATGGAGATTGTTCTCCAACGCACTCTGGTTGAGATGGGCTTGTATGGGGCGTGACATGAAAACCTGCCTGTCGCAAGAATTTTAACAGGCGCGAATAATAGCAGGGGTCATGCTTTCGTGATATAAAACAGCCTGCCAAAAAAACAGCCTTAGTTGCCAGAAATAGCTCCAGCTTAATGAATCCCGGTTTCTACATCATCCTCGCGGCACAGTTTTTATCCGCGCTTGCCGACAACGCGCTGCTGTTTGCCGCGATTGCCTTGCTCATGGACTTGCACTCGCCGGCTTGGCACACGCCGGTATTACAGCAGAGCTTCATCGTCTCCTACATCGTGCTGGCGCCTTTCGTCGGCGCATTTGCCGATTCGCTACCCAAGGGGCGCGTGATGTTCATCAGCAACATCATCAAGCTGCTCGGCTGCCTCACCATGCTGGCCGGCGTTCATCCCCTGCTTGCCTACGGCCTGGTCGGGCTGGGTGCCGCGGCCTATTCTCCGGCGAAATACGGCATCCTTACCGAATATCTTCCACCCAGCCAACTGGTCAAGGCAAACGGCTGGATGGAAGGGCTGACCGTCGCCGCCATCGTGCTCGGCGCACTGGTAGGCGGCATCCTCATCAGCCCGAAAATCATTGCGCCGTTGCTGCAAACACTGGATATTCCGCTGGTCGGCAGCATCGGCGAACTGGCCGTTGCCGTCATCGTGCTGATCTACATTGCCGCCGCGATTTTCAACCTTTACATCCCGCGTGTAGCCATCGACCACAAACCGCTCAGCCGCAGCCCCATCTTTCTGGCCAAAGATTTCTGGCACTGTTTCAAGCTGTTGTGGAAAGACCCGCTTGGCCAGGTATCGCTGGCGGTCACCACGCTGTTCTGGGGGGCAGGCGCCACATTGCGCCTGCTGGTGCTGGCCTGGGCGGCCATTGCCCTGCATTACGATATCGGCGAAGCCGCCAAGCTCACCGCCTGGGTAGCCATCGGCATCGCCATCGGCTCGGTGCTGGCTGCGAAGTTTGTCAAGCTGGAGAATTCGGTAAAAGTCCTGCCGGTCGGCATCGCAATGGGGGTCGTCGTGCTGATGATGATCCCGGTGACCAACAGTACGCTGGCGATTCTGCTGCTGATCACCATCGGCGCGATGGGCGGCTATTTCGTGGTGCCCATGAATGCCCTGCTGCAACATCGCGGCCACCTGCTGATGGGTGCGGGGCGCTCGATCGCGGTGCAGAATTTCAACGAAAACCTGAGCATCTTCGCGATGCTGGGCCTGTACGCCCTGATGGAAGGGCTGGAACTGCACATCTACTTCATCATCACGGTGTTCGGCTTGCTGCTGTCCGGCATCATGACCGCGCTGTACAAGAAACATGGTCACGACCGGTATCTGTAGGGACGCCGCAGGCGGCAGAACCAAGCATGTAAACGTCGCTGAGAATTACGCACGAAATCGAAGGTTGCTGATAAAATACGCACCACCATTGGGAACCACATTCGGGATAGGTGTCAAACCGATCGAAATGTTCCGGCGTGGCGTATGCGTCACCTTGTACTCGAATCCCCTCCCGCCAGATGTTTGTGGCCGATGTTCCTGAAATAGTTTTGAAAGCCGGCCATAGGGACCGGCAGAAATATGCTAATCGTATCCAGAGAATTTCACCCCTGTGCGCCCTGTTCTGAACGGCAGGAGCCGTAGGAAATGCGGGACAATACGTTGCGGTTTTTCCGGATCGGCATTCTGCCGATGCTGCTTGCCTGTTCGAATCTGGCGTGGGGCGATCAGTTTGCCCAAGGAGTAGCGCCTGCTCCCGCGCGCCAGGCGGAATTGCTCAATCTGGTCCGCCAGGATTGCGGTTCGTGCCATGGCTTGCGCTTCGAGGGCGGGCTGGGTGTGCCGCTGACGCCGGCGGCGCTCAAGGAAAAACCAGTCGAGGCGCTCAGAGATACCATCCTGTACGGGCGCAACGGCACGACGATGCCGCCATGGAACCCGTTTCTGACCGAGGCCGAAGCCGGCTGGATCGTGCAAATGTTGCTGAAAGGATTGCCCTGAGATGCATTACTACAAAATTTTAACTTCGTTCCTTGCGTTATTTTTTCTGGCGGGCTGCGCCACGGCACCGCAACGCGGCACGGGCGATCTGGGCGTGGTCATCGAGCGCGCCACCGGCAGCATCCAGGTGGTGGAAACCACGCATCGCACCAGGCTTGGGCAGATTACCGGTTTGGGCGACTTGTCACATGCATCCCTCAACTATTCCCGTGATGCGCGCTACGCTTTTATATTTGGCCGGGACGGCGGCCTGACCAAGGTGGATCTGCTGGAAATGCGCATCGTCAAGCGCGTGATGCAGGCCGGCAACAGCATCGGCGGCGCGATCTCCCAGGATGGAAAACTCGTTGCGGCGGCCAACTATGTGCCCGGCGGGGTGAAATTTTTCGATGCGGAAACGCTCGATCTGGTGGCCGATATTCCTTCCATCGACCAGACCGGAAAGTCGTCCAAGGTCATCGGACTGGTGGATCTGCCGGGCAACCGTTTTGCCTTCAGCCTGTTCGAGGCCGGTGAAATCTGGGTGGCGGACATGCGCACACCCGCCAAGCCGGTGCTGACCAAGTTCCGCAACGTCGGCAAAGAGCCTTACGATGCGATGATTACCGCCGATGGCCGCTATTATCTGGCCGGACTGTTCGGTGAGGACGGCCTGGCGTTGCTGGATATGTGGAACATTGACGCAGGTGTGAAGCGCGTCCTGAACGGCTACGGCAAGGGCGAGCAAAAGCTGCCGGTATACAAAATGCCGCATCTCGAAGGCTGGGCGGCGACCGGCACCGAGTTGCTGGTGCCGGCGGTGGGGCGGCATGAAGTGCTGGTCGTCGATCAGGGCAAATGGGCGGAGGTCGGGCGCATTCCCGTCCACGGCCAGCCGGTATTCGTCGTGGCGCGCCCCGACAACCGCCAGGTGTGGGTGAATTTCGCCTTTCCGCACAACGACACGATTCAGATAATCGATGTGCAGAGCCGCAAAATCGTGAAAACGCTGAAGCCGGGCAAGGCGGTAATGCACATGGAATTTACCCCGCGCGGGGAGCATCTCTGGCTTTCCGCGCGCGACGAGGACAAGGTGGGCATCTACGACGCCGAGACCTTCGAGCGGATCGGCGAATTGCCCGCCGACAAGCCCAGCGGCATTTTCTTCACCCACCGTGCGCACCGCACCGGGCTGTGATTGCCGGGAAATGACTGACCTCGACCTTCATCTGCTCAACGATTTCCAGCGCGATTTTCCGCTGGTGGCGGCGCCCTTCGGCGTGATCGCCGGGCGTCTGGGCATCAGCGAAGCCGAAGTGCTGGAGGCATTGGCCCGGCTTCAGGCCTGCGGCAAGGTGAGCCGGGTGGGCGCCGTATTCAGGCCGCACAGCGTCGGCTCCAGCACGCTGGCCGCACTGGCCGTCCCGGCAGAGAAGCTTGATGAAGTAGCGCAACGGGTCAGCAGTTATGCCGAGGTGAATCACAACTACGAGCGCGAGCATCGCTACAACCTGTGGTTTGTCGTCACCGCACCGGACGAGGCGCGAGTGCAGGAAGTGCTGGCCGAGATCAAGTCAAGCACCGGCTATCTGCCGCTGCATTTGCCGATGCTCGAAGAGTTCCATATCGACCTCGGCTTCGACCTGTCGCAGCCGCACCAAGGATGCAGCGCCAGAGCTGTAGGTCGGGCTTCAGCCCGACTTGTCGGGTTAAAACCCGACCTACTGATCGGTGCGGTCCAACAGGGCCTGCCGCTGGTGCCGCACCCCTTCGCCGAAATCGGCGCGGGTATCGGGCTGGCCGAAAACGAGGTCATCGCCGGTTTAGCGAGTCTGGTGGAGCAAGGTGTCATCAAGCGTATGGGCGTGGTGGTACGCCATCATGAACTGGGCTATCGCGCCAACGCGATGGTGGTGTGGGATATCCCGAACGATCAGGTGAGTGCGCTGGGGCAACGTATCGGCAGTTTCGATTCGGTTACCCTGTGTTACCGGCGGCCGCGCCGTTTGCCGGCCTGGCACTACAACCTGTTCACCATGATTCATGGCCAGCACCGTGACGAAGTGCTGGGCCTCGTGGCGCAATTGAAGCAACAGTGCGGCCTGGAGCATGTCGCGCATGAAGTTTTGTTCAGTTGCCGCCGCTTCAAACAATGCGGGGCGCGTTATGTGGCGGGGCACGCAGTGGCCGCGCCCGCCTTGGTAGGCTGAACGGCATGGACGAACTGGATCGCGCCATCATCAACGAGTTGCAGGGCGGCTTCCCGGTCTGCGACCGGCCATTTGCCGAGGTGGCGGCGCGCCTGCACAGCACCGAGCAGGAAATCATTTCCAGGATAGACCTGCTGCTGAAAGGCGGCACTCTGTCCCGCTTCGGCCCGATGTACCATGCCGAGCGCATGGGCGGCAGCCTGAGTCTGGCGGCGATGAAAATACCGGCTGCCGACTTCGAGCGGGTCGCCGAAATACTGAATGCGATACCGGAAGTGGCGCATAACTATGCGCGCGATCATCTGCTCAGCATGTGGTTCGTGCTCGCCACGGAGACACCCCGCGAACACGCGGCGGCGCTCGAAAGAATCGAACGGGAAACCGGCTATCCGGTGTATGACATGCCCAAGATAAAAGAATATTTTATCGGGCTGAGGTTTGCGGCATGACAAGCGATGCATCGCTCGACGAGATCGACCGCCGCATCGTTCTGACCACCCAGTCTGGCCTGCCGCTGGAGCCGCAGCCTTATCACGCGATTGCCCGGCAGGTGGGCATTGCCGCCGAAGAGGTGATGGCGCGCATGCGGCGTATGCTCGAATCCGGGGTGATCCGCCGTATCGGTGTGGTGCCCAACCACTACGCGCTGGGCTACAAGGCGAACGGCATGACGGTGTGGGATGTGCCGGACGAGCGGGTGGATGAACTGGGCGAAAAAGTCGGCGCGCTCGATTTTGTCAGCCATTGCTATTGCCGACCGCGCCATTTGCCGGACTGGCCGTACAATTTTTTTGCCATGGTGCATGGGCATGACCGTGGCGAGGTGGAGGAGTTGGTGCGCCGCATCGCCGGATTGATCGGCGACGCCGACCGCGGCCATGAGATTCTTTACAGCACGCGTATCCTGAAAAAAACCGGATTGCGCATCGGAGGGTAAGGATGTTTCGTATTTCACAATTTATGCAGGAAATCGCGCAGCCAACGCCGCTGGGTGTGAAGCGCAATCCGCCCGGCCCGGTGGTGATCTGGAACCTGATCCGGCGCTGCAACCTGACCTGCAAGCACTGTTATTCGATTTCGGCGGACAAGGATTTCCCGGGCGAATTGTCGACCGAAGAAATATTCGCCACGATGGACGACCTGAAACGTTTTCGCGTGCCGGTGTTGATCCTGTCCGGCGGAGAGCCGCTGCTGCACCCGGATATTTTCGAGATTTCCCATCGCGCAAAAGAAATGGGGTTCTATGTCGGCCTGTCGAGCAACGGCACGCTGATCGACGAAAGCAACATCGAGCGCATCGCGGCGGTGGGATATGACTATGTCGGTGTGAGCCTGGACGGCATCCAGAAAACGCATGACGAATTCCGCCGCATGGCGGGCGCGTTCGATAAATCCATGCACGGCATCCGCCTGTGCAAGGCGCGCGGCATCAAGGTCGGCATCCGCTTCACGCTGACCCAGGACAACGCGCACGATTTGCCGGGCCTGCTGCGCCTGATGGAAGAGGAAAGCCTGGACAAGTTTTATCTGTCGCATCTCAACTACGCCGGTCGCGGCAACAAGAACCGCAAGAACGACGTGTTCCACCAGGCCACCCGGCAGGCGATGGACCTGCTGTTTGCCGCCTGCTGGCAGTACCAGCAGGACGGCAAGCCCAAGGAATTCGTCAGCGGCAACAACGACGCCGACGGCGTGTACCTGCTGCTCTGGGTGCGGCAGAATTTCCCCCATCTCGAAGAGCCTATCCGCGCGAAGCTCGAACAATGGGGCGGGAATTCGTCCGGCGTGAATGTCGCCAACATCGACAACCTGGGCAACGTCCATCCCGACACCATGTGGTGGAACTACACACTCGGCAACGTGCGCGACAGGCCGTTCTCGGCGATCTGGGCGGACACCTCCGACCCGATCATGGCCGGGCTGAAGGCGCATCCGCGCAAAGTCGGCGGGCGTTGCGGCAAATGCCGGTATTTCGACATCTGCGGCGGCAACACGCGGGTGCGCGCCTGGCAGGTAAGCGGTGACCCGTGGGCAGAAGATCCGGCGTGTTATCTGGATGACGAGGAAATTGGAATGACTGACGCAATAATGAGCGAGAAATGAACATGATGAAAAAATCCCTATATACCTGTATTTCCGTGGTGGGCTTGCTGCTGGCATTCGAGGCGTCGGCAGGTCAATCGGTCGAGAAAAACTATGCCGATTTCTGCGCGACTTGCCACAGTGCCGACCGCCTGGGCGGCACGGGTACGGCGCTGCTGCCGGAAAACCTGGCGCGCCTGCGCCGCCCGGAAGCGTTCAAAGTTATCGCCGAAGGGCGCAACGCCAGCCAGATGCCGGGCTTCGCCGGCCAGCTTGCCAAGGAAGACATCCAGGCGCTGGTGGATTTCATCTATACGCCTTTACCAAAAATGCCGGTGTGGGGAGCGAAAGACATCGAAACCTCGCATCTCAAACGCATCACCAGCTACCCCGACAAACCGGTGTTCGATGCAGACCCACTCAACCTCTTCGTCGTGGTGGAACTCGGCGACCATCACGCCACCATTCTGGATGGCGACAAGTTTGAACCGATTCATCGTTTCAAGACACGCTTCGCCCTGCATGGCGGACCCAAGTTCAGCCCGGACGGCCGCTACGTGTATTTCGCGTCGCGCGACGGCTGGATCAGCAAATTCGATATCTACAACCTGAAGGTGATGGCCGAGATACGAGCCGGCATCAACACCCGCAACCTCGCCGTGTCTGGCGACGGCAAGACCGTGCTGGTGGGCAATTACCTGCCGCATTCTCTGGTGCTGTTGGACGCGGAGGATCTTTCGCTGATCAAGGTGATCCCGACTGCCGGGCAGGACGGCAAGAGTTCGCGGGTATCCGCCGTGTATCAGGCCGAGCCACGCGGCAGCTTCGTCGCGGCGCTGAAGGACGCGAAAGAAGTGTGGGAAATACCCTATGGCGACAAGGAATTCAAGGTGCGCCGCATTGCCACCGACGACTATCTGGACGACTTTTTTTTCGATCAGTCATACCGCCATATGATCGGCGCCGCGCGGGACGGCAAAAAAGGGCTGGTGATCGATCTCGATTCCGGCAAAAAAATCGCGGTGCTCGATTTGCCGGGCATGCCGCATCTGGGTTCCGGCATTACCTGGGAGTATCAGGGGCATCCGGTGATGGCGACACCCAACCTGAAAGAGCCGGTGGTGAGCGTGATCGACATGACTACCTGGCAGGTGATCAAGCAGATCAAGACGCTCGGCGGCGGCTTCTTCATGCGCAGCCACGAGAATTCGCCCTATGCCTGGACCGACGGCTTCAACAGCACGGACAACCGCGACGTGATGCACATCATCGACAAGCGCACGCTGGAGATGAAGGAAATCTTGCGCCCGATGCCGGGCAAGACGGCGGCGCACGTCGAATTCACCCGCGATGGAAAATACGTGCTGGTCAGCATCTGGGAAAACGACGGTTGGCTGCTGGTCTACGATGCGGCCACGCTCAAGGAGATCAAACGCCTGCCGATGAGCAAGCCTTCCGGCAAGTACAACGTCTACAACAAAATTATGCGCTCGGCGGGTACCAGCCATTAAACCCGGATTGGTTATTAGCATCAAACCCCCTCCAACTCCCCCTTGTCAGGGGGAGAGCAATGCTCCTCCCCTGACAAGGGGAGGCTGGGAGGGGTTTGGTTCTAATGGGTTTTCCGGGTTGGAATCAGATGACAGCGGCAACAAACTTAAAGGTTAAACATGGATTTTTTACCGATTTTTATGAATGTCAAAGGAATGCCGTGCCTGGTCGTC
>JAUYJO010000182.1 GCA_030700315.1 Gallionella sp.
GGTCGGCTTCACCAGCACCACGACCGGCATCTGCACGGTGAGCGGCAGCACCGTTACCGGCGTAGCGGCGGGCACTTGCACCATCGCCGCCAATCAGGCGGGCAGCGCCAGCTATAACCCAGCACCGCAAGTCACACAGAGCATTACCGTCACTCAAGCGCCCGTCAACGGCGCCTGCGGTTCTGCCAACGGCGTCGCCTCCGCTTTTGTGCCAAACTCCAATCTTTGTACAGCGGGAACCGCCAGCGCCGTGACTGCGGGTTCGTCTTGGTCATGGGCGTGCAACGGCTCCGGTGGCGGCACGAACGCGAATTGCTCTGCCCCAAACCAAACCACCGGCGGTGGCAGCGGCGGTCGCGCCGTCATTTCAGGCAGCACGTGGGCTGCCGATCCGGCCCAGTCGGCCGGTTTTGTCCCCACCAGCGGCCACGCCAAGTCGCCGCCAAGTCTGCCGCCGGGTTCCGCCTTCCCGTATGGACTTTTTGATTTCACCTTGAACGCGGGCACAGCCGGAACTGCGGCCACCATCGCCATCACTTATCCGGCTGCATTACCCGCCGGTGCGGTGTATTGGAAATACGGGCCGAGCCCGGCAGGTTACAACTGTTCGGGCGGGGCATGCGCCGCGCCGCACTGGTATCAAATGCCGGCAGCGCAAGCGGTGTTTGCCGGCGACACCGTCACCTTGACCATCTTCGACGGCGGCGTGGGCGACGATGACCTCGCGACCAACGGCACCATCGTCGATCAGGGCGGCCCCGGCGTGCCTTTCAGCACGGCATCCATCCCCACGCTGTCCGAATGGGCGCTGCTGGCGCTGGCCGGGTTGATGGGGCTGCTCGGCATGGGCGCGCTGCGGCGGCGTGCGGTTTTGTAGGAGGGGCTTTAGCCCCGATAGCAGGCTATCGCGGGTAAACCCGCTCCTACAAAAACCTGTTGCGGCCAGGCCTGCCCTGCGTTTTCAAAGCGTCCCACCCGCCCAAACTGACATGCCGTGCTTTGTGCGCCGTATGCGCGGTGCAACAGGCCCACTTTCTAAAATGATGAGTTGAAACACTCGTGCAGGAACACTACCACATGGTTTCAACTGTGCTAAAATACGCCGCACAGCTAGCGATAGGCTTTAAGTATCAACGCCATGATTTTATTGTCTTTATGAAAGACAACCCATGCAGCCCAACGCAAATTAAAACTCCTCCAAAACGCCCTTTATCAGGCAGGGAACTGCCGGGTTTTTCCCTGCCGGGAGTGAGTTGGAGGGGGTAAGGCTAAGAGATTATTTGGGTATATTGACATGGGAAATGCTTGTGTCGGCAATTGTATTTCGCCCAACGGGCATGACAGTAGCCACCCCTGATAATGAAACTGCCATGCCCGTTTTCCCCCTATCCAACTTTCCCCCGCAAGCGGGAGAAAGGGCAAACGTATCGCTGCGCGATGTTTCACGTTAAATGCCTCAACTTGCGAGTAACCGGTTTCAACAAAACAAATGCCCGATCAGTTCGGGCATTTGTTTTCACGGCAGATAGATAAATATCCATGAATGAACTTGCTGACAACGATTCGATAAATACTCCGGGCGCGGCGGCGACTCATACTGTGCTCACCCGCGAGGGCGATGTCGCGCGTGAAGCCGATGTTGTGCGCGAAGGCGATATTATTCGCGAGGTCGGGCGTCGCCGCACCTTTGCGATCATCTCGCACCCCGATGCGGGCAAGACCACGCTCACCGAAAAGCTGCTGCTGTTCGGCGGCGCGATCCAGATGGCGGGCACGGTAAAAGCGCGCAAAAGCAGCCGCCATGCGACCTCGGACTGGCTGGAGATCGAAAAGCAGCGCGGCATTTCCGTCGCCAGTTCGGTGATGCAGTTCACCTATGACGATTGCGTAATCAACCTGCTCGATACCCCCGGCCACCAGGATTTTTCCGAGGATACCTATCGCGTGCTGACCGCCGTGGACGCGGCGGTGATGGTGGTGGATGCGGCCAAGGGCGTGGAAGCGCAGACCATCAAGCTGCTCGAAGTGTGCCGCTTGCGCAACACGCCGATCATCACCTTCATCAACAAGATGGATCGCGAGGTGCGCGAGCCGCTGGAAGTGCTGGACGAAATCGAATCGGTGCTGAAGATCAAATGCGCGCCGGTGACCTGGCCGATCGGCATGGGCAAACGTTTTCGCGGCGTGTATCACCTGTTGAACGACGAAGTGCTGCGTTTTGCGCCTGGCGAGGCGAAGGCCAATCAGGAAGTGGAAGTGTTAAAGGGAGCGCAAATCGACCGGCTGGCGCAGGAGTGCACGAGCGAAATGCAGACCATGCGCGACGAGACCGAGCTGGTGATAGGCGCGGGCGCGTCGTTCGACTTGCAGGAATTTTTGCGGGGCCAGCAAACGCCGGTGTTTTTCGGTTCCGGTATCAACAACTTCGGCGTACGCGAAGTGCTGAGCGCGCTGGTGGATTGGGCTCCCGCCCCGTTGCCGCGCGCCACCGATGTGCGCATGGTGCAACCCACCGAGTCCGCCTTCACCGGCTTCGTGTTCAAGATTCAGGCCAATATGGATCCGAATCACCGAGACCGCATCGCCTTCATGCGCGTGTGCTCCGGCCGCTACACCTCGGGCATGAAGGTCAAGCACCGCCGCACCGGCAAGGAAATGAAGCTGGCCAATGCGGTGACTTTCATGGCCAACGAACGCACACGCATGGATGAGGCCTATGCGGGCGATATCATCGGCGTACACAACCACGGCCAGTTGCAGATCGGCGACGTGCTCACCGAAGGCGAAGCGCTGACCTTCAAGGGCATCCCCTATTTTGCGCCGGAGCTGTTCAGCCGCGCAAGGCTGCGCGATCCGATGAAGGCCAAGCAGTTGGAAAAAGGCTTGCGCCAGCTCGGCGAAGAAGGTGCGGTGCAGGTTTTCTCGCCGCTGGTGGACAACACGCCGCTGATCGGCGCGGTCGGACAGTTGCAGTTTGAAGTGGTCGAACATCGCCTGAAATCCGAATATGGCGTGGATGCGGTGTTCGAGCGCGCCGGCATCCACACCGCCCGCTGGGTGACCTGCCCCGATGCGGCGCATCTCAACGAATTCATCAAAGCCAATCAGGGACGCTTAGCCAAGGATGTGGACGGAAACTACGCCTACCTTGCCGATACCGGTGTGAACCTGCGCCTGGCGACGGAGCGCTGGCCGAAGGTGCAGTTCCACGCCACGCGCGAACACGGGCAACAACTCGGCTGAGGTCTATTTCCGCACGGCGAATCTGCACACGACCCGCTGCCGCTTGCCATACCTGTTGGTGGATTTAACGGGAAGCCAGACAGGCTGCTAGGCGGTGACCGCACCCCCCTTACGGGTTATGCCGCTCCCCCTCATCACGGTTATGGAAGGCGAGCCGCGCGATACGCATACTTGCTTCCCTTGAAAGACGACTATTCCGGTGAGGCTTTCGCGCCCCGATAACTCTACGGATAAACCAGCCACCCATGCCATCAACCCCACTGCATGATCCGTTTGCCCCCCCGGTTGCGGATGCGAAGACCGAGGTGCGCCATACCACCTGTTATATGTGCGCGTGCCGCTGCGGCATCCGCGTGCATCTGCGCAATGGCGAGGTGCGCTATATCGACGGCAACCCGGATCACCCGCTCAACAACGGCGTGATCTGCGCCAAGGGTTCATCCGGCATCATGAAGCAGTATTCTCCGGCGCGGCTGACCAGGCCGTTGCGCCGCAAGCAAGGCTCTGAACGCGGCGCGGGCGAGTTCGAGGAAATCAGCTGGGAAGAGACTTTCAGCATCCTCGCCGAACGCCTGGGAAAAATCCGCGCCACCGATCCGAAGAAATTCGCGTTGTTCACCGGGCGCGACCAGATGCAGGCGCTGACCGGGCTGTTCGCGCGCCAGTTTGGCACGCCGAACTACGCGGCGCACGGCGGCTTCTGCTCGGTGAACATGGCGGCGGGCATGATCTATACCATCGGTGGATCGTTCTGGGAATTCGGCGGCCGCGATCTGGAACGCTCCAGGCTATTCATCATGATCGGCACGGCGGAAGACCATCACTCCAATCCGATGAAAATCGCTTTGTCGAAGTTCAAGCGCAACGGCGGACGCTTCATCTCCATCAACCCGGTGCGCACCGGCTATGCCGCGATCGCCGACGAATGGGTGCCGATCCGCCCCGGCACGGACGGCGCGTTGATGCTCGCGCTGATCCACGAAATCATCGCGCTCGGCCTGTATGACCGCGATTTTCTGGTGCGCTATACCAACTCCGGGCAACTGGTGAATCTCGACGACAAGCATGACGAATTCGGCATGTTCGTGCGCACCGAAGTGCCCAAAGAAGAGGGTTGTTACGACCCGCAAAACAAGCTGTGGTGGGATCGCAATACCGGCAAGCCGGTGGTCACGCACAGCGAGGGCGCCGATCCGTATCTGTTCGGCGAGTTCAGGTTGCAGGATGGCACGCCGGTCAAACCCGCGTTCCAGTTGCTGCGCGAGCGCGTCAAGGACTACACGCCGGAATGGGCGGAGCAGATCACCGGCATTCCGGCAGATACCATCAAGCGCCTGGCGCACGAGATGGGCATCACCGCGCGCGACCAGAAGATCGAACTGCCAATCGCGTGGACCGATTCCTGGGGCAAGGAGCACGACACCGTCACCGGCAACCCGGTCTCGTTCCACGCGATGCGCGGTCTGGCGGCGCACTCCAACGGTTTCCAGACGATACGCGCGCTGTCCATCCTGATGACGCTGCTGGGCACCATCGACCGGCCCGGCGGCTTCCGCCACAAGACGCCGTTCCCGCGCCCGATCCCGCCCTGCGCGCGCACACCGAACAGCCCTCTGGCGGTAAAACCCAACACGCCGCTGGACGGCATGGCGCTCGGCTGGCCGTCCGACCCGGACGACCTGTTTGTCAATCCCGACGGCAGCCCGGTGCGCATCGACAAGGCTTTCTCGTGGGAGTATCCGCTGTCGGTGCATGGCCTGATGCACAACGTCATCACCAACGCTTGGCGCGGCGATCCTTACCAGATCGACACGCTGCTGCTGTTCATGGCGAACATGGCATGGAACTCGACGATGAACGCGGTCGAGGTCAGGAAGATGCTGGCCGACAAGGACGAGAACGGCGAATACAAAATCCCGTTCCTCGTGGTGTGCGATGCGTTTCATTCGGAGACCACCGCGTTCGCCGATTTGATTTTGCCGGACACCACTTATCTCGAGCGCCACGATGTGATGTCGATGCTCGACCGACCAATTTCGGAGTTCGACGGCCCGGTCGATGCGGTGCGCATCCCGGTGCTGCCACCGACCGGCGCATGCAAGCCGTTCCAGGAGGTGCTGATCGAACTCGGCACGCGCCTGAAATTGCCCGCCTTCGTCACCAAAGAAGGCGCGCGCAAGTACCGCGATTACCCGGACTTCATCGTCAACTGGGAGACCGAACCGGGCTCGGGTATCGGCTTCCTTTCCGGCTGGCGCGGCAAGGGCGGCGAAAAAACCATGAGCGGCGAACCGAATCCGAACCAGTGGGAGATGTACGCCAAGAATAATTGCGTGCATCACTACAAACTGCCGCGCTCTTACCAGTACATGCGCAACTGGAACAAGGGTTACCTCGAATGGTCGCAGCGCAACCGCATCACGCGTTACGCCGAGCCGATCCTGATCCACCTGTATTCCGAGGTGCTGCAAAAATTCCGCCTCGCCGCGCAGGGCAAAGGCATCACGCGCCAGCCGCCCGCGCATCTGGCGAAACGCGTCGAGACCTATTTCGATCCGTTGCCGTTTTACTACGAGCCGCTGGAGACGCAGGCCAGCGACAAGCGCAAGTACCCGCTGTCGGCGCTGACGCAGCGCCCGATGGCGATGTACCACTCGTGGGATTCGCAGAACGCCTGGCTGCGCCAAATTCATGCGCACAACTATCTGCACATCAATGCGCTTACCGCGCAGGACGCGGGTATCGCGGACGGCGACTGGATCTGGGTCGAGTCGCAGTGGGGCAAGGTGCGCTGCATGGCGCGCTACAGCGAGTCGGTGGAACCGGGCACGGTGTGGACCTGGAACGCGATCGGCAAGGCCGCAGGCGCATGGAACCTGGCACCCGACGCGAACGAATCGCAGCAGGGTTTTCTGCTCAATCACGTCATCTCGGAAGAGCTGCCGCCGCTGCCGGACGGCAAACGTTATTCCAACTCCGACCCGGTCACCGGGCAGGCAGCCTGGTATGACGTGCGGGTGCGCATCTACAAGGCTGAACCGGGCGAGCCAGAACAGACTTCGCCGCAATTCGAGCCGATGAAAAAATACCCCGGCATGAAAGAAGCTCCGAGTTGGCTGGCGTATTTTGGTGGTGGCAAGAAGGAATAAGTGCGGCTTGTTTGATGCATTCGTTTATTGCTCCATGTAGATGGAAGCGAAGCGAGGGTAATCAGGATTGGAGTAGAGCAGTGGAAGATACGAGCTTCTACCCCCATCCCAGCCTTCCCCCTGCAAGGGGGACGGGGCTACATTCCCTCCCCCTTGCAGGGGGAGGGTTAGGGTGGGGGTAGAAGCTATGAGAGAAATGACCCGGTTGAGGGCTGCAACGAAACAGAATTCCCGCAGGCTGCGGCGTGAAATGACCGATGCGGAAAAATTGCTCTGGCGCCATCTGCGCATGGAGCAGTTTGATGGTTACAAATTTCGTCGGCAACATCCGCTCGGAGATTTTATCGTTGACTTTGTATGTTTGGACGCGCTGTTGGTTTTGGAAGTGGACGGCGGGCAACATACTGAACGCACTGATAGCGATGCCAATCGGACTCGATGGATTGAAACAAAGGGTTTTTGTGTGATGCGATTTTGGAATAACGAAGTGCTGAGTAATATTGAAGGAGTGAAGTTGGCGATCTGGAATTATTTGAAGGGTGTTGAGGCGTTGCATGCGGCTGGCGGTGACTCGAAGTTTCTACCCCCACCCCTGCCCTCCCCCTGCAAGGGGGAGGGAGTCAAAACATGACCCAACTCGCGCTCGTCATCGACCTCAATGTCTGCGTCGGCTGCCATGCCTGCGTGACCAGTTGCAAGGAATGGAACACTTCCGGTTCGGCCGGGCCGCTGTGCGACGAGAACCCCTATGGCTTGAACCCGACCGGCACGTTTTTCAACCGGGTGCAGACCTTCGAGATCGGGCAGTACCCGCACAGCGAGACACTGCATTTCCCGAAATCCTGTTTGCATTGCGAAGACCCGCCGTGCGTGCCGGTGTGCCCCACCGGGGCGTCGTACAAGCGCAAGGAAGACGGCATCGTGCTGGTGGATTACGACAAGTGCATCGGCTGCAAGTATTGCTCCTGGGCCTGTCCGTACGGGGTGCGCGAGTTCGACGAGAAGCAGAAGGTGATGAAAAAATGCACGCTGTGCGTGGATCGCATCTACGACCAGTCGCTAGCCGAAATCGACCGCAAGCCGTCCTGCGTGAAAGCCTGTCCGACCGGTGCGCGCCTGTTCGGCGACATCCACGATCCTGAATCGGCGGTATCGCAGGCGATCCGCGAAGACGGCGGTTATGTGCTGATGCCGGAGTGGGGCACGCAACCCGCCAACCATTATTTGCCGCGCCGCAAGACCCGGTTGAAGATACACGAGGACGAACTGGAGCGCGCCGACAATCCGCTCAAGGTGGACGGCCAATTGCCCAAACCGGGCAAGGGCGAGCCGTCGATGGAAGATGTATCGGCCTGGTAACAACGAACCTATCTGACCAACATGAAACCTGCTTTCTCCGTAATTTTTCTGACTACCCTGATCGGCGCCGGGCAGGGACTGTTTCTGGCGCTGTTCACGCACCAGTCGTATGCGCTGTTCGGCCTGCTGCCGCTACAGGCGGACAGCTTCTACGGCTATGGCAGCGTGCTGGCGCTGTTGTTTCTGGCGGGCGGACTGGTCGCTTCGTTCTTCCATCTCGGACGGCCGGAGCGCGCCTGGCGCTCCGCCACACAATGGCGCACTTCCTGGCTGTCGCGCGAGGTCATCGTGTTGCCTGCTTTCATGGGCGCGGTATTCCTCTACGGCGCGGCGCATCTGCTCGGGATCAAACACGTACTGGCGACCCTGCCCGGTGGGCTGATGCTCGATCTCGGCATTGTGTTGGGCGCTGCCGGGGCGCTGCTGGCATTTGCGCTGTTCATCTGCACCGCGATGATCTATGCGTGCCTGCGCTTCCTGCGCGAATGGCACAGCCCGCTGACGGTCGCCAATTACACGCTGCTCGGCGGCGCATCCGGGTTTACGCTGGCGGCGGCGTTCTCTGCCGTGGCTGCACCGTCGCAGGCCAGCTTCTTCGCCGGCTGGGCGATCATCATCACCTTGCTGGCCTTTGCCGGACGCGTCGCAGCGCTGCTGCGCAATGCCCGTCTCAAGCCGAAATCGACGCTACAGACCGCTATCGGCATCAAGCATCCGCGCATCGTGCAAAGATCGCAGGGGTTCATGGGCGGTTCATTTAACACGCGCGAGTTTTTCCACGGCAAGAGCGAGGCATTCCTGCGCACGATCAAACCGGCTTTCCTGCTGCTGGCCTTTGCGGCGCCGCTGGCCTTGCTGGCGCTCGGTATGTTCACGCCCGCATTGCTGGGCGTTGCGTTTATACTTCAATACATCGGGCTGCTGGCGGAGCGCTGGTTCTTCTTCGCGCAAGCCAACCACCCGCAGAACCTCTATTATCAAAGCGTATCGTGATATTCTGCGGCAAATATCTTGAAGCGAGGGAATAGCCGGATTGACCAAAATAAGCATGTTGACGATTCTTGTGGAAGGTTAACCTCTCGAGCCAAAAAAGAAGATAAACGAAAATTTGTGAACACTACTTCTACCCATACTTCGCAGTTACTCAACAGGATTTTCCCTTTCCTGCGCTGGTGGCCCATGGTCAACCGCGCCACCACCAAAGATGACCTGATCGCAGGCATCACCGGCGCAATGATCGTACTACCGCAAGGCGTAGCCTTTGCCACAATCGCGGGAATGCCGCCCGAATACGGTCTTTATGCGGCGATGGCGCCAGCGATCATCGCGGCGCTGTTCGGTTCGAGCTGGCATCTGGTTTCCGGCCCCACCACGGCTATTTCCATTGCGGTGTTCGCCGCGATGAGCCCCCTCGCCGATCCGGGTTCGCCGCAGTTCATCAGCATGGTGCTCACGCTGACCTTCCTGACCGGCCTGTTTCAGTTGATTCTGGGGCTGGCGCGCATGGGCGTTCTGTTGAATTTCATTTCGCATACGGTGGTGATCGGTTTTACCGCCGGAGCCGCATTGCTCATCGCGGCCAGCCAGGTCAAGAATTTTTTCGGCATCGACATCGAGCGCGGCGCGCCTTTTCATGCGGTGATCGAGCAACTGGCATTACAGCTCGGCAATATCAATCCCTATGTCACGGCGGTAGGTGTCATCACGCTTGCCACCGGGATATTGGCGAAAAAATTTACCCCCCAACTGCCCTACATGATCGTGGCGATGGTAATCGGAAGCGTCGTGGCATTTTTCATCAACGCGGAATTCAATGTGGCCGTCACCCAGATCAAAACCGTGGGGGCGTTGCCCGCAAGCTTGCCGCCTTTTTCCCTGCCCGATTTTTCCTATGCGACCATACACAAGGTGCTGTTCCCGGCCTTGGTGGTGACGATGCTGGCATTGACCGAGGCGGTCTCCATTTCGCGCGCCATTGCGGTGAAATCCGGGCAGCGCATCGACGGCAATCAGGAATTCATCGGCCAGGGCCTGTCCAACCTGATCGGTAGCTTCTTCTCCAGTTACGCTTCCTGCGGCTCGTTCAACCGCAGCGGCGTGAACTATGAGGCGGGGGCGCAGACGCCCCTGGCTACGGTATACGCATCAGTCTTTCTGGTGCTGATCCTGCTGCTGGTCGCGCCGCTTGCCGCATACCTACCTACCGCCGCTATGGCGGGGATATTATTTCTGGTGGCCTGGGGGCTGATCGATTTTCACCATATTGTCTCCATCAGCAAGTCCAGCCGGGCCGAAACAGTAGTGTTGTGGGTGACGCTGCTAGGCACGCTGATTGATCTGGAGAAGGGGATTTTCTTCGGCATCCTGCTCTCCCTTTCCATTTACCTGTATCGCGTCTCACGTCCGCATATCGTTCCGGTAGTTCCGGCAAAAGAAGAGGGCGCTTACCATTTCGTGAGCGCTTATAACCATCCAGAATGTCCGCAATTGAGCATCGTGCGCTTCAACGGCGCGATCTTCTTCGGCGCAGTCGATCATGTGCAGAGCAGCCTGATGCAGATCGACGAAAAAGACCCGCAAAAAAAATTCGTGCTGATCGTCGCCAGCGGCATCGATTTTGTGGACGTGGCGGGCGCGGAAATGCTGGCCCAGGAGGCGCGCCGCCGCCGCAAGCTCGGAGGGGGGTTGTATTTTTACCGCTGCAAGGATTCCATTTACAAATTCCTGCGCAAGGCCGACAAGCTGGACGACATCGGCGCAGGCGGCTTTTTCCCCGTCATGTCGAACTGGATCAAGCCGATCTACAGCACCCTCGACCCGGAAATTTGCCGCACCTGCAAAGCTCGTATTTTCTCCGAATGCCACACCTATCTGCCAGATGGTGAGCCGAGAACAGAATGAGATGCACCTCTGAAAACCCGGATTACTTCATTATTCCGGCTTGGCCAGCGCCCTTTCATTTTGGGTGGCGATGTGTAAAATGACCACACTATTTACACATGGAGTTTGTCATGCGCACCAACATAGACATAGACGACGAAATCATGAGAGACGCCATGCGCGCCGGTGGATTCAAGACAAAGAAGGAAGCCGTTGAAGCGGCATTGCGCGTGTTGGTGCGCCAACACAAGCAGCGTGACATCCTGAAGCTTTTCGGCAAGGTGGCATGGGAAGGTGACTTGGGCGAAATGCGCACCAGCAAACACGCCACCGCAAAACCCAAAAGAAAAGCTGCATGATCCTCGTGGACAGCAGTGTCTGGATAGACGTATTGAGGGGCATCAGCACCCGGCAAGTCGCCTTCCTGCGGGCGAATCTCGGACAGATGCAAATGGTCGTTGGAGACTTGGTGCTTACCGAAGTTTTGCAAGGTGTTCCCAGCGAAGCGCTGGCTCGCCGGACGGAAAAATACCTGCTCAATTTTCCCGTGGTTGAACTGGGTGGCGAATATAACGCCATACAGGCAGCGCGCCACTATCGCCATTTACGTGCAAGGGGTTACACGATACGCAAATCGGTGGACTTGCTGATCGCGACCTGGTGCATCAACAACGATCATGCCCTGTTACACAACGACCGCGACTTCGACCCTTTCGAGAAACATCTCGGTTTGCGGGTCGCGAAAGTATAAGAATGGACGGCAAACTTTTTTCGCAGGACTTTCTGCTTGATGGCATCAAGGCGACACCCATTTGGGAAGCGCTGCCGGATGATGATCTGGACATTTTCATCACCGACCTCAAGCGCATCTACGCGCCACTCGCGGCTGACAGTCAGCTCAACGAAGCCAACACTGAAGCGGATATCATCGAGGCGGTGCTCGGCCTGCTGGGCTGGAATGGCCTGACCCTCAAGCAAGTCACCGCTTCCAGCACACGCCGCGAGGATGTACCGGATTTTCTGCTGTTCCCCAGCGAAGAAGCCAAACAGGCCGCGCGCGCCGAAAAGCGCGATGACCGTCGCTACCGCCACGGCATCGCCATCCTCGAAGCAAAACGCTGGATGCGCCCGCTGGATCGTGGCGACGCCACCAACCGCCTCGACCCCGGCACGCCGTCGAACCAGATATTGCGCTACCTATCCAGCGTCGAGGTTGCCTCCGACCGCGCGGTATGCTGGGGCATACTCACCAACGGCGCGGTGTGGCGGCTATATTGGCAAGGTGCGCGCTCGCGCTCGGAAGAATTTCTTGAGCTTGATCTCGCCGCACTGCTTGGCGTACCCGGCACCGGGCAGAGCCTGTTCGACATCGAGGCGCGGCACGGTATCAAACTGTTTTTCTGCCTGTTCCATCTGGGTGCTTTCTTGCGCCAGACATGGGACAAGGAAGGCCGCACCTTCCACGAATACGCCTTCAACGAAGCGCGGCTGTACGAAGAAAAAGTCTCACAGGACTTGGGCGCGCGCGTGTTCTCCAGCATCTTCCCGCAACTCGCCAATGCGCTTGCGGCGGGCGATGAGAAAGCCGACCTCACTTCCCCCGCCTACCTCGCGGAGCTGCGCGAAGCCACGCTGGTCTTGCTATACCGCCTGCTGTTCATCCTCTACGCCGAGGACCGCAACTTGTTGCCGGTGCGGGATAGCCGCTATGACGACTACGCCCTGCGCAAAATCCGTGAAGACATCGCCAAGCGGCGCGATGCGAACGACACTTTGAGCAACACCGCCACCCGCTACTGGCAACACCTCACCGATCTTTTTCACATCATCGCGCAGGGCGATGCCTCCATCGGTATGCCAGCCTACAACGGCGGTTTGTTCGAAGAAAGCCGTGCGCCGCTGCTGTCGCGCGCCCGTGTGGCGGACGCGAGCTTTGCCCCGCTGTTCGACGATCTCGCGCGCAGCCCCGACCCTTCGACCAAGCTCAGGACAGGTCTGTTGCGCGCATGGATCAACTACCGCGACCTCTCCGTGCAACATCTCGGCGGTATTTACGAACGCCTGCTGGAATATAGTCTAGTGGTGGAGGAAATCCCCCCCACCCCCCCTTTTGCAAAGGGGGGAGAAGAACCACAACCCCCTTTGAAAAAGGGGGTGGAGCGAAGCGGAGGGGGATTTGAGGGCGGTAGAAGCCGCATCGTTGCCCGCCCCGCCAGTTTTGCAAGAAAAACCAGCGGCAGCTATTACACCCACGACGGGCTGGTGAAACTCATCATCCGCGAAACAGTCGGCCCGCTGATCGCCGAACGCAAAGCCGCTTTCCGAAACCAGATCGAGCAATGGCAGCGCAGGCACGAACTCAAACCGGATGACTGGAAATCGCTCGACAACCTCGACCCGGCCGCCAATTTCCTCAACCTGAAAATCTGCGATCCGGCGATGGGCAGCGGGCACTTTCTCGTCTCGCTGGTGGACTATCTCGCCGACGAGATACTCGAAACTCTCGCCGAGGCCGAGCTTGAAGTTGCGGTACAACCTTGGGCAAAAGACGTTCCCAACCCCTGGGCATCGCCGCTAGTGGCGCGCATCAGGGACATCCGCGAGCGTATCAAGACGCTTGCGTACAAGAACCGCTGGGCGGTGAGCGAAGCGCAACTGGATGACCGCCATATCGTGCGCCGCATGATCCTCAAGCGCGTGGTGCATGGCGTAGATAAAAATTTGATGGCGGTGGAACTCGCCAAGGTCGCGCTGTGGCTGCACACCTTCACCGTCGGTGCGCCGCTGTCCTTTCTCGACCACCATTTGCGCTGCGGCGATTCGCTGTTCGGCGGAAAAGTCCGCGATATTTCGAATGAGTTGGGCAAGTTTGCCGGCATGTTCCATCAGGATGATCTCGCGCGCATAGCCAGCGCGAGCATGACCATGGAAGCGATTGGCAACCTCACCGATATTGATATTGCCGAGGCACACCACTCCAAAGCACTCATGGATACCGCCACCGAAAGTTTATTGCCGCTGTGGCGAACCCTGGATTTTTTGCAGGCAAAGCGCTGGGCAGGCACACCCAACCGGCGTATGGCAGATACCGCAGCGTGGGAAGACTTATCGCGAGCACATCAATACCAAAGAGTTTGGTCGCAACTCCTTACCAAGAATGAGTTTGGTGAAAATTTACTTGAATCGGTAGCCTTTCTTGCCAAGCGTAAAGGCGAGCTACCCGTCTCCAGTGAGCGGCAGGCGCACGGCATCATGCAGGAGGCCATTGCCAAAGCGAATCAGGAACATTTTCTGCATTGGGAATTGGCCTTCCCCACGGTCTGGCAAAACGGGCAGGGCGGCTTCGACGCCATCATCGGCAACCCGCCGTGGGACAGGATGAAGTTGCAGGAAGTGGAATGGTTCGCAGAGCGCAAACCGGAAATCGCCAAAGCGGCGCGCGCCGCCGACCGCAAGAAACTCATCGCACAACTGGAAGCTAACCGTGACCCGTTGTGGCATGACTATCTCGCCGCGCAGGCTTCTGCCGAAGCGGGTAGTCGCGTGGCGCGCGAATGCGGCGACTACCCGCTGTTGTCCGGTGGCGACACCAACCTGTATTCGCTGTTTATCGAGCGCGCCCAGGCGATGATCCACCCGCGCGGTCTGGTCGGTTTGCTGTGCCCGTCCGGCATCGCCGCGGACAAGGGCGCGGCGGAATTTTTCCGCAGCATTTCCACTACCGGACGCCTTGCCGCGCTTTACGATTTCGAGAACCGCAAAGGCTTGTTCCCCGACGTGGATAGCCGCTTCAAATTCTGCGCGCTGATATACGGAGGCGCACAGCGTACCGTAACTGCTGCGCGCTGCGCCTTTTATCTGCACACGCTGGCAGAGGCCGCCGACCCCGAGCATATCCTCACGCTCACCGCGCAGGATTTTTCCGCCGTCAATCCCAACACCGGCTCCGCGCCGATTTTCAGGACGAAGCGCGACGCCGATATCACCACCGCGATCTATCGCAGGCAGCCGGTGCTCGTTTTACATCAAAAACCTAACCCCTCCCAGCCTCCCCTTGTCAGGGGAGGAGCCGACAGCTTCCCCCCTGACAAGGGGGGATTGAGGGGGGGTGGGGTTAAGGTCTGGCCGGTGCGCTACTGCACCATGTTTCACATGACCAATGACTCTGGCCTGTTCAAGCGGCGCGACGAGCTGGAAGCGCAAGGCTGGTATCCGGTCGGCATGAATCACTGGAAGAAGGGCGAAGCGGAAGCGGTGCCGTTGTACGAAGGCAAGATGGTGCAGATGTACGACCACCGCGCCGCGAGTGTGGTGATGAACGCCGACAATCTGCACCGCCCGGCGCAACAGGAAGCCAACACGATTGCGCAGCATGAAGATGCAAACTTTTATCCGTCGCCTCAATTTTGGGTGAGCACATCGGATGTGCAGCCGCAGTTCACCGGAAAATGGGCGATTGCCTATAAGTCCATCACTGCGCCCACCAACATGCGCACTATGATTGCTGCCATCGTGCCTGAATGTGGCGTAGGCAACAGCATGGCGATGTTGCTGCCTGAAAATGAAGAACAAAACTACGCACAGTTTGCGCCGTTACTACTGGCAAACCTGTCTTCGTTCGCATTCGATTTTGTGCTGCGCACCAAGGTGCAGGGACAAAATCTCAACTGGTATCTTGTAGAGCAACTCCCGCTGATCCGCCTCGAACAGTTCGAGTCCTCCCCCCGGCACCAAAGCATCTCCGACTTCGTGCGCGGCGAAGTGCTGCGCCTGTCCTACACTTCCCACGACCTCGCACCCTTCGCGCGCGACCTTGGCTACGATGGCGCGCCGTTCAAGTGGGACGAAGACGACCGTCGCCACCGTCTCGCGCGGCTGGATGCGCTGTTCTTCAACCTCTACGGCATCAACCGCGACGACGCGGCCTACATCATCGACACCTTCCCCATCGTGCGCGAGCAGGATGAAAAAGCGCACGGGCGCTATCTCACCAAGGAACTGATTCTCGCCTACATGAACGCCGTGGCGGCGGGCGACTTCAATACGGTGGTGCAGGTGTAAAACGCCATGAATCAATCAAACGGACAGATCGCTATTTATCAGACCGATGACGGTCAAACGCGGATTGATGTCAGGATGGAGCAGGATTCCGTCTGGCTGCGCCAGGAACAGATGGGTGATCTATTTGGACGGGAGCGTTCGGTCATTACCAAGCATCTGCGCAATATCTTTGCCGAGGGGGAGCTAGAGGAAAAAAGCAATGTGCAAAATTTGCACATTGCCGGTTCCGATAAACCGGTGAAGCTGTATAACCTGGATGTCATCATATCGGTTGGATACCGAGTTAAGTCCATCGAGGGCACACGCTTCCGCCAATGGGCGACCCGGCGCCTGCGCGAGTATCTTGTTCAGGGCTACACACTTAATCAGCAGCGGCTTGAGGCGCAACAGGAGAAACTGGCCGAGCTCAAACAGGCGATTGCGTTGTCTGCCCGGTTGATCCACAACAAGAATTTATCAACCGCCGAATCGCGGGGCATTCTGGCGATTCTGGAGAAATACAGCCACGCGCTGACGGTGCTGGACGATTACGATCACCAGCGTTTGCAGGTGGTGGGGACGCGCACGCTGGCGCTGCCGAGAATCGCCTACGATGAGGCGATGCAACAGATACGGCTGTGGCGCAGCAAAGAGAATCTCGGCGGGTTGTTTGGCAACGAGAAAGACGATTCTTTCAAAAGCTCGCTGGAGACGATTTACCAGACTTTCGACGGCAAGGAGCTGTATCCCAGCATCGAAGAAAAAGCCGCTAATTTGCTGTACTTTATCGTCAAGAACCATTCATTCACCGACGGCAACAAGCGGATCGCCGCCGCCATTTTTGTCTGGTTTCTGGAGCGCCAGGATTTTCTGTATAACGCAGCGGGAGAAAAGCGCATCGCCGACAATGCCTTGGTCGCGTTTACCCTGCTGATTGCCGAGAGCAAGCCGGATGAGAGGGAGATCATGGTTAAAGTGATTATCAACCTGATCAACGGCAAAAACGCATGAATATGCCCGCCGGATATGCGGTTGCTTGCCGCCGGGGCAGTGTGAAGCAGGCCGGGATGATTGCTGATGGGCTGGCGGTGAGCGAATTACGGCTATTGGGATAATGCGCTAACTAGTGCCCAGTCGATTTTAGAATGAATAAGCAACTTACCCGCTTCCTGCCGTTTCTCCGATGGTTCACTCTGCGCGGTGAATATGTCAAAGCCGATCTGATCGCCGGCATCACAGTCGCGCTGGTGCTGATCCCCCAATCCATGGCCTACGCGCAACTGGCCGGACTGCCCGCCTATTACGGCTTGTATGCGGCATTCCTGCCGGTCATTGTCGCCGCGTTGTGGGGGTCGTCTGGGCAACTGGCCACCGGGCCGGTCGCGGTGGTTTCGCTGTTGACCGCTTCGGCCCTTGCGCCGCTGGCCGCCAGCGGGTCGAGCCAGTTCATCGCGCTGGCGATCCTGCTGGCGCTGATGGTCGGCATCATCCAGCTCCTGCTGGGCGTGTTCAAACTGGGCGTGGTGGTGAATTTTCTTTCCCACCCCGTCATCATCGGTTTCACCAACGCCGCCGCCATCATCATTGGCCTGTCGCAGCTCAACAAGCTGTTCGGTGTTTCGATGGGGCGCAGCGAAAGCTTCATTCAGGATATCTGGGGCGTGCTGTTGCAGGTCGGCGAAACCCATATTCCGACGCTGCTGATAGGTGCCTCGGCCTTCGCCATCATGTGGGGACTTAAAAAATTTGCGCCGAAGATGCCCGGCGTGCTGATCGCCGTCGCGCTTACCACGGTCGTGAGCTGGGCTATCGATTTCGAGCACAACGACAAGGGCCGGATCGACGAAATCATGGATGCCGAGGTCAAAACCCTCGCCGACAAATTCTCCCGGACGGAAGCCAGGATCGACGAGTTGGGCGGCAAGCTCGGCGCCAAATCGGCGGACCTGAAACAGCACCTGAAAAACCTTGGAAAAAGTTCGCAGCATACCGCCGCACTGAACTATGAAATCGAGTTGCTCGGGCTGGAGCTCAAGGATGCCGAGGGAGAGAACCGCAAGCTGGCCCGTTCCATGCGCAAATTCATTTTCGAGCAGATGCCCGCCACCGGGGATCAACCCGCCAGACTTTATCTGGCCGGACAGGTTCCGCAGGCTGAAAAATCTGACGGCTACCGCTGGCGCATCAAAAAAGTAAACAAGGGCGAACTCATGCTGGTCGGCGGCGGCGAGGTGGTGGGCTCCATTCCCGCCGGGCTGCCGCAACTCGATATGCCGAAGTTCAGCTGGGACATGATCGCGATGCTGTTTTCCGGGGCGCTGGTGATTTCGCTGGTGGGCTTCATGGAAGCCGTCTCGATCGCCAAGGCGATGGCGGCGAAAACCAGGCAGCGCATCGACCCCAACCAGGAATTGATCGGCCAGGGCTTCGCCAACATCGTCGGCAGTTTCAGCCAGTCGTTCCCGGTCAGCGGCTCTTTTTCCCGATCGGCAGTGAACCTCAACGCCGGTGCCGTGACCGGGATGTCCTCGGTATTCGCCGGTGTAATCGTGCTGATCACTCTGCTGTTTCTGACTCCGCTGCTGTATCACCTGCCCCAGGCGGTGCTGGCGGCGGTCATCATGCTGGCGGTGGTCGGCCTGATCAACTTCAAGGCAATCGGCCATGCCTGGCACATCCACAAGCATGACGGCATCGCCGCCGGGGTGACTTTTATCGCCACGCTGGCTTTTGCGCCGCACCTCGACAACGGCATCCTGATCGGCGCCGGTCTAGCCATTTTGCTTTACCTTTACCGCACCATGACTCCGCGCGTCGCGATCCTTGGCCGGTATCACGACGGGACACTGCGCGACGTAAGGGTGCATAACCTGCCGCGCAGCGAAAAAGTCATTGCTGTCCGCTATGACGGCTCCCTGTATTTCGCCAATGTTTCCTATTTTGAAGACACCATCCTGGAAGCGGTGTCCGACAGCCCGCGCGCCAGCCATTTGCTGATCGTGTCAAATGGCATCAACCAGCTCGACGCTTCGGGCGACGAGGTCATTCATCACGTGGTGGAGAGATTGCGCGCCAGCGGCATCCGCGTGGTGTTCAGCGGGCTGAAGAAGCAGGTGCTCGACGTGATGCACCATTCCGGCCTGTTCGATTATATCGGCGAACAAAATATTTTCCCCGATGAAGACAAAGCGCTCGAATCGATGTACGCCGATGTGCTCAAGGTTGATCCCGATGCGCACTGCCGATTGTTGAAACAGCATATCGGCGGCGCCGATGGGGTGAAGATATGGCTATAGAGTAAATTGCGATGCGCAGCATCGTACCTCGCGCAGGGTACTCGGTGAGAGGAGGGCGGTAATCACTTTAATCAGTGCTGCGACGCTACAGGCGGTCATGGCGAGGATTGATGAAAAATCCTGTTCCGTATGTGCGCGAGTGCACAGAACGCCGCCCTCGGAAGGGAAACAATGGCATCAAATGCGCGGCACGAAAACACGCGTAAATCAACCCACTCCCTACTGTAAAAAATCATGCGTATGCTTCGGAGCGTAACGGCAACAACTTTTCTTCTGTCCGCACTGGCGCTTGGCGGCTGCCAGACCACCACCTCGGGCGGGTCGGTCGGCGCAGAGCGCAAGCAACTGATGCTGGTTTCCTCGCAGCAGCTCGATCAGATGGCCGTGCAAGGCTACAACAAGCTGAAAGCCGAGGCCACCGCCAAGGGCGTGCTCAATACAGACAGCGCGATGCTGCACCGGGTACGCGCCATAGCTGCGCGCATTGAGCCGCAAACCAGGGTGTTCCGCTCCGACGCGCCCGGCTGGAAGTGGGAAGTCAACGTGATCAACAGCAACGAGCTCAATGCCTTCTGCATGCCTGGCGGAAAAATCATGTTTTATTCCGGCCTGATCCGGCAGCTCAATCTGAGTGATGACGAAATCGCAGTAGTGATGGGGCACGAGATTTCGCATGCGCTGCGCGAGCACTCGCGCGAGCAGATATCGCAGGCCATCGCGGCGCAGACGGGTATTGATATGGGCGCCGCGCTGCTCGGCCTGGGGCAGGGTTCTGCCGACATGGCCGGCATTGCCTATCAGGCGCTGATTGCAACGCGCTTCAGCCGCACCGACGAGAGCGAAGCCGATCGCATCGGCATGGAACTCGCGGCACGCGCGGGCTACGATCCGCGCGCCGGGGTCAGCCTGTGGCAGAAAATGATCGGCGCAAACAGCGGCGGAAGCACGCCCGAGTTTCTCAGCAGCCACCCCGCCGACGCGGGCCGGGTGCGGCAGATCGAGTCGCTGCTGCCGACCGTCATGCCGCTGTACAAGGCGGCGCGCGGC
This sequence comes from Gallionella sp., assembly GCA_030700315.1. GTDB lineage: Bacteria > Pseudomonadota > Gammaproteobacteria > Burkholderiales > Gallionellaceae > Gallionella. Next base: position 20,015 of record JAUYJO010000182.1, read on the forward strand.
GGCTGAGCTCAGGCGATTACAGAGTTGGACGATCTCAATTTTTTCTCACCAAGGATTCCGTTATGAATATCACTTTGAGTCTGGCTCCCCTGGTATCGCTGTTGGCAGGCGTGCTTATTCTGATCGTGCCACGGCTGCTCAACTACATCGTCGCGATTTATCTGATCGTCATCGGCTTGCTGGGACTGTTCGGTGACATACCTATGCGTTGATCCAGGCTGCGCGCACGACTCCGCCAGGAGCACGGGTTTCCCTGGAGAACCGCAAGTGACCGAGTCCGAGGGCATTCCAACGGACATGACAAGTTTCATTATCAGGGGCGGCATCTTTGCCATGCCCGTTAAACGAGCGCAGTTCTACGGTTTCGACCATTAACACTAAAAAGGAATTCTCTCATGCGTAAATTTTTGATCGGTACTGTTGCAGTAACGTTAGCGCTCTCCGGTTGCGCCAACATGTCTGATACCCAACGCGGCACCGCGACCGGCGCGGGTGTGGGAGCCGGTGTTGGCGCTGTGATTGGCGGAACAACCGGGGGGGGCGGCGGCCAGCGAACGGCGACGGGCGCGGTTCTGGGCGGTATCGCGGGTGCAGTGGCCGGAAACATCTGGTCCAAAAAAATGGAACAACAGAAGCAAAGCATGGAGCAGGCGACACAAGGCACCGGTGTTCAAGTCAGCCAGACCGCAGACAATCGCTTGAAGCTGGATATACCCAGCGATATCTCGTTCGATACCAATCGGGCGGACATTAAACCTAATTTCCGTCAAATTTTGGATAAATTCGCGGAGGGCCTGGCCGACAATGTTGCAACTCAGATATCTATCATTGGACACACCGACAATACCGGTAGCGATGCAATCAATGACCCTTTATCCATCGAGCGCGCCGCCCGTACACGCGACTATTTAACGGCAAGAAATGTCGCGTCTGGGCGTATCAGTGTATATGGTCGCGGCTCGCACGAGCCGGTCGCAGCGAACGATACGGAAGTGGGTCGCGCTAAAAACCGCCGTGTGGAAATTTTTGTAGCCGAGCCACAGCGCTAACGCGTATTGCGATCAAAAATGTAGCGCAACCAGACAGCACGTATTCGCCAGATAGCGCGCATTCGAAAGCGATGTGCGCCTAACGGACATGGCAATTTTGCCGCACCTGATAATGAAGCATTTCGAAAAGTTGTTCGCGTTTTACTCCGAACCCCAAACCCCCTCCAGCTCCTCCTTGTCAGGGGGAGAGCCTAGACTCCTCCCCTGATAAGGGGAGGCTGGGAGGGGTTTGGGTTGTTTCACGTTAATCGCTGCAACACTATGGCTTGATTTATTGGAAGACGCCATTGTGGGAGCAGTTTGAGTGAGGCATGGCTTGCCCTTGAAGAGGTTTTTATCTCTGGCAATTCCCGCAATAAAAACTGGAGCGCTGGCCCTGCCGGGCTTGCTTGATGGGTGCAGCGCATTTGCGGCAGAGTTCTCCGGCGCGCCCGTACACCCAATAGTGTTGCTGGAAGTAGCCGGGTTGCCCGGCGGTATTCACGAAGTCGCGCAAAGTGCTGCCGCCCAGTTCGATCGCTTCGCTCAAGGTTGCGCGGATTTCTGCCACTAATTTTGCGCAGCGCGGCAGGCTGAGTTTTCCGGCTGCGTGTTGTGGCCTGATGCCCGCGCGGAACAGTGCTTCGTTGGCGTAAATGTTGCCCACGCCGACCACGATGTGGTTGTCCATGATGCATTGTTTTATCGCGATGCTGCGCCCGCGCGTGGCTTGATGCAGATAGTGCGCATCAAAATCCTGTTCAAGCGGCTCGGGGCCGAGGGTGGCAAGCAGCGGGTGGGCATGCACATCGCCGCGATGCCACAGCACTGCACCGAAGCGGCGCGGGTCGCGCAACCGCACCAGCGTGCCGTTGCTCAGCACCAGATCGAAGTGATCGTGCTTTTCCGGCGGCGCGCCGCCAGGCAGGATGCGCAGGCTGCCGGACATGCCGAGATGCAGGATCAATGTGCCGCGATCGAAGGCAACCAGCAGATATTTGCCGCGCCGCTCCAGCGCGCGGATAGTTTGCCCGCACACCCGTTCCGGCAGGTTTTTCGGGATCGGCCAGCGCAGCCTGGGATTGCGGATAACGGCATCCGCAACAGTTATTCCGGTGAGCTGCGCGGCGAGGCCGCGCCGGGTGATTTCTACTTCGGGTAGTTCAGGCATAGGGTTTTTCTCTGTTGATTGCCATTCTATAAATCGTAAACTTTGCCGTAAATCAATGTGTTAAGCATTTTACCCCCACTTGTTATGTTGATAAGTATTCCGGTTTATACTGCAAAATCGGTTACAAAACGGTTACAAATTCAGATTAAGGGGCGATGCCATGGAAAAAGTTAAGCTGACAGCGGGCAGGATAGCAGACTTCAAATGTGATGAAGGCAAGGCACAGTCGTTCCTCTGGTGCGCTGAAGTGCCGGGGCTGGGGGTAAGCATAAAGAAGCCTGCGCTGTTGCCGGCGTGGAAGTGACCTTGCACGGGTTGCGCCGGAGCTTTGCGACTTTGTGCGAGTGGATAGAAATGCCCGCCGGAATCGCCGCGCAGATACAGGGGCACAAGCCGCAAGGGGTGCGTGAGCAGCACTATATCCGCCGCCCGCTCGACCTGTTGCGTATGTGGCACGTCAAAATCGAAGCGTGGATATTGGAGCAAGCCGGAATCCAGTTTGCGCCAGTGCAAGCCGGTTTGCGGGTGGTGG
>JAUYJO010000076.1 GCA_030700315.1 Gallionella sp.
TGCCCAGAATGGCGATGATGTCCTGCAGTTCCTTGTAGCGTTGCAGCGTGGCCTGCACGTCGCGCGTGGTGCGGTAATGCTCCTCGCCGATGATGTTCGGGTCCACCTGGCGGCTGGTGGAATCCAGCGGGTCCACGGCGGGATAGATACCGAGCTCCGCGACCTGGCGCGACAACACCACCGTGGCGTCCAGGTGCGAGAAGGTCGTCGCCGGTGACGGGTCGGTCAGATCGTCGGCCGGCACGTACACCGCCTGCACCGAGGTGATCGAACCCTTCTTCGTGGAGGTGATGCGTTCCTGCAGGATGCCCATTTCGTAGGCCAGGGTCGGCTGGTAACCCACGGCCGAGGGCATGCGTCCCAGCAGCGCCGAGACTTCGGTGCCCGCGAGGGTGTAACGGTAGATGTTGTCGATGAACATCAGCACGTCGCGGCCTTCGTCGCGAAAATTTTCGGCGATGGTCAGGCCGGTGAGCGCCACGCGCAGGCGGTTGCCGGGCGGCTCGTTCATCTGGCCGAACACCATCGACACCTTGTCCAGCACGTTGGAGTCTTTCATTTCGTGGTAAAAGTCGTTGCCCTCGCGGGTACGCTCGCCCACGCCGGCGAACACCGACAAACCGCTGTGCTGCTTGGCGATGTTGTTGATCAGCTCCATCATGTTCACGGTCTTGCCCACGCCGGCACCGCCGAACAGGCCAACCTTGCCGCCCTTGGCAAACGGGCACACCAGGTCAATCACCTTGATGCCGGTTTCCAGCAGATCGATGGAGGGAGAAAGTTCGTCGAATTTTGGCGCCTTCTGGTGAATTTCGCGGCGCTCTTCGCAGGATATATCACCGGCATCGTCGATCGGGCGACCCAGCACGTCCATGATGCGGCCCAGCGTGCCCGTGCCGACCGGCACTTTGATTCCGGCACCCGTTGCATTGACCAGCATGCCGCGACGCAGGCCATCGGAAGAACCCATGGCAATGGTGCGCACCACGCCGTCGCCGAGCTGCTGTTCAACTTCGAAAGTCAAACCCGCTTCCGCTGTCGAAGTCCCAGCATCTGCGAGTTGCAGCGCTTCATAAACCCTGGGCATTTGATCGCGCGGAAACTCGATGTCAACCACCGCGCCGATACACTGAACAATCTTTCCTTGACTCATTTTTAAGATTCCCCGTCTAAATTAATTTTGTATTTGCAGCTCAAGCCTTAACCGACCGCTGCCGCACCGCTCACAATTTCTGAAATTTCGCGGGTAATAGCGGCTTGGCGCGCCTTGTTGTAAACCAGCTTGAGCTCGCCGATCACGCTCTTCGCGTTATCCGATGCGGCTTTCATCGCCACCATGCGCGCGCTTTGTTCGGAAGCCATATTTTCCACGACCGCCTGGTAAACCAGCGACTCGATATAGCGCACCATCAGCTCGTCGATCACCTGCTTGGCGTCCGGCTCATAGATATAGTCCCAACTGCCCTTGGCGGTGCCCAACTGTTCGCCGGTAAGCGGCAGCAATTGCTCGATGAGCGGCTCCTGCTTCATGGTATTGATGAAGTGGTTATAGCTCAGGTAGATGGCATCGATTTCCCCTGCCGCGTAGGCATCCAGCATCACCTTGACGGCGCCGATCAGCTTTTCGATATGCGGTGTATCGCCCAGCCCGGTCAGGTTGGACTTCACCCTGGCACCGATGCGCGACATGAAACTCATGCCTTTGCTGCCGATCGGGCAAACTGCGATGCCCTTGCCCTCGCCTTCCCAAGCCTTCATGCGACCCACCGCGAGGCGCAGGATGTTGGTATTCAAACCGCCGCACAGACCCTTGTCGGAAGTGACCACAATCAAGCCAACATTCTTGATAGTTTCGCGTTTTGCCAGGAATGCGTGTTTGTATTCCGGGTTGGCGCGCGACAGGTGCGCCGCGACCGAACGGATTTTTTCGGCATAAGGGCGCGCTGCGCGCATGCGCTCCTGCGCCTTGCGCATCTTGGCTGCGGCGACCATTTCCATGGCGCGCGTAATCTTGCGCGTGTTTTCCACGCTCTTGATTTTTACGCGTATTTCTTTACTGCCAGCCATTTTTTACCTCGCCTTATAACCAGCCACTTGGCAACCGATTTTTGGTTGCCTAGTGGAATGGCTAGTTGTTTTATCAATAAACTGCTGTTGCCTTGAACGTTTCAATCGCTGTGGACAGCAGTTTTTCGTTATCGGCATTCAAATCCTTGCTGGATTCGATCGTATCCAGCAAGGCCTTGTTGGTGGATTTCAGGTAGGAGTGCAGCGCCGACTCGAAGGCCAACGCCTTGGGTACCGCCACATCGTCAAAATAGCCCTTGTTAACGGAGAACAGCGTAACCGCCATTTCGGCGACCGACAAGGGCGCATATTGCAACTGCTTCATCAATTCGGTGACCAGGCGGCCGCGCTCCAGCTGCTTGCGGGTCGCTTCGTCCAGATCGGAGGCAAACTGCGCGAAAGCCGCCAGTTCGCGGTACTGCGCAAGCGCCAGACGCACGCCGCCACCCAGCTTCTTGATGACTTTAGTCTGCGCCGCGCCGCCGACGCGGGACACCGAAACACCGGCGTTGATCGCGGGGCGGATACCGGCATTGAACAAGTCGGTTTCCAAGAATATCTGGCCGTCGGTAATGGAAATCACGTTGGTTGGCACAAACGCGGACACGTCGCCCGCCTGCGTCTCGATAATCGGCAAGGCGGTCAGCGAACCGGTCTTGCCCTTGACCTCGCCGTTGGTAAATTTTTCCACGTAGTCAGCATTCACTCGCGCTGCACGCTCCAGCAAACGTGAGTGCAGGTAGAACACATCGCCGGGATAGGCTTCGCGACCCGGCGGGCGGCGCAGCAGCAGGGAGATTTGACGGTAGGCCCAAGCCTGCTTGGTCAAGTCGTCGTAAACAATCAGCGCGTCCTGGCCACGGTCACGGAAATATTCGCCCATGGTGCAACCGGCATACGGTGCCAGGAATTGCATCGCGGCGGAATCGGAAGCAGTGGCGGCGACCACGATGGTGTAACCCAGCGCGCCGTGCTCTTCCAGCTTGCGCACCACGTTGGCGATGGTCGAAGCCTTTTGACCGATTGCCACATACACGCAAAACATGTCCTGGCCCTTCTGGTTGATGATGGCATCCACCGCCACCGCCGTCTTGCCGGTCTGGCGGTCGCCGATGATCAACTCGCGCTGACCGCGCCCGATCGGAACCATCGAGTCGATCGATTTCAACCCGGTCTGCACCGGCTGGTCAACCGATTTGCGCGCGATCACGCCCGGTGCCACTTTTTCGATCTTGTCGGTCATTTTGGCGTTGATCGGCCCCTTGCCGTCGATCGGTTGACCCAGCGCATTCACCACACGGCCACACAACTCCGGGCCAACCGGCACTTCCAAAATGCGCCCGGTACATTTGACCGTATCGCCTTCGGTGATGTGCTCATATTCGCCGAGCACCACCGTGCCGACCGAGTCGCGCTCCAGGTTCAAGGCCAGACCATAAGTATTGCCGGGGAATTCCAGCATTTCACCTTGCATAACGTCTGAAAGACCATGCACGCGGACAATGCCGTCAGTCACGCTGACCACCGTACCCTCGGTACGCGCTTGCGTCAGCGCTTCGAAGTTTTCGATGCGGCTGCGTATCAAATTGCTAATTTCAGAAGGGTTGAGCTTCATCTGGATTTCCTTATCTTGATAAATCTTTTTATCGGGCAAATATGTTTGCCATCAAGTCCATGTGTGCTGTTTCAAGCAACGCGCCTGTGTTCAAGCCCGGTGTCAAAGCACTGAGCAAAACAACGGGGCATCAAGCCAGCGCGTTGGCCAATTCACCGAGGCGGGTACGCGCTGAACCATCCATCACCTTGTCTCCGGCGCGGATCACGATACCACCCAGCAACTCTTTGTTGATTTTGCAGGTCAGCTTGATTTCGCGACCCATGCGCGCCTTCAGCGAACCGATAATCTTTTGCTGCTGTGCGGCTGACAGCTCGAATGCCGAGTCCACCACCACATTGACGGTTTTTTCCGCCTCCGCGCGCAGTGCCTCAAAGAGGATGGCAATTTCCGGCAGAATCAACACGCGTTGGTTTTCCACCAGCAGCTTGACGAAGTTACGCTGCTGGGCGTTTGCCTGTTTGCCCAGCAGATCTTCCATCAGGTTTTCGAGTTGCTGTTTGTCAACCCGTGGGCTGGCGGCGATCGCGCGAATATCCGGATAACTGATCGCCTCGGCAAGAGACAGCAATGCCTCCGACCAGCCTTTCAAATCTGCCTTCTGTTGCGCCTCTTCAAATGCCGCCTGGGCATAAGGCCGTGCCGTGGTTATCGCGTCGGACATGGTTTCAGATTTCCGCGACTAGTTTATCGAGCAGATCATTGTGCGCCTTGGCGTCGATCTCGCGACCCAGAATCTTGCCCGCCCCGGCCAGCGCGATGGCCGACACCTGGGTGCGCAGCTGTTCCCTGGCACGGAAGACTTCCTGGTCGATTTCGGCCTTGGCGCCCGCAATGATGCGGTCCGCTTCCAGCTTGGCTTTGACCTTTTCATCTTCCACAATTTCACTTCCGCGTTTTTCCGCACCGACGAGGATTTCGCCCGCCTTTTCCTTGGCTTCGCGCAAGATTTCCGCAGAACGCCTGGAAGCCAGTTCGAGGTCATGCTTGGCACGCTCGGCATCCGCCAAACCATCGGCGATCTGTTTTTTTCGCGCTTCCAGCGCCGCAATAATGGGCGTCCAGACAAACTTCATGCAGAACCATACGAACAGCGCGAACATGATGGTCTGAGCGAGAAGAGTTGCATTGATATTCATGCAAGCTACCTTTCTTGATTTATGCGTTGTCGCTTATCGGGGAATTAACCCACCACAGCAAACAGAACGTACATCGCGATACCGACAGCAATCATCGGCACAGCGTCGACCAGACCCATCACCACGAAGAACTGGGTGCGCAGCATCGGGATGAGTTCCGGCTGACGTGCGGCGCCTTCCAGAAAGCGTCCGCCCAGAATACCGATACCGACGGCCGCGCCGAGCGCGCCCAAACCCATCATCAGTGCTCCGGCGATGTACAGCAATGCATTTGCCATTTCCATTTTTTATTTCTCCTGTTGATAAAAGTGAAGTTTAGTGAAACCAGTTTTAAGTGAAGTTGACTTAGTGATGTTCCTGGTGCGCCATATCCAGATAAACGACGGTCAGCGTCATGAAAATGAACGCCTGCAACGTGATAATCAGAATGTGGAAAATAGCCCAGCCCAGCGACAGCACTATCTGCGACCCGTACAGGGTGACGCCGCCCACCGACATGCCCGCCCAGGCGCCGCCCATCAGCGCGATGAGAATAAAGATCATTTCGCCGGCATACATGTTGCCGAACAGACGCAGTGCGAGAGAAATCGGCTTGGCGATCAGATTGACCCCTTCCAGCAGCAGGTTGACCGGCATACCCCATTTGCCGAACGGTTGCAGCGTCAGCTCGCCCGCAAAACCGCCCAAACCCTTAACCTTGATGCTGTAGTAAAGCACCAGCAGAAACACGCCGATCGCCATGCCAAACGTGGCGTTCGGGTCGGTGGTGGGAACCACCTTGAAGAAAGGAACGCCCAAGGCGCTCATCAGCAGAGGAATGTAATCGATGGGCAGCAAGTCCATCAGGTTCATCGAAAAAATCCAGAAGAAGACGGTCAGCGCCAGCGGCCCAACCATATTGTTCTTGGCGGAAAACGAACCGCGCACGCTGTTGTCGATAAACTCGAGCGCCCATTCGCAGAAATTTTGCAGGCCGCTCGGCGTACCGCTGACCGCGCTCTTGGCCACGCTGCGGAACACGAGCATGATTACCGCGCCCAACAGCAGGGACATGATGAAAGTGTCGAGATTGAGCGCCCAGAAACCCATGGCCTTGGCTTCTTCCGCGCTATGCGCAATGCCCCAGCTACCGTCGGGCAATTGGCCGTAGGTCAGGTTTTGCAGGTGATGCTTGATGTATGCTGCTGATGTGTGTGCTTCGCTAGACATTTTTAGTCACTATTTTCAGTCTAAAACCTGTTCGATTTGTTCAAAAACAACCGGGCCACCAGTAGTACCGCTTGCCCCATCACAAAGCCGCCCAATACAGCGAGCGGCGGCAATTTCAACGCTGCCATGCATAAGCCGAGCAGCACAACGACCGCCAGAAACCTTTCGGCGGCATAAAAATACATGAGCCGTAGCTGACGATGCGCGCCGCTGGAATGTTGCGCTTCAAGGGCAGAAGGCAGAGCCGCCCGGGACATCCTCCACGCCAGCAGTGTGCCGTTGAGGGCCGATACTAACCCCCCGCCCAACACCGCCGCCGCGTATTGCGGGACACCGTTCAGGCTGTAAACAATGCCCGAGACCATCAGCGCCGCCCCCGCCTGCAGGCAAGCTATCTGGCGTGCCTGCCTCTTTTCTTTGGCCTCCACGGCGCAAAGGGTGGCGATTATAGTGGCGCTTGCAGGGGGTGTCAAACATTCTTGTTCCCATTCTTGCCCCCTGGCAATAACACTTTTGTGCAGCTTATTTAACACTTTTGAGCTTGTCGAGAAACTCATCGAGCTGGTCATGATTCGTATATTCGATGACCAGCTTGCCCCCTCCTTTGTTGCCGGGCTTGATTTCCACATGGGTTCCGAGGCATGCGCTCATTTCTTCCTGCAGCCGCTGCGTATCACGACTGAGCTTATGCATCTTCTTGTGTTCAGTTTTTTCCGGCTCTTGAGTTTGCTTCTGTACCAGCTTTTCCGCTTCGCGCACGGAAAGCCCTTCCAGCACAATCTTGTTGGCCAGCAACACTTGCTGGGCACTCTCCAGCGTGAGCAGCGCGCGCGCATGCCCCATATCCAGCTTGTTTTCCATCAACAGGGACTGCACCGCCTGCGGCAATTTGAGCAGGCGCAGCAGATTGCTGGCCGCGCTGCGCGAACGGCCCACCGCCTCTGCCGCAACCTGATGGGTCATTTTGAACTCGTCGATGAGGCGCTGGATACCGGTCGCCTCCTCCAGCGGATTCAGGTTTTCCCGCTGGATATTCTCGATCAGCGCCATCGCCAGCGCCGCATTGTCCGCCACGCTGCGCACCAGCACCGGCACATGTGTCAGCCCGGCAATCTGCGCGGCGCGCCAACGCCGCTCGCCAGCGATGATCTCATAGCTGCTGTCGGCAAGCTGCCGCACCAGAATCGGCTGCATGATGCCCTGCGCCTTGATCGAGGCGGCCAAATCATTCAGCGATGCCTCGTCCATATGCGAACGCGGCTGGTATTTGCCCGGTTTGAGCAGCGCGACATTCAAATCGCGCAGCACTTCGTCCTTTTCGCTCTTGCCGCCGGACAACAATGCGTCCAATCCACGCCCCAATCCCTTGTGCAGTTTTGTTGCCATGATCGATCCCTTTATACTGTGGCAGCCGACTGCGCTGCGTTGTTCAATAATTCCCCGGCCAAGGCCAGATAAGCCTGCGTCCCCTTGGATAATTTGTCGTGATACAACACTGGCACGCCATAGCTGGGTGCCTCCGCCAGGCGCACATTGCGCGGGATCACGGTGCGGTAAACCTTGCTGCCGTAGTGTTCCTGCAATTGGTCCGAAACTTGTTGCGCGAGCATGTTGCGCGGGTCGAACATGGTGCGCAGCAACCCTTCGATCTCCAGCTCCGGATTCAGGCTGGCGCGCACTTTGCGGATGGTATTCACCAGGTCGCTCAATCCTTCCAACGCGTAATATTCGCATTGCATCGGGATCATCACCGACCGCGCCGCGCACAAGCCGTTCAAAGTCAGCAAATTCAGCGCTGGCGGGCAATCGATCAACACGTAGTCGTATTCCTTCGCGACCACTAGCAAGGCCTCGCGCAAGCGCGTTTCACGATGCGTCAGCCCGACCAGTTCGACTTCCGCGCCAGCCAGTTCCCGGTTGGAGGGCAACACATCATATTTCCCGGCTTCCGAACGCACCCGTGCCTCGGTTACTGTTTTGCTGCCCAGCAGCACATCGTAGACACTGGCCTGCAAGTCGCGCTTGTCGATGCCGCTACCCATGGTGGCGTTGCCCTGCGGATCGAGGTCGATCAGCAACACGCGCTGCTGAGCCGCCGCAAGGCTGGCCGCCAGATTCACGGTGGTGGTGGTCTTCCCTACCCCACCCTTCTGGTTGGTTATTGCCAGTATTTTTGTCATTTAGCATACTCCCTAAGCCGGACGCGCCGGAGTCAAAATGGGAAACTCATCTTCCCGCTGGGTTGAACATCGCTTTGCTATTCTTTGCTCAATCTGATGTTTGCTCAATCTGATGCCTGGGCGCAAGTTGCTATTACCAGACTGCGTGCCGCTTGCAAACCCGGCACCTGTAACGGTATGACGCGCTTCACCCGACACCCTTCCGGCACACCCGCCAATTCCTGCTGCGGCAACCCCTTCATCGCCACCCAGCACCCGTGCGGCTCCATGAGGTGGCGGGTGCTGCGCAGGAATTCGCCCAACTCACTGAAGGCCCGAGAAATGATTCCGTCGAACCGTTCTGCTGACTGCCACTCTTCCACGCGCGCGCAGTAAACGCTTACATTGCGCAAATCCAATTCGATGATCGCCTGCTGTACGAAGCTGGTTTTCTTGCTGTTGCTGTCCAGCAAGGAAAACTGCCAGTCCGGCTGTGCGACCGCCAGCACCAACCCCGGCAAGCCCGCGCCGCAGCCCACATCCAGCCACCGCCCTGCCCACAGATGCTCCATTACTGCAAGGCTGTCGAGCAAGTGATTACTCACCATCTGCTGCGGGTCACGGATCGCCGTCAGGTTATACACCTTGTTCCATTTGTGCAGCAGCGCCAGATAATCCAGCAGCTTGCGTTGCGCGTCCGCGTCCAGCGTAATTCCCAATTCTGCACAGCCGTGCTGTAATTGTTCAGCCAAAATCATGCGCGTTTCTGCACCGGTTGCCGGTCATCGCGGAAGCCCCGTTTGATATGTACCAGCAACAGGGAAATCGCCGCAGGGGTAATCCCGGAAATGCGCGCCGCCTGCCCGACGGTTTCGGGCTTGTGCTGATTGAGCTTTTGCTGCACTTCAATGGACAGCCCGCGCACTTCACCATAATCCAGGTCGCCCGGCAATCCCAGCGTTTCATATTGTTCATTGCGCCCGATCTCGTCGCGCTGCCGTTCGATATAGCCGTGGTATTTTGCCTGGGTTTCCACCTGCTCCGCGACCTTGACATCAACCACACCGATCCCCGCACCTGCGAGGGTCAGCAAGCTGACATAATTCACATCCGGGCGGCACAACAACTCATGTAGTGAATACTCACGCTCAATCGGCTTGCCCAGCACGCGCAACGCGTCCGCTTCAGGCAGATTGCGCGGGTTCACCCAGGTGTTGCGCAGCCGCTCCTGTTCACAAGCGATGGACTCACGCTTTTGCTCGAACGCCTGCCAGCGCGCGTCATCCACGATACCCAATTTGCGTCCAATCTCCGTCAGCCTTAAATCCGCATTGTCCTCGCGCAACTGCAAACGGTATTCTGCGCGACTGGTAAACATGCGATACGGCTCGGAAACGCCGCGCGTGATCAAATCATCCACCAACACCCCCAGGTAGGCTTCGTCGCGTCGCGGGCACCATGCTTCCCTGCCACCGGCTTGCAGCGCCGCGTTCAACCCGGCCAGCAAACCCTGCGCGGCCGCCTCTTCGTAACCGGTGGTGCCGTTGATCTGCCCGGCAAAAAACAGCCCTTGTATCGCCTTGGTTTCAAGAGAGCTTTTGAGCCCGCGCGGATCAAAATAATCATACTCGATTGCATAGCCGGGGCGCAGGATATGGGCTTTTTCCAGACCTTTGATGGAATGCACCAGAGCCAATTGCACGTCGAACGGCAAGCTGGTGGAAATGCCATTTGGATATATCTCGTGGGTAGTCAACCCTTCCGGTTCGAGGAAAATCTGGTGCGCATCTTTATCGGCAAAACGCGTAATTTTATCTTCAATGGACGGGCAATAACGCGGCCCGACTCCCTCGATCACCCCGGTAAACAGCGGCGAGCGATCCAGCCCGCCGCGGATGATGTCATGGGTACGCGGATTCGTCTCGGTAATCCAGCACGGCAACTGCTGCGGATGTTGTGCGGCATTCCCCATGAATGAGAATACCGGCACCGGATCGTCCCCTGCCTGCTCCTGCATCACCGCATAATCGATGCTGCGCCCGTCGATGCGCGGCGGGGTGCCGGTCTTCAACCGTCCTGCCGGCAAATTCAGCTCGCGCAATCTGTGCGCCAGACTGATGGAAGGCGGATCGCCGGCGCGACCCGCCGGATAATGAGCCTGCCCGACATGGATCAACCCGGACAGGAACGTGCCTGCTGTCAGCACCACGGTTTTCGCGCTGAAACGCAAACCCAACTGCGTAACCACCCCACATACCCGGTTTTGCTCGACCAGCAAATCGTCCACCGCCTGCTGGAACAGCCAGAGATTAGGCTGATTCTCCAAGCGCGAGCGGATAGCCTGCTTATAAAGCAGGCGGTCGACCTGCGCGCGGGTCGCGCGCACCGCCGGACCTTTGCTGGAATTCAGGATGCGGAACTGGATGCCGCTCTCGTCGGTCGCCGCCGCCATGGCGCCGCCCAGCGCGTCCACCTCCCTGACCAGATGTCCCTTGCCGATCCCGCCGATCGAAGGGTTGCAGGACATCTGCCCGAGCGTTTCAATGTTGTGGCTGAGCAATAAAGTCTTGCAACCCGCGCGTGCGCTGGCCAAAGCCGCTTCCGTACCGGCATGGCCGCCGCCTACCACGATTACATCGAACATATCGGGGAAATTCATGTTGCATGCTGTTTAGCAAAGGACGCGCATCATACAACAGCGTACCCGGAATCCCAACAGGCATGATTAAAGATAATCGCCATGCCTGCCCCTCTCCCCAACCCTCTGGGTAAAACAACTAGCCATTCGACTAGGCTGCAAACAACCGCAACCAAGTCGCTGGTTATCCCGCAAGCGGGCGAGGGAGCAAACGAATCGCTGCACGAGTTTTACGTTAACCGCATTGTTTCACGTGAAACAAATAAATTTATTTCCCGATACAGAAACGGCTGAAAATCTCGCCAAGCAGGTCGTCCGGGGTGAATTCTCCGGTAATTTCATTCAGCGCGCGTTGCGCCAGACGCAACTCCTCGGCGAATAACTCGGCGCTGGCCAGCGCCGCCAGCGCTTTACTCAGGTGTGTTTGCGCCAACATCAGGGCGCGAACATGCCGTTCCCGCGCCATAAAGATGCCACTTTCCTGGTCGTGCCAGCCCACTTTATCCAGTAGTTTGGCGCGCAACTCCTCTATTCCAGCACCCGTTTTGGCGGATACCCCAACAACCATGAAACCGGCATACGGTGCGCTATCGGCCAAGGCAACATTGCTGTCCAATAGATCGATTTTATTGAGCACCAGCAACCGTGGGATATCCGCCGGCAACCCCGCAAGGATTATTTCATCCTGCGCTGTTATTCCTTTGCTGGCGTCAAGCAACAGCAGGATCAGGTCGGCACGGTGTAATGTCTGATGCGCGCGCGCGATACCCATGTTCTCCACCGCATCAACGGATTCGCGCAGCCCGGCCGTGTCCATAATATGCAACGGTATGCCGCGAATCTGAATTGCCTGACGGATTACATCGCGGGTGGTGCCGGGAATCTCGCTGACCAGCGCCACTTCCTCGCCTGCCAGGCGATTCAGCAGGCTGGATTTGCCGACGTTCGGCTGCCCGGCAATAACCACATGCGCGCCCTCGCGCAGCAAACTACCTTGCTTTGCATAGTCCAGCGTCTGTTGCAAGCGCGCCTGAACACTGCTCAACAAGACATTTCGACGTTCCGCATCGACGGCATCCAGCTCTTCTTCGGGAAAATCCAGCATCGCCTCCACCAACATGCGCAGAAAAATCAGCTCATCGACCATGCTATGAACGGCAGCGGAAAACTCCCCGTGCAAGGAGCGTATCGCGCTGCGTGCGGCCTCGGCGGTATTGGCATCGATAAGGTCGGCAACGCTTTCAGCCTGCACCAGGTCAAGCTTGTTGTTCAGAAAAGCGCGCTGTGTGAATTCGCCTGGCTGTGCCAGCCGTGCTCCAAGGTCGAGACAGCGCTGCAACACCAACTGCAATACGGCGATGCCTCCGTGCCCTTGCAATTCGAGCACATCTTCGCCGGTATAGGAATGTGGGGCGGGGAAAAAAATGGCGATACCCTGATCCAGGGTATCGCCATTTTTGTCCAGAAAATCGCAGCTAGTTGCATGCCGCGCAACCGGCAGTTTTCCCAGAATTTCGCGTGCCAGGGTAGCACTGTGCTGCCCTGATACTCTTACCACCCCGATTCCGCCGCGACCTTGCGCGGTGGCAATCGCGACGATAGTATCAGCGTTTGACGGCAGCACCTTTGCTCGCTGCCTCAGCTTCAGCAGCTCGGGTGATATACCACTGCTGGCCGATGGAGAGGACGTTGTTCACGATGGAATACAACACCAGCCCGGCGGGGAAGAAGAAGAAAATGACACTGAAGGCAATCGGCATGATTTGCATGATCCTGGCCTGCATCGGATCAGGTGGTTTCGGATTGAGGCGCATCTGGATGATCATGCTGGCACCCATGACCAGCGGCAGAATGTAATACGGATCCGCCGCCGATAAATCGGTTATCCAGCCAAAAAATGGTGCGTAGCGCAACTCAACGCTCGCCAGAATCGCCCAGTACAAGGCAATAAAAACCGGGATTTGCACCAGCACCGGCAGGCATCCGCCCAGCGGGTTGATTTTCTCGGTTTTGTACAGCTCCATCATGGCGCGATTCAATTTTTCCCGGTCGCCGCCGCTTTGCTGTTTTATTTTTTCCAGCTTGGGTGCAACCACACGCATTTTTGCCATGGAGCGATAGCTTGCCGCAGACAACGGGAAAAACAGCAGCTTGATCAGGACGGTCAGCAAAATGATCGCGACACCCCAATTCTGCGTCCAGTCGAAGAACAGCGCCATGACCCAGAACAGCGGCGCGGAAAGGACGGTCAGCCAGCCGTAATCCACCGTCAACCCCAAGCCGGGGGCGATCTCGCCCAGATCGGTCTGCGCCGGGCCGGCATAGAGAGTCGCGCCCATCACCGCCTTCTGGCCGGGGTCGATGGTCTGCTCCGGCAGTATCACGCCCACCGAATAGGCATCACCATCCAATTTGCGCGTGAAATATTCGCGATGGGTCTTTTCCTTGGGCAGCCAAGCCGACACAAAATAATGCTGCAACAACCCTATCCAGCCGTCATCAGCCTGCTTGGGATACTCCGTTTTGCCCTTTTCTATATCCGCAAAATCCACTTTCTGGAATTTTTCCTGGTCAGTATAGACAGCGGCGCCGACATAGGTGGGCAACAGCATCGAACTGCCCGCCAGCGGCATGCTGTCACGGATCAGTTGATAGTAACTACTCGCTGCCACAGGTTGCGATCCGGTGTTTTCCAGCTCGTGGGCGACATCGACCAAATAGCTTCCCTTGTGGAAGGTAATAACTTTCACCACCTTTATTAGTGCCGCATCGCCCTCTGCATTCAGCCGCACCTGCACCTGCTCGGCGTTTTCTGCCAACACATATTGATCCTGCTCCGAAGCAAACGAGCTGTTGTGGTTGGGCAGACCCGCTCCAAGCAAACCGCTTTGGGCGGCATAGTTGTGGGTATCTGCGCCACGATGGAAAAGCACCAGAGGCTTGTCTTTGTTCTCCCCATCAGGGTGTTTCAGCAGCGCCAGGCGGCTGATTTCTCCGCCGATAGTGTTGATTTCCGCCTCGATCAGGTCGGTTTTGACGTGGATCGTTTTTCCGGCGGCCTGCTGGACGGGTTGCGGGGCTACCCTGGCTTGTGTCGGCGCAGCCAGGGGCGACGCAGCGGGGATCGAGCTGGCAGACGGGGTCGTTTGCGCCTTCGGCAGAGATTCATTTGTTGCCTGGCTCTGCTGGATATACCGCTCGGGATACTGATGGCGCTGCCAACCGTCCCAGACCAACCCCAGTGAAAATACAAAAATCAAGAACAGAAAAAGTCTATGCAAATCCATGATCGGGCCTGAATGTTAGGGTGCGGGGTCGTATCCGCCGGGGTTCCAGGGATTGCAGCGTAGCACTCGTTTAATGCCAAGCCAGCCCCCTTTAATTACGCCGTGCTTAGCCAAGGCTTCGCAGGCATAGTGGGAGCAAGTGGGGATAAATCTGCAGGTAGGCGGACTAAGCGGGCTGATCAGATATTGATAACCATGTATCAGCTTGATCAGCATTCTGCGCATCGGTTCGCCACCCGGCTAAACAACATTTTCAAATTGCCAGATTGTGCGTCACCGATTTTTTCTTGAGAATAAGCACGTCTTACCATCACAACCAGATCCAACTTGCACAGTTTAATACTATGTTGGCGGAATGCCTCCCGGATGATTCTCTTTATGCGATTTCGGCTTACTGCAGCAGGCAATATTTTTTTCCCGACTATAATTCCAAGCCGGGCATTTTTTTTACCATTGCACACGAAAAAAATTTTGAAGTGGCGATTTTCCATCTGTTCGGCACGAACAACATGGCTAAAACCGTCTTCGCGCAACAATCGATACGCAGCAGAAAATTTGGCCGATAGACTAGACTGCAAGTCCGTTCGATTAAACTGCGAGTCTGCCACTTAAAACCGTAAAATCTGGCACTTAAACAGCAAGTCTGGCACGGCCTTTGGCGCGGCGTGCATTGATAACAGCGCGACCTCCGCGTGTCTTCATACGCACCAAAAAGCCATGAGTGCGTTTTCTTTTGGTTACGGATGGTTGGTATGTGCGTTTCATTGCTTTGTTCCTTAAGTTATTAGTTATTCGTAAAACGCGCTATTACAAAGCCTCATAGGCCAAGTGTCAAGCTTATTTTACTTTTTTGCCTGTGGATAAGTTTGTGTTGGCATTGTAGAATGCAGGCACTTTACCTATTGTTGAACTGACATTTTACCCACGCAATTATGCAGGACATTTCTTTTTGGGATTCATGCCTCCGCTCGTTCGAAAAGAGCCTGCCGCCGCAACAATACAACTCCTGGATCAAACCGTTGCTGCTCAATAGTGAGAATGGTTCACTGGTGTTGACTGCACCAAACAGTTTTACCTTAAAACTTGTCCAGGAACGATTTTTACCCGAGATCAACCGACAAGCTGGCTTGGTTTACTCTCGGGTTCCCCCTTTTGAATTCCGCGTTCTCGAAGCAGAGCCAGCAACCAAACCATGCGACCCACCCGCCCCAAAAAAAACTGCCCCTGTTAACGACAACAAACCTCGGGTTGAAGCTTCATTTCGCAATTACGGGAAGCTTAACCCAAACCTGTCTTTCAACAATTTTGTGATAGGCAAAGCCAACCAGCTTGCTTTTGCCGCCGCCACACAAGTTGCCGAACTACCCGGCGCTTCATACAATCCGCTGTTCATTTATGGCGGTGTCGGATTGGGAAAAACCCACCTGATACAGGCGATCGGCAATCAAATCAAGATTAACAACCCGCAGGCAAAAATCTGCTACATGCACGCTGAACGCTATGTTTCCGATGTAGTACGTGCTTACCAAACCAATAAATTTGAAGAATTCAAGCAGTATTACCATTCGCTCGATATTTTGTTGATTGACGACATTCAATTTTTCGCCGGCAAAAATAAAACCCAGGAAGAATTCTTTTACGCTTTCAACAACCTCATCGATTCGCACAAGCAAGTCATTATGACCAGCGATACCTTTCCCAAGGAAATTTCCGGGCTTGATACCCGCCTGGTTTCGCGTTTCGGCTGGGGTCTTACTGTCGCCATAGAGCCGCCAGAACTGGAAATGCGTGTTGCCATTTTGCTAAAAAAAGCCAGCCTGGGTGGCTATGTGCTTGATGAAACGGTTGCTTTTTTTATTGCCAAACACGTCAATTCCAACATCCGTGAACTTGAGGGTGCGTTGAAACGCGTCGAAGCATACGTCAAATTTCACCGCCGCCCCGTTTCGGTTGAAACGGCAAAAGAAGCATTAAAAGATATACTGATTGCGCAAAGTCGGCAAATATCCATTGAAAATATACAAAAAACGGTTGCCGATTACTATCATATTAAAATAGCCGATCTGCTTTCCAAAAAGCGAACTCGCAACCTGACACGGCCACGACAAACAGCGATGTCCCTGGCACGTGAACTAACCACCATGAGCCTGCCTGAAATTGGTTATGCTTTTGGCGGAAAAGATCATTCAACTGTCATTCACGCTTGTAAAACAATGGCTAATCTGAGAGGGCTGGATACAACAATCGACGCGGACTATAAAATTCTTCTGCTGACCTTACGTGGATAAAGCTGCGGGTATTGTGTGTATGGAATGTTAATAATTCATGTATTTTTAAAATACTTAAAGTTATCCACATTAATGATGCCTATTATCAACAACAGTTCCGCATGGTTTATCATTACATACTAAAATGTATCCAAACAGTTTTTAAGTTTATCAACACAAATTGAGCTACTCTATTAGCTTTTATTAAGGTTTATATATTATGTTTATTGAAAAGATAGATAAAGAAGTTATCCTAAAACCACTTCAAGTGGTCATTGGCATAGTAGAACGAAAACAAACATTACCCATACTGTCGAATGTTCTGATTGAAAACCAAGACGGCAAGATTCGCTTCACGACAACCGACCTGGAAATACAAATTACAACCTCTATCGATACGGGTATAACCGGCGGGCAAAGTGCAGCCTTTACAGTTGGCGGAAAAAAACTTCAGGAAATATTAAAAGTACTTCCAGAGCTGAGTAAAATTTCGATCGAAACCAAGGAAAATAAGGTACAAATAAAGACGAATAAAAGTCGTTTTAGCCTGCAAACCTTGCCTGCCCTGGATTTTCCTATGTTGAGCAACCAACTGGAAAATTCCAAAAAAATTGTGCTGGCACAAAAAGATCTGAAAAACCTGCTGCTTTCGGTTCAATATGCGATGGCGCAACAAGATGTGCGCTATTACCTTAATGGTGTTTTATTGATTGTCGACGGCAACAAACTCAAGGCGGTTGCTACTGACGGACATCGGCTTGCTTATAATGCGGATGTCATCGAAGGCCATCATGAAAAACAGGAAATTATTCTGCCACGCAAAGCGGTGACCGAATTGTCCAAACTTTTGGCAGATAGTGAAGAAAGCATTGATCTGGAGTTTTCCCAGCAGCAGGTTAAAGCCACTTTTTCTGGCATTACTTTGATAACAAAAATAATCGAAGGAAAATTCCCCGATTATGAGCGCGTTATCCCGAAATACGACAACAACCTCAATATGGAACGCACTGTAATGCAACAGGCTTTACAGCGTGCCGCGATTCTATCCAATGAAAAATTCAGGGGTGTGCGTTTTGTATTGACCGAAAAAAATCTCAGCATCATCAGCAGTAACAGCGAGCAAGAAGAGGCGCAGGAAGAAATTGAAACTGATTACCACGGAGAAGCTTTGGATATCGGTTTTAATGTTACTTATCTGATGGATGGGTTGAATAATATAAGCAGTAATATTGCTATTTTCTCGTTTGGTGACCCCAATAGCAGCATTCTCATGACCATACCGGATAATCAGGAATTCCGCTATGTCGTGATGCCCATGCGTATTTAAGAGAATTTTTAACAAGCATAACCATAAAAACTTCCCAGAAAATTAAATTTGCCATACCCGTTAGCCCCGGTTCGTCCAGCTCAGCCTATCTGGAATATCGTTTCAGTTGCCGCAGATGCACCCATGGCCACAAAAACCTTATAGTGTTTCACGTGAAACAACTCAATATCAGGAAATAATAAATGAGTGAATATACTTCAACTAGCATCAAGGTTTTGAGGGGGCTGGAAGCCGTGCGCAAGCGCCCCGGCATGTATATTGGCGACACTAATGACGGTACCGGTTTGCACCATTTGGTGTTCGAGGCGGTGGATAACGCAGTGGATGAAGCTTTAGCCGGACATTGCAATGAAATCAATGTCATCATTCATGCTGATAATTCGATTAGTGTCAGCGATAATGGGCGCGGGATACCGACCGATATCCATAAGGAAGAAAACCGTTCGGCTGCTGAGGTCATCATGACCGTTTTGCATGCGGGCGGCAAGTTTGACAATAACTCCTATAAGGTTTCAGGGGGTTTGCATGGCGTAGGGGTATCGGTGGTGAATGCGCTGTCCGAGTGGTTGAAGTTGACCATTTATCGCGACGGCAAAGAGCATTTTATGGAGTTTCGTCATGGTGATCCGGTTGCACCACTTAAAGAGATGGGCAACTCTACAAAAAAAGGTACGATCATTCATTTCCTGGCGGCCAAAGAAACATTTGGCTTGGTTGAGTTTCATTTCGACATTCTGGCCAAACGCCTGCGCGAACTGTCGTTTCTTAATAATGGTGTAAAAATTTCACTGATTGATCACCGCACCGGAAAAGAAGAAAATTTTGCTTTCTGTGGCGGTATCAAGGGGTTTGTCGAATACATGAACCGCAATAAATCTGCGTTGCACCCCACGGTGTTCTACGCGATCGGCGAAAAAGACGGCATTACCGCCGAGATCGCGATGCAGTGGAACGACTCCTACCAGGAGAGTGTGCAATGTTTTACCAATAATATCCCGCAGCGCGACGGCGGCACGCATTTGACAGCGTTGCGCACCGCAATGACGCGCACGCTGAATAATTATATCGAAACCGAACAATTGGCAAAAAAAGCCAAAGTGGACACCACCGGCGACGACATGCGCGAGGGGTTGACCGCAGTGTTGTCGGTGAAATTACCCGATCCCAAGTTTTCGTCGCAAACCAAGGATAAGTTGGTTTCCTCTGAAGTGCGCCCGGTGATCGAAGATTTGGTGGCGCAGCAAATGAGTGCGTTCTTGTTGGAAAAACCCAGCGACGCAAAAATCATTGTCAACAAGATTATCGATGCCGCCCGTGCCCGCGAGGCGGCGCGTAAGGCGCGCGAACTGACGCGCCGCAAGGGTATATTGGACGGCATGGGTTTGCCCGGCAAGCTAGCCGACTGCCAGGAAAAGGATCCTGCCCTGTCTGAGCTGTATCTGGTGGAGGGTGATTCTGCGGGGGGCTCGGCCAAGCAGGGTCGTGATCGCAAGTTCCAGGCAATCCTGCCGCTCAAGGGCAAAATCCTGAATGTGGAAAAAGCACGCTTCGAAAAACTTATTGCCTCGCAGGAAATTGCCACCTTGATCACCGTGCTCGGCACTGGCATCGGCAAGGATGAATATAACGCTGACAAGTTGCGCTACCATCGCATCATCATCATGACCGATGCGGACGTGGACGGCTCGCATATCCGCACCCTGCTGCTTACCTTCTTCTACCGGCAAATGCCCGAGCTGGTCGAGCGTGGCCATATTTACATCGCGCAACCGCCGCTATACAAGATCAGGCAGGGCAAGGACGAGCGTTATCTCAAGGATGATCAGGAGATGAAAATCTACATGCTCAAATCCGCGCTCAACAACGCCGTGTTATGTCCGGCTGCCGAGGCAACCCCGATCCAGGCAGATGCGCTGGAGCTGATAGCCAAACAATATTTCCTTGCAGAGGCTGTCATAGACCGGCTGTCGCGCTTTACTGCACCCGAAGCCAGCCACGCGTTGCTGATTCTGCCCATGCTGTCGTTGGACGGCGCGCAGCAGGCACAACATAGCGCACAGTTACTCGAATCTGCTTGCGGCGGCAACATCAAAGTAGTGGTGGAATCTGACGAAGCGGGTGAACATCGCCTGCGTTTGGAAAAGTTGTATCACGGCAACTATTCGGTCAGCTACATGGATCGGGATTTTCTCCAAGGCAGCGATTACGTGCAAATCCGTCAGGCGGCTGACATACTGAACGGCTTGATCAAACCGGGCGCTTATATTGCCAGGGGCGAACAAAAACGCGCCGTATCCAGCTTTAAACAAGCCATCGAATGGTTGCTCGAAGAAGCCAAGCGTGGCGTAAATATCCAGCGCTATAAAGGTTTGGGCGAGATGAACCCATCGCAATTATGGGAAACCACCATGGACGTGAAAAACCGTATTCTACTCAGAGTGCAGATCGAAGATGCGATTGCCGCCGATGAGATTTTTACCACGTTGATGGGTGATATCGTCGAACCGCGCCGTGCATTTATCGAGAAGAACGCGTTGGGTGTTAAAAATCTGGATGTATAAACCTGAAAAAAGCAGTTGGTCACAGAGATTATAGAGAGCTCACGTAGTAAATCAATCGGTTAAGGAGAAAAATCCATTCATCTTTGGGTGAGAACTCAAAAGGGATAAACCGCATTCTCTGTAAGCTCTGTGGCTTATACTGAGATTTTAAGGGTAAATGCTTATCCGGTTGACTCCGGTTCATGTATTTTTACGAGACCGATCTGCTTTTTGGTCACTGCTTGCCAGGCCGGATGGACGGGATGCCGTTTAAGGCGTTTTAAGCGCGGCTCAAGCGTTTCCTATGTGCGAGTCTGCTAAACGGAGCTTACCCGCTACCGGAGTCAACCGGATAAGCATTTAAGAGTAAAAGGCACACCTGATATCCCTGATGGAATTGCAGGAGCATCCGGCGGGGATATCCGTTTTTTGTAATAGACAACACTTTGAATTTTAATGAAATATAGATTATGTCTACACCGGTAATATTCTATCCCCCCCTTTCCCAAAAAGTAACCGAGCTAAACCCAGTCATATCGTCCATCGTGGGCAACCGTGTGGAATTGCAATTGCTCACCACCCTGACGTGCAATCTCAAATGCACCTATTGCTCGCTCGGCGTGGGCGAAGTGGTCGGCTCACAGGGCAAGGTTTCCTATACTCCCGATGTGCTGGATGCCTTTATCAAAAAGCACCTTTCCGAATATGAGGTTTATGTCACTTTCTATGGCGGCGAACCGACCCTGAACCTCGATTTCATCAAGGAGATCATGGGGCGTTACCCGACCTTCCGCTTCCAGCTTCAAACCAATGGCACGCTGCTGGACAGCCTGCCGGACAACGTTTTGTCCAACCTCTCCAACATTCTGATTTCCATCGATGGCGGCGAGGAAATCACCGATGGCTTTCGCGGACGCGGCATCTATCGCCAGATCGTCAAGAATGCCCAAGCGGTGCGCGACCGGCTGGCGGGTACCTTCACAGCACGCGTGACCTGGAGCAGCGAAGAAACCTCGTTTGAGGAACTGGACGAGCTGGCGAGCACCTTCGATTACGTGTATTTCCAGTTTGTCGCCGGTGAAGGCACTTATACCCCAGCCGCGATGGAAAAGAAAAAAGCGGTAATCACGCAACTGGTGGACAAGTTTTTCGCCAACAAAGGGCTATACTCGATCATCCCGATCATGGGGATCGTGCGCAACAAGGTACTGCCGACGCGGGCCACCGAGCTGTATCACGGCAAGACCCAATGCAGGGTGTCCACGCATATCCTCAACG
Source organism: Gallionella sp. (assembly GCA_030700315.1). Classification (GTDB taxonomy): domain Bacteria; phylum Pseudomonadota; class Gammaproteobacteria; order Burkholderiales; family Gallionellaceae; genus Gallionella. Next base: position 21,527 of record JAUYJO010000076.1, read on the forward strand.
TGATGCCGGACGGCAAGATTTTCCCCTGCCCCGACATGATGTATGTGCCCGAGATGCTGCAGGGCGATGTGATCGCGAACTGGCTCAAGCCCAGCCCGCTGCAGCCGCACCCCGACATGCCGTGCGACCGTTGCGAGGCACAGCCGTGGTGCCGGGGGAATTGCATGAAAAACCTCTATCTCGCTTACGTGAAAAACGATCAGCGTTACCGCGATAACGTTGTCGACCCGATTTGCGACCTGGTCCGTTTTCTGGGCAGGGAAATAGACCGCCACGACCCGCTTGCCTGGTACGCGCGAGCCCCGCTGGACGTGCGCAAGACCCTGCGCGACTGCGAAGTCTATGAGTATGTGGAAATCATGCCTTGATGGTGCGGCATGAATCAGCGGAAAACAAGTTGCCCATTCTGCTGAAACAGCTTCTAGCCTGAACTTTGCATAAATTTTATGTAGTGCCATTTCTCTTGCTGCAGTGCCATTTTTTGATTTTCAAGCGTCACTCCCCCAACCCCCGCTGTCGGGGCAAAGCGTAAGTCGGTTGTTGTAAAGGGTGGGCGGCACCGTCTCGTGGGCCAAACGTGCCAGCTCATGGAGAAGCCAGCATGACGGGCTTCCTGCTGGCCGGGCAGAGCCGCCCGCATATTTGCGCCAGAAGCGTTTTGACCGGGCAGGAGGTGGGCAGGTGCAGCCGCACGCGATCTTTGGATCTTTGTACTGTTTGACGCGCACGGCGATCTTGAATAGCGAGAGGATGACCGTCCTGGGCTGGGCGGTCGCGAGCGTTGCGCCTTGCAGCCCCGGCTGGCGCAGTTGCTGGTGCAACACATACGCTGCCGCCGTCAGCAACAATCGGCCAAAGTTGGCGGGGAAGGTTGACGCGGATGTCCGGTCGGATTGCAGATCGCACTTCGCTTGCTTGATCCAGTTCTCGGCCTGCCCGCGACCACAATACTCCTGCTGGTATAACCAGCGACTTGGGCGGCGTATTTTGCCGCCTTAGTCGAATGGCTAGTTGTTCTATCAGAGCGCGCGCGGGGTGGGGCCGCACAACGAGGTCACGACAAACCGCTCGTTGTCCTTGTCTTGTCCTTGTCGGGCGCACCGCCGGTGCCCGCTAGCGCTTCTAGCGCTTCGGCCTTGAGCACCACGCGGTGGGCTTGCGACCAGGGCTTGGCCGCATATTCGA
>JAUYJO010000192.1 GCA_030700315.1 Gallionella sp.
AACCTTTTTTGTCCTGACTTGATGTTTTTCTAGCAGTCTGTCTGACTTGAATAATCGAAGCGAAAATTCGGCTGGGCGAGGACAGATTTCGCCGGTTTTGCAGGTCAATAGTCATTCTATTGACCAAAAAAGCGGCAAAATCCGCACCGGCCAGGCGAATTTGCAGCCGATTTCCTTTAAGTCCGACAGGCTGCTAGGATGGGGATGGGTTCTTTCGCCACATTTACCCCATCCCCACCCCAACCCTCCCCTTGAAGGGGAGGGAGTTAGCCGCCATTGGCCTTAAGTTAGTGCCATTGCCCTCAGTCCCCCTTTGAAAAAGGGGGAGGCGAAGCGCCCGGCGCGCAGTGTTGGTGTCCATTAGTCGGGCATAGCCCGATATTTTGGTTCCGGCTCGTCCGGCTTAGGTGTTTTAATCGCCCTGTTCTCTGCCGAATAGCGCCCATCCACGACACCTACCACAGCTCATCACCGGCGTTATTTCAACCTTCAGCTTTGACAAAAAAACTCGATGATTTCGGTGGGGTCTTTTTTGTAGGTATGCCCGAGACTGATACTGCCGCTCTCGCGTAACACCAGCTCCTCGCGGCGCAACTCGATATCGGCTTCACCGTTGATGATCACGTAACTCCCATTGGAGCTGATATCGACGAAGACAAATTTATCGCGGCGGTACTCAATCCTGGCATGCATACGCGACGCCCTGCGATCCCCGATCACGATATCGGCCTGCTCATCACGACCTATCGTGATAGAGGTGCATGCGGCACCGACAATAAAAGTCTCGCCCTGATGCAGGAGTTTCAAGGTTGGCTCGGGCTTGGCGGGGGGAATGGTGTTGCCCACCATCATGGTCATTTCTTCGCTCTCCTGCCAAATCACTTCACGGACTTCAATGTCGTCAGCCTTTCCCTTGATCGATAGAGAATTGAAGCTGCGTGTGCTGGCGCGCATGATGGCAGGAAGCAGGGTTACCGTTGTGCCGGTAGTAATGATTTGCCGGGCATTCGCGATTTCTGCCATGCGCGCGGCGACATTGACCGTGTCGCCAAATACATCGCCATCGTCGGAGCTTTCCAGTACCGTGCCAAAATGCAGGCCGATGCGAATCGCCACACGCGCATTGTCGATTGGCTCCAGCGCGGTCACGACGAGTTGCATCTCGCACGCTGCCTGCACCGCAGACATCGCGTCAGGAAACACGGACATGATCTCATCGCCGATGGTTTTAACGACCCTGCCTGAATGCGCCGCAGTCAATTGCCGCAAGATATCGAGGCAGGCATCGATGGTGGTAAATGCGCGCGTATCGCCCAGCACTTCATATAAATGCGTGCTGCCGCTGATATCGGCAAACAGCACTGTTTTTTTGGGGTTGGTATTGCCTGCGCTTGTCTTGTTCACGCTATTTATTCCAATTGAACCTGATCCAATATTATAAACGAATGGATCAACCATCCAATGAACGGGTAGCCGTAAAAAAATTGCCGTCGCCCGAGCCTCGGATTTACGTCATAATTCGAAGAGCTTTTTCAAGTTAGCGAGCCCGCATTCAATAACCGCAATATTTCCAGCAAAAATGCCCATACTCCTCAATCTGCCTCAACATACCTACCTCTTTGCCGCACTACTCGCCCTGTTGCTGCTTTCGTTTGTGATCTTCTTCATGATCCCTTCGTTTATCGTATCGCGACATTTATCGGGGGTAGTCAAAAAACTTGGCGCACTGGACGCTAAGCCGGGCGGTGTGATGGATCAGATTTTCCACAAGACCGGCACGCTCGAACACTTGTGGAAGGAATATGCGGACACGCTACACAAGCAAAGCGCGGATGGGCAAACTCAGGCATTCCGTTTCCGTTCCACCATACCCGCCGGCGTGGTGTTCAGGCCGGATATTCTGGTGGATATCCCACTGCGCACCGATTTTTTCAAACACCTTCCAGGATTGTTTACCGGCATAGGCATCATCGGAACATTCTATGGCTTGTTGATCGGATTGCAGACTTTTGTGGTTTCCGAAAACCCGGTCGTTGTTCGCGCCAGTTTGACCCAGTTATTGCACGGCGTATCCGAAGCGTTTCTCGTTTCGGCGGCCGCTATCACGCTGGCCATGATTGTCACTTTTATCGAGAAGCTGATAACGGCCCGTTTGAATGCGAAGGTTGAAAAGCTGGTGCAATTATTGGATGGACTATTCGAAAGCGGCGCGGGAGAAGAGTATCTGGCAAGGCTGGTCAAGTCTTCTGAAGCGTCTTCCGCCCAAACGGCCGGCATGCTCAAAGGGGAGCTTAAACAGATCCTCACCGAATTAACCGAGCGGCAGATCGCTGCTACCAACGCGGGAACAATTGCCCTCGGCGACCGCATTGCGGCCAGCATCGAAGAGAGCATGAAAGCTCCGCTGACGGAGATGGTCAACGCGCTGAAGAATGCGCGCAACAATCAGGAGTCGGCGGTGCAAACCATGCTCGCCAGTGTGCTGGAAAGCTTCAGCCGCCAGATGAAAGATTTGTTTGGCGGACAGATCAACGGGATCAATAGCATGCAGCAGCAAACGATAGATGCGCTGCAAGCCGCCGTGGTGACGCTGGAACGTATGGCGGCAGATGTCGGGGCCGAAGGCCAGCGCAGCACGGCAGCGATGGCCGAACAACTGGCCGAGTCCGTCGCGGCGGCAGAGTCCAGGCAGCGCATCATGAATGACAAACTTGGCGAGTTTGTCGAACAAATGCGCCAGACCGCCGCCCACTCACAGAGCGAATCACAGGAAAAACTGCACGCCACTTTGACCGGGCTGTCGGATCGCATGGGTGTGATCATCGAAGGCTTGGGCGCTCAAGTGCGCTCGGCCACTGACGTCAGCGTAAAGCACCAGCAAGCATTGGCGGCACAGAGCCAGAACCTCGTGGGGCAGTTTGGCGAGCAAATTGTTGTCATGGTCGAAGGCGTGAACAAGGCGGTCACCGAAATGAAATCAGCCGTCATGGCGATGCGCAACACGACCGGAGATGCGCTGTCCAAGCTCAACAACGGTGCGGACACCCTGTATCTGGCGGCCAAGGATTTCGCCAAGGCGGGGCAGGGTGTCACTGCCACGCTGGACAAGTCCGCCGCCGTAGCCACACAACTCACGCAGGCCGCAGGTTCGGTGGCTTCCGCCTCCAAGGGGTTAAGCGGCATGTTGGGCGATTACAACGCCGCACGCGACTCCATGATCGAGATGGTGGGGTCGTTGCAATTGCTGGTCGAACAGGTGCGCCGTGATGCCTCCATGTCGGGCGATGTCATCGCGCGCATCGAGGGCGCGACAGAGAAGCTGGTCAGCGCGCAAAAAGAAGCGGATAGCTACCTGGCAAAAGTCTCCGAAGTGATCAGCGTAGCCCACGAATCTTTCAGTGAAGGGATGATCAAGGCCGTAGGCGACGCCAACCGGGACTTCCACCAAGCCTTGTCGGATTCTGTCAAACTGCTGCGCGAAGGAATACAAGAGTTGGAGAGCACCCTGGATGCGGCTACCAGCCTGTAAAGGTTCTCATGATTAACAAATATCTGATTCTTGGCGGCCGCAATAAAGAGGAAGGCGAAAAACCTTTCTGGGTTTCGTTCGCCGACTTGATGTCTGCGCTGATGGTGATGTTCCTGCTGGTGATGAGCGTGGCCTTGCTTGCGGTGACCAATGAAGTTTCCGAGATTGACAAGAAGAAGGCGCAACGCGAACAGGAAATCGATCTACTGCTGGCCAAAATAGAGAAAGCAGCCGAGCAATATCCGGGCATTTCCATCGACAAGAACCGGAGCGTCATCGACTTCGGTGACCGGGCTCGTTTCGATACCGGCAGCTCGCGCCTTTCCAGCGAACAGGCACAGTATCTGAGCCAGTTTGTCTCCGAAGTGCTGTCTGTGTCGCGCGATCAACTCGGACAAAAATGGATCAAACGCATCGTCGCCGAGGGATTCGCCGACCAGCGCGGCGACTACCTGTTGAACCTGAACCTCAGCCTGCAACGAAGCCAGCGCGTGTTATGCGTGTTGCTTTCTCCCTCCCCGGGCCAGGGGCACTTCTTGAATCCGGCAGAGCAGGAGCAGGTGCGCGATTTGTTTCTGGTGGGGGGATATTCGTTCAATTCAGCCAAGGCATCGCTGGAAGAAAGTCGCCGCATCGAACTGCGCTTGGAGTTCTATCAACTGGATGAACACCGCCCCGCTTTGAACGACATCCCGCGCGGAAATTTCGGTGTCTGCCGGATATAAAATGAGCGTGCTGGATCAGTTGCAGAAGACATTGCGCAAACTCAACCGGGTCGCGCTTGCCAGGATACGCCCCGGCGATTCGCTACAGATGCTGGATGAACGCGCCAAACTGGAAGAATGGATCGGCGGCGGGGCATCGAGGCTTGATGACAGTACATCCGGCAGCATAGAAGACGCGCTGCGCCTCTATCGGGAAAATAACTATCTCAAGGGCTTGCGCCAGATACGGATGGTTTGCTACGGATGCACACAAACCCCCGACAACGATAACTATCGCCTGATCGACAATCGCGAGCAATTCGAACAATTGCTCATTTACGTCGAGCAATACGGCAACCGCCCCAGCGCCCTGCGCAAGCTTTATCACGCCTTGCTGGGTTGCTACTTCTCTTATGACCCATACTTGCCCGATGCCAGCCCCGCTGCTCGCGGCAACTGGAAGGTGCTGAGAGCGTTTCTAAAAAACCACCTCGAATCGATTCAAACACGCGGATTTACACCGGCCTGGCTTTCCGCATTGACCCTGCACCCCAATCTGCTGGGCGATAACCCCTGCCAACCTTACGAGAATCTGGTGTTTCAGCGAGACGGGGCAACCTTTGACGAATTGTGCGCAAAGCTCGGCATCAGTGCCACCTCCTGGCTGGTACGGCAGATGGTCATGTCGGCGATCAGGACGGTTGAAAGCATGGACGATGCCGCATTCAAGGAGCATATCGACAGCGTCTTGCTGCTGTTGCACGGACATCGGCTTTATGCCGATGAGGGGTTGAAAATCCTGCTGGATCGCTATGCGCGCTGCAACGACCCGAATGTAAACAGTTCGCTCAGGAGTTTTTCCGTCGCGCTTTGGGGCAACCCGTGGCTGCCGGAGAATAGCCACCAGTGGCAATGCGGCACAAGTGCAAGAAATTTGTTGTCGCACTGGCTCAAACAACATTTGCTAAAAAGATTTTTTTCGCTCCTGTCCAACGATGATAAAAGGCATTCACGACGTTTTAATTTTTGGGCGCTTTACAGCGAGGATTTGGCCGGCATGTACTTTGCGCTGGGGAAGGATGCCTTTGACGTTGCCAATATGGAAGTCTTCAAATTCCGCAGTGCTGCAAAAGGTCTGATTACAAAACTTCCCGAAGGAACACACGATGTACACGCCTGCATCATGCAGTTCAAGCATTATCACGTCGTGGAATTCAATCGTGACAACAATGTGGCTTACCTCTACGACCTGAAGCAAGGAACCCCCAATTTTTACCTGAGCAAAGGCTGGGCCGAAATCGGCGCGCTCAGCGTTACCAGCATCAGCCAGGGTGTCGATGTTTCGCGCCAGTCCAAACAACTGCGCCATCAGGACACCCCGCAACTCACTTGGGAAGGGCGCTTCGCAAATGAGTTGGGCCCAAGCGAAAACGCCCTCAGGGAATTTTGCCGAAAGTACAGATGCCAATATGTCGATAGCGGCGACAGGGATGGCAGTCAATGGATACGGCCTCGCGACATCGCCCAATACGGCCCCGAGGTTTGGTCTGTCTTAACCGGGTGGGGCTTTGCACTGTCGAACAAAGAAAACAGTTATTTTCGTTCGGTCGCAGACGCTTGATTCCTGGCTATCGCTTTCGAATATACCATGATCGTCATCAAAAGCAGACCTTCGTAAAGCCCGTCCTGAGCGTACTCGAAGGGCGGGGTGTACTTAACGGTAGATGCACGGCGCACCGTGCTCCTGCTACCGCACCACAACCAGCGGACGGATAAATTTATAACCCACGCCGCGCACTGTTTGCAGGGGGTTGTTGCCGTTATCCGAGCCCGGCAGTTTGCGCCGCAACCGGCTCATGCTGGTCTCAAGAGCGCGCGGGTCATAGTGGGACGGGTTCTTGCCCAAGGCCTTGATCAAGGTATCACGATCTGCCTGCTGGTTATCCGCATCGGCCATTGCCCGCAGCAATGATAACTCCCAATGGGTCAGCAGGATGGCAGGCAATCCGGGCGGCATCAACTCGGAGCGCGCCAGCAGCAACCGCCACGATTGCTCCATGGGCGGCAATGAATTGAGGCGTTTGGACATGTTGTCGATGAGCGCCAGCAGTTCGTCGAAATTGACCGGCTTGACGAGGTAATTATCCGCTCCGGCGAGGCGGCACTCGATACGGTCAGTCCCGCGGTTGAGCGCCGTCACCATGACGATGCCGACCGATGTGCCGAACCTCCCGCGCAACCGCTCCGCCAGCGCGGCGCCGGTCTCTCCCGGCAGGCAATAGTCCAGCAGCACGATTTCCGGGCTGAATTGCGCCAAACAGGTTTCGAGTTCGGTGCTGTTCACAGCGCCGCACACCTCATGTCCGGAATGTTCGAGAAAAGAGACCAGCTCTTCAAGTTGCCCTATATCATCTTCTACCACGATAATGCGTGTCATCAGTCCACCCCGGATCAGGATTTGAATTCCATGTTCAATTTACACACCCCCCTGCATGGCATGCAACTGTTTTTATCACGGCTAAGCCTGCAAACCCGTTTTCTGCTGATCTTTGGCGCATCGTCGCTATTTTTTGCGCTAACAGTCTGGTTTGTATTCAACAGCGTCGCAGAGCGGATGGTGGAGCGTATCGGTGCGCGTTTCGCCGAAAAACAGGCGCTCTACGACAAGGCGCATACCCGCCAAGCCGGCGCTCCCCAATCCGGTATAACAAACCTGCTCATCGACCGCAACGCGGCCATCCAGATTTACCGCAATACCGGCAACATCGATTTTTCCGGTATCGCCAAGCCTGCCGACCAGAAGCATTCGACCGACCAGTTGCTGGACAGCCCCGAAGACCGCGCGTGGGTGAGGCAGTCCATCGGTCAACTTGAAAATGGCAACTCGCCCGCGACGGAAAAATTATTATATATCAAAGGTCAGCACTATTTGGCCGACTCTCCCGTGGCGACAAAATTCGTGCAGATCAAAGGCAAACCCTATCTCGCCAGCATCGTGGCGTTGCCGGAAACGGGGTGGTACGACATCACCCTGCTCGACCTGTCCGTCATGTTGCCGCAGCATGATTTTCTGGAAGTTGCGCTGGCGATTGGAGGTGTCTCGCTCGCCCTGATGGTGATCCTGTTATTCTCCCTGCGCAGGCTGGTGTTGCGGCCTGTTGCGGTGCTGACCGCTGCTTCGGAACGTATTCGCCAGGGCGATTACGCGAGCGCTCCGGCAGAGAAGGGCAACGGCGAAATCGGGCAACTGGCCGCGCAATTTCAGGCCATGCGCCATGCCGTCCACAAGACGCATAGCTGGATGGAAGAAGAAATCAATAAACGCACCCGGCAACTCAGCGATGCCAAGGAAATGCTGGAAGTTTCGCTCCAGCAGGAAAAAAACAGCCGGGAAAACCAGGCCAACCTGTTGTCCCTGATGGCGCACGAAATCCGCAGCCCGATCGCGGTGATCGGCAATACCGCCCAGATGTTGAACGCGCTGGCGCAAACCAAACAGCCCGATTGGCAGCCTCGCACCGAAAAAATCATGGGGGCGGTGCTGCAACTTGCGTTGCTGATGAACAAATTCCTCGACGAAGACAGCATCAACATGAAAGACAACGAGCTGGATTTGAAGACGGGCGACCTCAATGTTTTCTGCGCGGAGCTTGCGGGTACGCTCGCCGCAAACCATGACCGTCCCATCCGCTATAGGCCATATAACGGGGATGCCATGCTTCCGGCGGACTGGCACCTGATCGGCATCGCCATCGGCAATCTCATCGACAACGCCATCAAATACTCCCCGCCGGGCAGCGATATCGGCCTGCGCGTTGTGCAGGATAAAGAAAATATGCTATGCGTCGAAGTAACCGACCAGGGGCCCGGCATCGCGCCGGAGCTTCAGCAACGCATTTTTAACGAGAAGTTTATCCGGGGAGAACATGGGAGCAAGATACGGGGAACCGGCCTCGGCCTTTACCTGATTAACTGGATTGCCACATCTCACGGGGGGAATGCCGAAGTTTTTTCAACACCGGGCAACGGCAGCACTTTCCGCTTATGCCTGCCGCTGCGGAAGCTGGCCTGAAGTGATTTTGTTTTGCCGGGCGGGCGCAAAACCGCACCCACCCTACATCGAATTCGAGCTGGCGCAGCAGATCGCGCAAGCCAAACCGGCTGTACTCGCTGCGCCGGGGACGTGTTCTGGGTCAGCGGCGCGGCACTCGCGCAGCCCGAGCGAGCGGAGGCCTTGCGCGAGGCTTTGCTGAAAGATTGAGGGCGTACCCGGCATAATCCAACGATGCCAAATTTCGCTAACCCCGCCCCATGCGGTAAAATGCCGCCCCATGAGCACTATTCAACTTTCCGTCGTCATCCCCGTCTATAACGAAGAGCAAGGCCTGCAGGCGCTGTTTGACCGGCTGTACCCGGCTTTGGACACGCTTGGCATTGCGTATGAGGTCGTGTTTATCAACGACGGCAGCCGCGACCGCTCCGCCGCGATTTTGCGCGAGCAGTTCCAGAAGCGTCCCGATGTGACGCGGGTAATTCTGTTCAACGGCAATTTCGGCCAGCACATGGCGATCATGGCGGGCTTCGAGCACAGCCGCGGGCAGCGCGTAGTCACGCTGGATGCCGATTTGCAGAATCCGCCCGAGGATACCGGCCTGCTGCTGGCGAAGATGGACGAGGGGTACGATTACGTCGGCTCGATCCGCCGCCAGCGCAGCGATAGCTGGTGGCGGCATGTTGCCTCAAAGGCGATGAACGGGCTGCGCGAACGCATCACGCGCATCAAGATGACCGACCAGGGCTGCATGTTCCGCGCCTACGACCGCCACATCATCGACGCGGTGAACAGTTGCAAGGAGGTGAACACCTTCATCCCGGCGCTGGCCTACAGCTTCGCGCGCAATCCCGCCGAGGTGGTGGTGGGACACGAGGAGCGCACTGCGGGCGAATCCAAGTATTCGCTGTACAGCCTTATCCGCCTGAATTTTGACCTGATGACCGGCTTCTCGCTGGTGCCGTTGCAGATATTCTCCATGCTCGGGATGCTGATCTCGCTGTTCTCCGGCCTGTTCTTCGTATTCCTGGTGGTGCGCCGCCTGGTGATCGGCCCGGAGGCGGAGGGCTTGTTCACGCTGTTTGCGCTGATGTTCTTCCTGATCGGCATCGCGCTGTTCGGCATCGGCCTGTTGGGCGAATACATCGGACGCATCTACCAGCAAGTGCGCCATCGTCCGCGCTATCTGGTGGAGGCGGTGCTGGAGACTGGTGTGAAGGGGGAAGAGGGAAGGGGAAAGGGTAGGCGTGCGGCAAAAATTGCAGGAGAGCAGGCCCCTTTTGCCATGACTGAACCCGGAAAAAAGAGGGAAAAGGCAAAACCGACCAGCGAGGCGGCGCATCCTTCGTTGTTTTCGGATGCCGGGGAATGACTCGCGCAGTCGTTTTCGCCTACCACAATGTCGGCGTCCGTTGCCTGTCGGTGTTGCTGGCGCACGGCGTGGAGGTCGCGCTGGTGGTGACGCATCGCGACAACCCGAAAGAGACCATCTGGTTTGACAGTGTGGCGGAACTGGCCGAGCTACATGGCATTCCGGTGATTACGCCGGACAACCCGAATACGCCGGAAGTGGTGGAACATATCCGCGCCTTGCAGCCGGATTTCTTTTTTTCGTTCTATTACCGCGAGATGCTCAAGCGCGAGTTGCTGGACATCCCGGAACGCGGCGCGCTGAACATGCACGGCTCGTTGCTGCCGAAATACCGCGGCCGCGTGCCGGTGAATTGGGCGATAATCCACGGCGAAACGGAGACAGGTGCGACGCTGCATTACATGACCGAAAAGCCGGACAACGGCGACATCGTGGCGCAGCAGGCGGTGCCGATTTTGCCCAATGACAGCGCGTTGCAGGTATTCCAAAAAGTGACGGTGGCGGCGGAAATCGCGCTGAACGGCATACTTCCGGCGTTGCTGGCAGGCAAGGCGCAGGCGGTGAAGCAGGACTTGTCAAAAGGCGCGTATTTCGGCGGGCGCAAAGCGGAAGACGGCGTCATCGACTGGTCGCAGTCCGCGCAGGTCATTCATAATCTGGTGCGCGCCGTCGCTCCGCCGTACCCTGGCGCGACCACGCGCTTGCTGGGCAAACCGATGCGCATCCTGCAGACTTTGGACACTGGCTGCGAGGTTTCGGGTGAGAAGCCCGCTTTCTATATCAAGGACGGCAAGGCCTATGCGATTTGTGGCAGTGGCGTGTTGCGCGTGGTGCGCTTCGAGCTGGACGGCGCCGGGATGAGCGCAGCGGAGTTCGCCGCGAAGCATGGCACGGAAAAATTTCGATTATTGTAGGTTGGGTTAGCCCGCAGGGCGTAACCCAACACAATGTATACGGGGCGCAAGCGTGCTTTGTTGGGTTACGCGATGAAGCCGCTAACCCAACCTACAAAAGCTGCGCCGGAATGACGATGGATTTTTATTGTTAAGGAAGAAGAAATGAAAAAAGTATTGATACTCGGCGTGAACGGCTTCATCGGCCACCACTTGTCCAAGCGCATCCTCGCCACCACCGACTGGGAAGTCTATGGCATGGACATGAGCACGGACCGCATCTCCGACCTGATCGGCCAGCCGCGCTTCCACTTCTTCGAGGGCGACATAACCATCAACCGGGAGTGGGTCGAGTACCACGTCAAGAAGTGCGACGTGATCCTGCCGCTGGTGGCGATCGCCACACCGGCTACTTACGTCAAGCAGCCGTTGCGCGTGTTCGAACTGGACTTCGAGGCCAATCTGCCGATCGTGCGTGCGGCGGCGAAATACGGCAAGCATCTGGTGTTCCCGTCCACTTCCGAAGTGTACGGCATGTGCCACGACGAGGCATTCGACCCGGAGAATTCCGAGCTGATCTGCGGCCCGATCAACAAGCCGCGCTGGATTTATTCCTGCTCCAAACAACTGATGGATCGCGTGATCTGGGGTTACGGCATGGAAGGCCTGAACTTCACGCTGTTCCGCCCGTTCAACTGGATCGGCTCCGGGCTGGATTCCATCCATACGCCCAAGGAAGGCAGTTCGCGTGTGGTGACACAATTCCTCGGGCATATCGTGCGCGGCGAGAACATCAGCCTGGTGGATGGCGGACAGCAGAAACGCGCGTTTACTTATGTCGACGACGGCATCGCCGCGCTGATGAAGATCATCGAAAACAAGGGCGGTGTCGCCACCGGCAAGATCTACAACATCGGCAACCCGACCAACAACTACGCGATTCGCGACCTTGCCGACATGATGCTCAAGCTGGCCAACGAATACGCCGAATACCGCGACTCGGCGCAGAAGGTGAAGATCGTCGAGACTACCTCGGCGGCGTATTACGGCGCCGGGTATCAGGACGTGCAGAACCGTGTGCCGAAGATCACCAACACCTGCGAGGAGCTTGACTGGAAGCCGACTGTCAACATGGCCGATACATTACGCAACATATTTGACGCATATCGCGGCCAGGTAGCGGAAGCGCGCGGGCTGGTGGATTAACCAGTGGTAGGTCGGGTTAGCGTAGCGTTAACCAATGACTTGGCTGTCGTTTTTTGACAGCTTAGTCAGATGGCTATGCAAAGCTACCCGACAGTTTTTTATCGAAATATCGGCGAAACGTCGGGTTACGACCTGACGGTCTAACCCGACCTACGACTCTTAAACCAGACCTACGCCTAACGGATTCGCTCATCGCTCTCCAATCCTGAATGAAACAACTCGCCCTGAAAATTGATGTCGACACTTATCGCGGTACGCGCGAAGGTGTGCCGCGCCTGGTCGAAGCCTTGCAGCGCCACCACGCGCAGGCTACTTTCTTTTTCTCGCTGGGCCCGGATCACACCGGGCGGGCGATCAAGCGCGTGTTCCGCCCCGGCTTCATCGGCAAGGTGTCGCGCACTTCGGTGGTGGAGCATTACGGCATCAAAACTTTGCTGTACGGCACCTTGCTGCCGGGGCCAGACATCGGCAGGAAGTGCGCCGATATCATGCGTGGCGTGCGCGATGCGGGCTTCGAGACCGGCATCCATTGCTATGACCATATCCGCTGGCAGGATTATGTGGCGGGCAAGGATGCCGAGTGGACGTGGCGCGAGATGCGGCTCGCGGTAGAGCGTTACACGGAAATATTCGGTGTAGCCCCGCATGCCCACGCCGCTGCTGGCTGGCAGATGAACCGCCACGCACTGCGCCTGACGCAGCGCCTGGGCTTTGATTACAGCTCTGATACGCGCGGCACACATCCCTTCATTCCCACCTGGCAAGCCGAGATCATCGCCTGCCCACAATTGCCCACCACGCTGCCGACGCTGGACGAATTATTGAACAGTGACGGCATCACCCCGGACAATATCGCGCAGCATATTTTGCAGCTTAGCGAAAAACTATCGGCGACCGGCCATGTTTTTACCCTGCACGCCGAACTGGAAGGCGGGAAACTGTTGCCGATATTCGAGCAATTGCTGCAAGGCTGGCGGGCGCAAGGTTATGAGCTGGTGTCATTGCAGCAATACCTGCAAGGGCTGGATGCCGGGGCCTTGCCGCGCCACGAGGTGGCGATGCGCGAAGTGGGAGGGCGCACCGGCACGCTGGCGGTGGCGGTCGAGGCGACCTGATTCCATTTTTTCTTCAATAGGAGCAACTACTCAGCTCGAAGTGGTACGCTTGACATAGTCACAACGCCAGTCCCTTCCCCCTGGAAGGGGGAAGGTTAGGATGGGGGTGGAAGGGTGAAATCATCGCAAAGTGTCTTTTATACCCCACCGTTCTACCCCCTCGATGAAACAACTAGCCATTCGACTAGGCTGCAAAAGACCGCAGCCAAGTCGCTGGTTAATCCCAGCCTCCCCCTGCAAGGGGGAAGGAGAAAAGCAGCAGCCTCTGAGTATTGCTATTTTCCTATTGAATGGGAATTGGAATGAGACCGCAAGGCCATCTTTGTAACGGCGGATTCTTCCGCGCAAAAAACGGGCGAATACCCGCAGGGCACAAGAAACTCTGCGAGGTCAATTCGCCCCCGAACACCCCCGCAATTTTTCTGAAATCACCTGTGCAACCCCATAAATTGCTAGTATATTGACGGACAAAATTGATGGGGGAGTTATGCCGGAAACAGGGGGGTTGGAGCATTGGGTTGCGGTGCTCGCGCATGAGGATTTGCCTGTCCTGAAACAGACCGCACGCGACCTGGTCGAACTGCGCGCGGATGAAAACAAGCTGAATACCTATTTCATCACCGAGATCATCGCGCGCGATCCCATCATGACCGTGAAGCTGTTGCGCTACCTCCAGCAAAACAAGCGCAAAAGCCAGACCACCGAAGTGGTCCAGGTCGAGCAGGCCCTGATGATGCTCGGCATCGATTCTTTTTTCAATAAAGTACCCTGCGACCTGTTGGTGGAGGATATGCTCAAGTCGCATATTGTGGCGCTCCCCCCGATGTTGCGCGTCGTGCATCGCTCCCATCGCGCCTCCGGGTATGCCAAGGACTGGGCGGTGCGGTTGCGCGATTTGCGTTACGAAGAGGTGCGCATTGCCGCGCTGCTGCACGACATTGCCGAAATCCTGATGTGGTGTTTCGCTCCGGAGCCGATGCTGAAAATCCATCGCATCAAGCAGAAAGACAAATCATTGCGCAGCCGCGATGTCCAGCAGGAAGTGCTGGGGTTCATGCTGTTCGATTTGCAAAGGGAACTGGCCGAACAATGGGGCTTGCCGCAATTGCTGATAACGTTGATGAACGACTCCCGTTCAAACCAGACGCGTGTGCGCAATGTGGTTCTGGCGGTCAACGTGGCGCGCCACTCCGCCAACGGCTGGGACGACGCCGCCTTGCCCGACGACTTCACGGAAATCGGCGAGTTGCTGCGTCTGCCCGCCGAAGAAGTGATGCTCATACTCGAAGCGGATGCGGGCATCGTCTGCGACCTCAGCAAGCCGCATTGAACTGGAAAAATGGATAATTCCGAACATCTGCATGTTTCCTGGGGGCAAAGATATGCCCTGGTGGCGTTAATCTGGACAGGGTTGATAGGCGGGTCACTGCTGTGGAGCCTGTCCGAAGAAAGGAAAATTGTTCTGGAGATGGCCACCGTGACCGCCCACGCCAATATTCAGAAGGATATCGGTTTCCGCAAATGGGTGAATTCACATGGCGGCGTTTATGTCAGCCCGACCGCGCATACCCCGCCCAACCCTTATCTCAATGTTCCCGAGCGCGATGTGGTCACCACCACCGGCAAGGCGCTGACGCTGATGAACCCGGCTTATGTGCTGCGCGAAATGCAAACGGACTTTCCAGACGATTACGGCACCAAAAGCCGCATCACCAGCCTCAATCCGCTCAATCCGGGGAATGCCCCTGATGCATGGGAAGTCAAGGCACTAAAAAGCTTCGAGCAGGGCAACAAGGAGTTCAGCGAAATACAGGAAATCGACGGGCAGCCTTATCTGAGAATGATGGAACCTTTTGTCGTTGACCAGGGATGCCTGAAGTGCCATGCACATCAGGGCTACAAGATAGGCGATATCCGGGGCGGAATTGGTTCGTCGGTTCCGCTGAAGCTTATTTTTTCGCACCGTGACGAGCACAGTTGGACCATGCTGTCGTCCTATGGCGCGATCTGGCTGATCGGGCTGGCGGCGCTGGGCATTTCGTACCGGCGGGATTTGCGCATGGCCGCCGCGCGGCGGCACGCACGTGAAAAGCTGCTCCAGCAACTCGATGAATTGCTGCGCTTCCAGAAGCTCACCGTCGGGCGCGAACTGCGCATGAAAGAGCTGGCGGACGAGAACGCCGAATTGCACAACAGGATCGCGGCTGGAAATATACTGGGGAATATTCCGGGGAATACCGACCGGGCACGGCCATGAGCGATAGCACGGAAAAATGGCGGCAGGAATTGCAGGCGGCGCAGCGCACGATTGCCGCACTGCAATCCCGTATTGAACAATGTGAGGCGGGGCGGTTGCTTGCCGCGCGGGAGCTGGAAGAGAACCGCAGCGCGCTGCTGTTTATGCTCGAAGACCTGGAACAGGCGCGCAAAAAAATCGAGCTGTCGTACCAGGAATGGATGGATGCGCTGGATGCGATGAGGGACCCGATGTTCCTGCACGACAAAGATTTTCGCATCCTGCGTTGCAACAAGGCCTATCAGCAACGCGCCGGAATACCTTTCAAGAAGATCATCGGCCAACCCTATTACGAAATATTTCCCAAGGCTGTCGCACCCTCGGAGGGTAGCCTGCGCGCCAAGGAAATAGAAGAAGCTCAAGTGGAAGAAGAAGTCGCCGTCGGCGATGCCATTTATCGCACACGCGCTTTTGCCGTTCGCGATGAGTCGGGTGTTTATGCCTATTCCGTGCATGTCATGGAAAATGTGACCGAGCATCGCCGTGCCGAGAATGAGCGCCTGCAGACGGAAATTGCGCTCAAACATGCCAACCGCGCCCTGGCGGCGCTGAGCGAGGTAAACCGCAGTCTGGTGTACGCCACCGACGAGAATAAACTGCTGCAGGCGATTTGCCAGGCCATCGTCGAGCAGCGCGGCTATCGCATGGCCTGGGTGGGCTATAAGCAACATGATGCAAACAGCCCCATCGAAATCCTGGCACATGCCGGCCACGAAGAGGGCTATCTCGATGGCATACGGCTCACTTGGGCGGAGAGCGAACGCGGCATGGTGCCGAGCGGGCGCGCCATCCGCAGCGGATCGACGCAGTTATGCCAGGACATAGCCCATGATCCCGCTTACTTGACATGGCATGATGAAGCGCTCCAGCGCGGTTACGCGTCCAGCATCGCCTTGCCGTTAACCGACAAAGAAGTGTTCGGCGTACTCACGGTTTATGCGGAAGAGGTGAATGCCTTCACCCCTGCCGAAGTGGATATGCTGGAGGAAATGGCCGGCGACCTGGCTTTCGGCGTGCGCTCCCTGCATATCCGCCATGAACGCGACTTGGCGCTGGAGCAAAACCGGCGCCAACTGTTGCAGTTGCAAAGCAACCTGGAAGGCACGGTGCGGGCGATGGCCGCCATTCTCGAAATGCGCGATCCCTATACCGCCGGACATCAGGCACGGGTGGCCGATCTGGCCGCGGCCATTGCCAAGCAAATCGGCTTGCCAGACGAGCGGGCGCATGCCATCCATCTCGCCGGCGTGGTGCATGACCTGGGCAAGATCCAGATTCCGGCGGAAATTCTCAGCAAACCAGGGCGTCTGCTCGATATAGAATTCAGTTTGATCAAGACCCACCCGCAAGCAGGCTACGATATTTTGAAGGACATCGATTTCCCCTGGCCAATCGCGCAGATGGTGCTGCAACATCATGAGCGTCTCGATGGTTCCGGCTACCCGCAAGGGCTCAAGGGCGAGGCCATCATGCTCGAAGCGCGCATCTTGTGCGTGGCGGATGTGGTCGAGGCAATTTCGGCACACCGCCCGTACCGTCCCGGCATGGGAACCGAGGTGGCGCTCGAGGAAATCACCAGAAACAGTGGAACCCTTTACGACCCGCAAGTGGTGGAGGCATGCCTGGCGTTATTCCGCGAGCAGGATTACCGCTTCGCGTAGCGGCGCGATTCATCGCGCCCTTGGGCGCAATAAATTGCGCCCCTACATTGGTTCATCATCAGGGGTGGCTACTGCCATGACCGTTAGGATTAAAAAGCACCCCGGTTTTGCCGGAGGCCATTTGACCCTGGCTTAGGAAATACCCTATGCATGAGGCTCCAGAAATTCCCGCAGCACATCCATTCCATGCAGAAGAGCGGCGTGGCTGGGTGGAAATCGCCGCCATTTTAACCCTGTCGCTTGGCCTGATTGTCCTGGTCGGCTGGGCATGGGACATCGAGGTGTTCCGGCAGATGTTGCCGGGGCTGGTCAGAATGAAGGCTAACACGGCTACCGCTTTTGTGTTGTGTGGAACCTCCCTGTATCTGCATACCCTGCGGCAAATCCCACCGGTTCTTCTGCTGATCAGGCGGGCGGCTGCGCTGCTGGTTATATTTATCGGGCTGGTGACGCTGGGCGAATATGCTTCAGGCTGGAATGCCGGCATTGACCAACTGTTGTTTACCGAGCAGGCGGGGGCTGAATATACGTCCCATCCCGGCAGGATGTCCAACATTACGGCGGCAAATTTTGTATTGGCAGGCGGCGCGCTGTTGCTGATGGAGGCGGGTTTCTGGCGCATTTCTCAGGCGTTTGCTTTTGCCTTGGCGGCATTCACGTTGTTGCCGCTGGGTGGCTATATGTTTGCTGATATGTCGCTCACCCATATCGGCAACACCACGGCCATTGCGGCGCATACCGTGGCAGGCTTCGTGCTGCTTGCCGTGGGCATCCTGGCGGCAATGCGGGGCCACGGTTTCATGGTGCGCCTGCGCAGGAAATCGCTGGCCATCGGACTGACCACCTCTTTGGTTGCGCTGATGGTCATATTTGCTGCAACGTCCTACAACTTCGTGCAAAAAGACAAGGTCAACCAAGCGGTAGAGCATACCTACGAGGTGATTATCGCCCTGGAATCGTTTTCTGCGGCGCTGCGCGATTTTCTGCAACACAACCGGGGTTTTTTGATTACCGGCGATGCCGGCCAGTTGGCGGAAATGGAGTTGAGCCGCGGCGCAATGCTCGCCCAACTGGCCGTGGTGAACCGGTTGACGTCCGGCGATCCGGTGCAGCAGGAGCGGCTGGCGGTGCTGGACAAGCTGGTCGTGCAGCGCATGGAATGGTCGGACAGAGCCGCACAGATTCGGCGCGAAAAAGGCGCCAAGGAAGCGGCGGCGATGATGCTCGGCGGTGGCGCCGATACCCTGACCGCCAGCATTGAGGAGAAGCTCGACGCTCTTGGAAACGGGGAAAAAGACCTGCTGAAAGAGAGGCAACGGATAGCCGCAACCGTCAGCTCCAGCAGTTTGCTGACGCTTGGCACTTTATTGGTTGCCAGCCTGTTGCTGCTGTTGTGGGTATTCAGGGTGATGCAACATGAAATAGCCGAGCGCAAACGGTTGGAAGATGAAATCAGGCAACATCGGGATCATCTCGAAGATCTGGTGGAACAGCGCAACAGGGAATTGCTGGAAGCTCAGCGGATTGCACACCTGGGGAACTGGGAATGGAACCTTGTCTCCGATGAGCTGAAATGGTCCGACGAGATGTATCGCATCTTTGGCTTGATGCCCCGGCAATTTGAGCCGGGCTACGAAGTCTTTCTTCACTACGTCCATCCCGACGATCGCCCGGCAGTTCGAAAGGGCGTGGAAGATGCGCTGCACAACCATATTCCCTATAGCCTCGACCATCGCATTATCCACTGGGACGGGTCGGAGCACTTTGTCCACGAACAGGCGCAGGTCTACTTTGATGGGGCGGGCGATCCGGTCAGCATGATCGGAACGGTTCAGGATATTACCGAGCGCAAGCAGGCGGAAGAGGCGCAAAAAAAACTCAACGAAAAACTGGCGCAATACACCGCCCAACTTGAGGCAACCAACAGCGAGCTGTCGGCCTTTGTCTATTCCGCCTCGCATGTCCTGCGTGCCCCGCTCAGGGGAATAAGCGGGTACTCCCACATGCTGCTCGAGGATTTTTCGGGCGCGCTAAACGAAGAAGGCAAGCGCCTCCTGAACGCCCTCGGCAAAAATGCCATGGAGATCAGCCGTTATATCGACGACCTGCTGGAGTATTCGAACGTGGGGCGCAAGGAAATTGAACCTTCCCCTATCGACATGGAAGAGCTGGCGCGCGCGGTCGTTGCCGGGCTGGAGCCGCTGGTCGCGGGGCGCAAGGTGAGATTCGAAGTCAAGGATATGCCTGCCGCGCAGGGTGACAAACCGATGATCCGCCAGGTTTTCGCCAGCCTGCTGTCCAATTCCGTCAAATTTACCCGGGCAAAAGAGACGGCTGTGATCGAGGTTGGCGGCAGGATTGAGGAAAGCGAGAATGTATATTATGTGAAGGACAACGGCGTGGGCTTCGACATGCGGTATGCGAACAAATTGTTCGGCGTTTTCCAGCGCCTGCATGGCGACGAAGAGTTCGAGGGAACCGGGATAGGGTTGGCCATTGTCAAACGCATCGTTGCAAAGCACGGCGGACAGGTCTGGGCGGAAAGCAAGCAAGGGGAGGGCGCCACGATTTATTTCACGCTACACGCGGCTCCCGATAAGTGAGTAGAATTCTGTAGAGGCCGCTCATCATGTTGCGTACAGAAACAGGAGGCAATCAAACGATGTTTCTGATAAACCCAGATAGTTCATTAGCTCTTGAGGCATTGAAAAATCAATGGGTTGTAGGTCGGGTTTTAACCCGACCGCTTCGGCAGGCTCAGGACAGGCATGTCGGGCTGAAGCCCGACCTACGTCCAAATGGATTATCTGGGATAAACCCAGCCAGCCGAGGTTGCCGTGCCTGACAGGCAGTTTGCCCCCAAGCGCTATAAAGCCGCCTGGCTGTTGTTGCTGGCCGGGTTGTTGGTCACCGGGTATGCGGGCTATGCCGTCAAATCGGATATAGACGAGGAGGCACAGCGCCAATTTGCTTTTGACTGCCATGAAATACAGATCAAGATCGAGGAGCGTTTGCAGGCGCACAAGCTGGTGCTGCTGGGTGGTGCAGCGTTATTCGACGCTGCGGATCGCGTCGAACGCGATGAATGGCGTACCTATGCCGAACGTGTGGAAATTGACCAGCACTTCAATGGCATTCAGGGATTAGGCTTTTCCCTGCTGATACCGAAGGATCGCTTAACCGAACACATCGCGGAAATCCGCAGTCAAGGATTTCCAGGCTATACCGTGCGCCCGGCAGGCGGGCGCGAGGTGTATTCCTCGATTATCTATCTGGAGCCATTCAGAGACCGCAACCTGCGCGCCTTTGGTTACGACATGTACGCCGAGCCAGTGCGCCGTGCGGCGATGGAACAGGCGCGCGACGAAAACACGGTTTCCCTGTCCGGCAAGGTTGAGCTGGTGCAGGAAACGGGCAAGGATGTGCAGGCCGGTACGCTGATGTATGCGCCGGTGTACCGCAAGCAGATGCCGCTCGAAACGTTGGCGCAACGCCGTGCCGCCTTGCGTGGCTGGGTATATAGCCCGTTCCGCATGGGTGATTTGCTGCAAGGCATACTCAAGGGATGGGATAACCCGAGAATGCGGCATCTGCACTTGCAGGTTTATGATGCCCGCTCCAGTGGCGCGGACAGCCTGCTCTACCACAGCGCGGCAGGCCAAAAACCGTCTTTTCCGGCATCCGTGCTTTTCACCCGCGAGCAGCGCATGGATTTCAACGGGCGTATATGGACGCTGCATTTTGAGCAGATGGAAGGCAGCGTATCCGGCGCCGCTTACGGCCAGGTATGGATGATCCTCGCAGGCGGCACGGGCTTGAGCATCCTGTTGTTGTTGCTGATGCTGTCTTACCTGAATACGCGGCGCAATGCGGCGCGCATCGCCGGTGAATTGACCGCCGAGTTACGTATGGCATCGGGTTATGCGCGCAGCCTGATCGAGGCCAGCCTGGACCCGCTGGTGACCATCAGCGCGGCGGGGAAAATAACCGATGTCAACCATGCGACCGAGCAAGTCACCGGCAGGAGCCGCAGCGAACTGATCGGGACGGATTTTTCCGATTACTTTACCGAGCCCGGCAAGGCAAGGGCAGGCTATCAGCAAGCATTCCTGAATGGTTCGGTTACCGATTACTCGCTGTCTATCCGCCATGCCGACGGCCACCTCACCAACGTGCTATATAACGCCAGCGTCTATCGCAATGAAGCCGGGGAAGTGCTGGGTGTGTTCGCAGCCGCGCGCGATGTGACCGGGCGCAACAAGGCGGAGGCGGCGTTGGCGCTGCATATCCGTGACCTGGGCGAGCGCATCAAGGAAATCGGATGCCTGCGTGACATCACTGATTTGTTGCTTGATAGAGAGATGAGCGTGGAGCAGGTACTCGATGCCTGTGCCCGGCGCATTCCGGCTGGCTGGCTGGAGCCGGCGCATACTTGTGCGCGCATCCGCCTGGGCGAAAAATCATACGAGTCCGCCAATTTTCATGAAGCCGAAGCAAAGCTGGAAGCGGTCATTTCCATGCCCGGCATGGAGCCCGGCCTTATCGAGGTGTTTTATTTTGGCGGGGGCGCTGCGGGCGGAAAGTCGCCTTTCCTTGACGAGGAACACACCCTGATCCAATCGGTTTCCATTCAGATTTCGCAATTGCTGGAAAAGCGCCAGGCGGAAGAAGCATTGCGTTCAAGCGAAGCACGATTTCGCAGGCTCGTGAAAGTCGCGCCGATTCCGCTGTGCTACGTTGCAAAAGGCGGTGTCATCCAGGATTTCAACGACCGCTTCGCGCAGGTTTTCGGCTACACGCGCGAGGATATTCCGACTCTCGGAGAATGGTGGCAGCTCGCCTATCCCGACGCGGACTATCGCCGCTGGGTACTGGCAACCTGGGATACCGCAGTCCAGGCTGCCGCAGAATCGGGGCAGGACATTCAGCCGGTCGAATATAACGTGACCAGCAAGAATGGCGACGTTCGCACCATGGAAATCTCCGGCGTCACGCTCGGGGAAGATTTTCTGGCGACTTTTGTCGACCTCACTTCCCGCAAGCAAGCGGAAGAAAAATTGCGTATCGCGTCGCTGTATGCGCGCAGCCTGATCGAGGCCAGCCTCGATCCCCTGGTGACCATCAGCGCAGAGGGCAAGATCACCGACGTCAACAAGGCCACCGAGGAGGCCACCGGTTTCTTGCGGAGCGAACTTATCGGAACCGATTTCGCCGACTACTTCACCGAGCCGGAAAAGGCGCGCACCGGATACCGGCAAGTTTTTGACCAAGGCCTCGTGCGCGATTATCCGCTCACCATCCGCCACCGGGCAGGGCACCTGATCGACGTGCTGTATAACGCTACGCTCTATCGCGACGAGGCCGGGAATATCCTGGGCGTGTTTGCCGCGGCACGCGACATCACCGAACGCAAGCGGGCAGAGACGATGCTCCGGCAGATCGAGTGGATGCTGACCGAGCAACCCGCAGCAATGCCGCTGGCCACAGTCGGGCAGGCTTATGGCGACCTGACTCCGTTGAACACGTCACGCGTCATTCTCGGTGCCGTTGGTCATGAAATGCTGGCCGATATTGTCGGGTTCTACATGCACCTGCTGGGGACATCCTCGGCGGTTTATGAGAAGAACGGCGACTACGCACTCGGCATTTTCGCGTCGGGCTGGTGCAAGTTCATGGATATGGCTTCGCGCCAGCTTTGTGGTACGCCGGATAACCGCGAGGCATTGTGCAGCGGCAAATGGCTGTGCCATGAATCGTGCTGGAACGAGGCATCCCTCAAGTCCATCGAAACCGGCCAGCCGGCAGACATCGAGTGCGCTGGCGGCATCCATCTTTATGCGTTGCCAATTCACGCCGGCGATGAAATCGTCGGCAGCATCAATATTGGCTACGGCGATCCGCCGAAGGATACCGCCAAGCTGCAAGAGCTGGCGGCCAAGTACGGTGTCAGCGTCGAAGAACTGCGCCGCGAGGCGGAAACTTACCAATCACGCCCGCCGTTTATCATCGAACTGGCCAAGAATCGCTTGCGTGTCGCCGCGAAACTGATCGGCGAGATCGTCCAACGAGAACATATCGAGGGAAAATTCCGCCAGCTAAATAGTGAGCTGGAACAACGCGTGGCCACGCGCACTGCCGAACTGCAAACCGCCAACAAGGAGCTGGAGGCTTTTTCCTATTCGGTTTCGCATGATTTGCGCACGCCGTTGCGCGCCATCGACGGGTTCTCGCGGATGCTGCTGGAGGATTACGAGAACAAGCTGGACGATGAAGGCAAACGGCTGCTGAATGTGGTGCGCGACAATACCGACCGCATGGCGCACCTGATCGATGACATCCTGCATTTTTCGCGTGCCGGTCGTACTGGAATGTCGCTTTCCGAAATAGACATGGAAGGGGTGGCGCGCGCGGTGATCGGTGAGCTCGAACCGCTGGTGGCCGGGCGCAAGCTGCACATCAACCTGGGCAAGTTGCCCAACGTGCAAGGCGACCGTGCCATGATGCATCAGGTGTTCGAAAATCTGCTCACCAATGCCATCAAATTCACCGGCAAGAACGATGAGGCGCACATTGAAATTGGTGGCAAAATCGAGGCAGGCAAGGCGGTTTATTATGTAAAAGATGATGGTGCAGGGTTCGATATGCAGTATGTGGATAGGCTGTTCGGGGTATTTCAGCGTCTGCACAGTGCCGAAGAATTCGAGGGAACCGGTATCGGCTTGGCTATCGCCAGGCGCATTATTCTCCGCCATGGCGGTACAATCCGTGCCGAGGGCGAAGTCGGCAAGGGCGCGACCTTTTATTTTTCGATTCCGGTAACTACTCAGGTCGAAGTAGTATGCTAGAAAACAGCCACAACGCCAGTCCCTTCCCCCTTGCAGGGGGAAGGTTAGGATGGGGGTGTGAGGGTGGAATCATCGCAAAGTATCTTTCTACCCCCTCCCTAACCCTCCCCCTGCAAGGGGGAGGGGATATATATTGCCGCTACGCGATCGATACAAGGAGAAATTAGAATGAACAATATAAGCCAACTCGTGGAAATTCTTCTGGTAGAGGACAATGCCACCGATGCCGAGCTGGCCATGCGCACGCTCAAGAAAAACAATCTGGCCAACAATCTGGTTTGGGTCAAGGATGGTGCCGAGGCGCTGGATTTTCTGTTTGCGCGCGGCGAGTACTCGGGGCGCAGCGACTGCGCGCCGCCGCGCTTGGTGTTGCTCGACCTGCGCCTGCCCAAGGTGGATGGGATGGAAGTATTGCGCGTTATCAAGGACGATGCCCGCACCCGGGCAATTCCGGTGGTGGTTCTGACTTCTTCCCAGGAGGATCGTGATGTCGCAGAGAGCTATAAACTGGGGGTGAACAGCTATATCAGCAAACCGGTGGAGTTCGATGCTTTTGCCAGGACGGTGGCCGAGCTCGGCATGTACTGGCTGCTGTATAACCATCCTCCCGTCGTAGGCAAATAGGCGGTGGGCGAGCTCAAAATCCTGTTGCTGGAGGATACCCCCTCCGACGCGGAGTTGCTGGAACACAACCTGCGCCGGGATGGGATGGGATTCACCGCCTTGCGTGTCGACACGCGCTTGGCCTTCGAACGCGCGCTGGACGATTTCAAGCCCGACATCATCCTGGCCGATTACAACCTGCCATCCTATAGCGGTCGCGCCGCGCTCGATTACGTGCAACGGGTTGATCCCGGCATTCCGGTCATCATGGTCACCGGCGCCATCGGCGAAGAGATGGCCGTTGAATTATTGACGGCAGGTGCCAGGGATTACATCCTCAAGGATCGCATGGCCCGCCTGCCTGCGGCGGTGCGGCATGTGCTGGCGGAAAAGCAGGAAGAGCTGCGCCGCCGCGAGGCCGAGGAGAAATTCCGCAAGATCAGCGAAGCGGCGCAGGATGCCATCATCATGATGGACCCAGAACAGCGCATCTCATTCTGGAACGCGGCGGCGGAGCGGGTTTTCGGCTATAGCGCCGCAGAGGCGATGGGGCAGGATCTGCATGCGCTGCTTGCGCCTCTCGCGGCGCGAGCCGCTTTTGCACAGGGTTTCCAGCACTTTAGCCGGAGCGGCGAGGGGTCGATAGTCGGCAAGATGGTCGAGTTCGTTGCGTTGCGCAAAGGCGGTGAGAAATTCCCGATCGAATTGTCGCTCTCCTCGACCCAATTGAACGGCCAGTGGCACGCCATCGGTATCGTGCGCGACATCACCGGGCGCAAGCGGGTGGAAGAGGCACTGGCACGCCATATACGCGACGTGGGTGAACGGATCAAGGAAGCCGAATGCCTGCGCGACATCACCAGCCTGTTGCTGAACAAAGAATGGAGTACGGAGCAGATGCTCGACGCCTGCGCCCGGCGTATGCCGGCCGCCTGGTTCGACCCGCAGCACGCTTGCGCGCGCATCCGTCTGGGCGGGCAGGTTTTCGAGTCGGAAAATTTTCGCGAGTCGGAATGGAAGCTGGCGGCGGCCATTCAGATGGCCGACGCGGAGCCTGGCCAGATCGAAGTGTTTTACTTTGGCGACGCGGGCAGGGACGGTGCATCGCCTTTTCTCGACGAGGAGCGCGAGCTGGTTCAATCTATCGCTATCCAGATCGGGCAGGCCTTGAAAAACCGGCGGGCAGAAGTCGCCATTCAGCATTCCAATCGCGCCCTCGCCACATTGAGTGCGGTGAACCGCAGCCTGACGCGTGCGACGGATGAGGAAGAATTGTTGCGTGTGGTCTGCAAGAGCATCGTGGAGCAAGGCGGCTATCGGATGGCCTGGGTGGGCTATAAGCAATACGATGAAAACAAATCGATAAAAGTCGTGGCGAGCGCCGGTTATGACGAGGGTTATCTGGATATCATCAATGTTACCTGGGCGGAGAGCGAGCGCGGCATGGGGCCGACAGGTCGCGCTATCCGCAGCGGCACCACGCAGTTGTGCCAGGATTTTTTCAGCGACCCGCGCCATCGGCCATGGCGTGCTGCGGCGCTGGAACGCGGTTACGCGTCCAGCATTGCGCTGCCGCTGGCCAATGGCGAGATATTTGGCGTGCTCACCGTGTATGCCGGAGAAATCAATACCTTCACCCCCACCGAAATAGAACGCCTGGAAGAAATGGCCGGAGATCTGGCGTTTGGCGTGCGCGCGCTGCATATCCGCCGGGAACGCGATCTTGCCATGGAGCAAAGCCAGCAGCATCTGGCGCAACTGCGCAAGAGCCTGGAAGATACCGTGCAGGCGATCGCCACCATCGTGGAAATGCGCGACCCTTACACCGCCGGCCATCAGGCCAGGGTGGCCAGCCTGGCCGCAGCGATTGCCGGGCAAATGGGGTTGCCGGATGATCGGGTGCATGGCATCCATCTTGCCGGGATAGTGCATGACTTGGGGAAAATCCAGACTCCGGCCGAAATACTCAGCAAGCCGGGTCGGATCAGCGAAATAGAATACAGCTTGATCAAGATACACCCGCATGCAGGTTATGAAATCCTCAAGGATATCGACTTCCCCTGGCCGATCGCGCTGATGGTGCTGCAACACCATGAACGCCTCGACGGCTCCGGCTATCCGCTCGGGCTCAAGGGCGGGGACATCATGCTCGAAGCGCGCATCTTGAGCGTGGCCGATGTGGTCGAGGCAATTTCGGCGCACCGCCCATACCGCCCCGGTTTTGGGATCGATGTGGCGCTGGATGAAATTACCAAACAGCGCGGCATCCAATTCGACCCGCAGGTGGTGGATGCGTGTTTGACGTTATTCCGCGAACAGAGTTTTCACTTCAAATAGGTGTTGATTCGGGTAGGGCGGATGAGCGCAGCGTTATCCGCCGTATGCTGGTTTCTCGCACAGCTTCCATTCGGCGGATAACGGCCTGCGGCCTCACCGGTGCCGGGGCACACGTACTTTGCATCCGCCCTACGAAACGACACGCGCATCTACCGAATCCACAGCGTTTTTGCATTTACAAATTCATGCATCCCCAGTCTCGATAACTCGCGCCCGTAGCCCGAGGCCTTCACGCCGCCGAACGGCAGGCTTGGGTCGGATTTGACCATGCCGTTGATGAAGGTGCTGCCGGCCTGGATATGCGTTGCCAGTTGTTCGGCGCGCGCCGTGTCTTTGCTCCAGATCGACGAGCCGAGGCCGAAGCGGGTTTCGTTGGCGATACGCAGCGCATCCGCTTCGTTTGCGGCGCGAATGAGGGTTGCCACCGGGCCGAACAGTTCCTCGTGGTAAACGCGGGTGTTGGCGGTGACATGATCCAGAATCGAGGGTTGGTAGAAAAAGCCTTCGCGTTCCGCCGGTTTGCAACCGGTCACCGCCACCGCGCCTTGCGCGATGGAATCGCTGACTTGACGATGCAATTCATCGCGCAGGTCGAGGCGCGCCATCGGACCGATTTGCGTGGCTTCATCCATCGGGTCGCCGACTTTTAGCGCTTCCACTCTGGTTTTAAGTTCGCGCAGGAATTCATCCGCGATCTGCGGCACGACGATGAAGCGTTTGGCGGCGATGCACGATTGCCCGCAATTCATGAAGCGCGAGGCCATCGCCATGTTGACGGTCAATTCCATGTCCGCGTCGTGCAGCACGATGAACGGATCGGAGCCGCCCAGTTCCAGCACGCATTTTTTCAGGTGCTGCCCGGCGCACGCCGCGACCTTGCGCCCGGCGGCTTCCGAGCCGGTGAGCGTGACCGCATGCACATGCGGGCTGGCGATGACCTCGGCGACCTGTTCGACTTCGATTATCAGATTGGTAAACACGCCGTCCGGCAATCCGCAATCGCGGAAAATGGCCTCGATGGCCAGCGCGCACTGCGGCACATTCGGCGCGTGTTTCAGCAGCAGCGCGTTGCCCGCCATCAGCGCCGGGGCGGCGGCGCGGAACGCCTGCCAGAACGGAAAATTCCACGGCATGACGGCCAGTACCACGCCGAGCGGGTAATAGGCGACATGGCTTTTGTGGGCCTCTGTTGCCACCGGCTCGGCGCGCATGAATTCCTCGCCATGTTGCGCATAGTAGTCGCAGACAGTGATGCACTTTTCGACTTCGGCGCGGGCTTCGCGCAGCGGCTTTCCCATTTCTTGCGTAATGAGAGCCGCATACTGGTCGCGCTGCGCGCGCAACTGCATTGCCGCATTGCGCAGCACTTCTGCGCGCTGTGCAAAGGTTGATTGTGCCCAGGCTTGTTGGGCGAGGCGGGTTTTTTCCAGCGCCTGTTCCAGACGGTTGCTGTCCCAACTGGCGTGGGTCTGAAGCAATTGGTTGGTGGATGGGTCGAGGCTGATATAGGGCATGAGTTGGGTGTTGTGTAATTCAGTTAGGTAAACCCCCGGCTATGCCGGGGGACTCCGTTAGGTTTGACCGTTCCGGCTGTCATAAAAGAGCAAAGGTAACTACTCAGAGGTCAAAGTAGTATGCTTGAAAATGGTCACAACGCCAGTCCCTTCCCCCTGGAAGGGGGAAGGAGTGAGAACCAGCCGCCTTCAGGCGGCTCACGGTTTTATCAGCCCCTTTGAGGGGCTCACCCAATAAGCCCCCGGCTTTGCCGGGAGTAATTTAACTCAAGTTTGTAATTCTAACGGGTATGGAAAGAGCCGCCCCTGACAGTGAAATATTTCGTACGATTGCTCCGCGTTTTACCCCAAACCCCTCCCGGCCTCCCCTTGTCAGGGGAGGAGGCTAGGCTCTCCCCCTGACAAGGGGGAGCTGGAGGGGGTTTGGGGTTTCAATTTGTG
Source organism: Gallionella sp. (assembly GCA_030700315.1). Classification (GTDB taxonomy): domain Bacteria; phylum Pseudomonadota; class Gammaproteobacteria; order Burkholderiales; family Gallionellaceae; genus Gallionella. The sequence goes on from JAUYJO010000192.1 coordinate 28,568, forward strand.
TCGTTTCACGTAAATACATCAAAGGATAACGCCCGCTTGCGCGGGCGTTATCCTGCCACAAAACTCCGCTTCGTTACGACTTTAGCGCGATAAACACTTCGTCCAGCATCTTCTTGGCATCGCCGAACAGCATGCGGTTGTTTTCCTTGTAGAACAGCGGATTGTCCACACCCGCGTAGCCGGAGGCCATGCTGCGTTTCATCACGATGGAGGTCTTGGCTTTCCAGACTTCCAGCACCGGCATCCCGGCGATCGGGCTGTTCGGGTCGTCCTGCGCGGCCGGGTTGACGATGTCGTTGGCGCCGATGACCATCGCGACATCGGTGTCGGGGAAGTCCTCGTTGAGTTCATCCATTTCGAACACGATGTCGTAGGGCACCTTGGCTTCGGCGAGCAGCACATTCATGTGGCCGGGCATGCGGCCGGCGACCGGGTGGATGCCGAAGCGCACGTTGATACCTTTTTCGCGCAGCAGCTTGGTGATCTCGCAGACCGTGTGCTGTGCCTGCGCCACCGCCATGCCGTAGCCCGGCACGATGATCACGTTTCTGGCTTCGCGCAGCAGTTCTGCGGTCTCGACCGCACTGATCGGCACCACTTCGCCGACCGGCTGTGCGTCGCCGCTGGCTACAGCCACGGTGCCGCCGCCGGTGCCGAAGCCGCCCGCGATGACGCTGATGAAGTTGCGGTTCATCGCCCGGCACATGATGTAGGAGAGAATCGCGCCGGAGGAGCCCACCAGCGCACCGGTGACGATCAGCAGGTCATTCGACAGCATGAAGCCGGTCGCCGCCGCCGCCCAGCCGGAGTAGCTGTTCAGCATCGACACCACCACCGGCATGTCGGCGCCGCCAATCGCCATCACCATATGGATGCCGAACAGCAGCGCGATCACCGTCATTACGGTCAGCCCGACCATGCCAGCGCCCACCGTTTCGGTGTGCAGGAAATGCCAGCCGAAATAAATGACGACCAGCAGGCCGAGGAGGTTCATCCAGTGGCGCGCGGGCAGCAGCAGGGGCTTGCCGCCGATCTTGCCGGACAGTTTGCCGAAGGCGATGATAGAGCCGGAGAAAGTCACCGCACCGATCAGGATGCCGACGTAGATTTCCATCTCGTGGATGTGTTTCTCGGTGCTGGTCAGACCGGAGGCTGCCGCCGGGTCGATGTAATTTGCGAATCCGACCAGGCAGGCGGCCAGGCCGACCAGGCTGTGCATCAACGCGACCAGTTCCGGCATTTGCGTCATCTTCACCACGCGGGCGGCATAGATGCCGATGCTGCCGCCGACCACCATGGCGACGATGATCCACGGAACGCCAGCCATCGTGACGCGCGGTCCCAGTATGGTCGCCAGCACGGCAAGTGCCATGCCGATCATGCCGTAGAGATTGCCGCGCCGCGAAGTCTCCGGATGGGAGAGCCCGCCGAGGCTGAGGATGAAAAGTATCGTCGCGCCGATATAAAAAACGGTTACTAAACTTTCAGACATAATTGATTACCTTGTAGTGTTGTTACGGCCTTATTTGCGGAACATCGCCAGCATGCGCTGGGTGACGGCGAAGCCACCGAACATATTGACTGCGGTAAGCGCGATGCCTGCCACGGCAAGTCCCAGTATCCAGGTGTCGGGGCGGTCGATGCCGCCCATGACCGGCGGCGCGATCTGCACCAGCGCGCCGATGGCGATGATGCTGCTGATCGCATTGGTCACGCTCATCAGCGGCGTATGCAGGGCGGGAGTGACGTTCCATACCACCATGTAGCCGATGAAGCAGGCCAGCACGAACACGGTGAAGTGCCCGAGGAATGCTGCCGGAGCATAGGCACCGATGAACAGGAACAGCACGGCGGCGACACCGAACATGATCGCCAGTTTGCCGCCGGCCATCGGCTCGCTGCTACCGCCGTGGCCGTGTCCCTTGGCGGTGGGCGCAGCCGCTTTTGCAGCAGCCGGTTTGGCCGGCGCCGGTGGAAGTTTCGGTGCGGGCGCCGGCCAGGTGATGTTGCCTTCCTTGATGACCGTCAGGCCGCGGATGGCGTCGTCTTCTTCCATGTTGACGTTGATGATGCCGTCCTTGGTCTTGCACAGTTCCTCGGCCAGACGGAACAGGTTGGTCGCATACAGCGTGGAGGACTGCTTGGCCAGACGCGAGTTCAGATCGGTGTAACCGACGATGGTCACGCCATGCTTCACTACCGCCTGACCCGGCTCGGTCAGCTCGCAGTTGCCGCCCCGCTCGGCCGCCATGTCGACGATAACGCTGCCCGGCTTCATGGACTGCACCATCTCGGCGGTGATGAGTTTTGGTGCAGGCTTGCCGGGGATCAGCGCGGTGGTGATGATGATGTCCACTTCCTTGGCCTGCTTGGCGTACATCTCGCGCTGGGCCTGCTGGAAGCCCTCACTCATCACCTTGGCATAGCCACCGCCACCGGAACCTTCCTCCTCATACTCGACCTTGACGAATTCGCCGCCCAAGGACTTGACCTGGTCGGCCACTTCTGCGCGGGTGTCGTTGGCGCGCACGATGGCGCCCAGACCGGCTGCGGTGCCGATCGCGGCGAGGCCGGCCACTCCGGCGCCGGCGATGAACACCTTGGCCGGCGGAACCTTGCCCGCGGCGGTGATCTGGCCGTTGAAGAAGCGGCCAAAGGCATTGGCGGCCTCGATGACGGCGCGATAACCGGCGACGCCGGCCTGCGAGGTCAACGCGTCCATCTTCTGCGCGCGGGAAAGCTGGCGCGGCAGCGCGTCGATGGCCAGCACCGTGGCCTTCTTC
>JAUYJO010000200.1 GCA_030700315.1 Gallionella sp.
CCCACCCTACCGTCTCACCAAATGAGGAGAAAACCATGGACAGATTGATCTACACCGCCATGACCGGCGCTTCGCAGGTGCTGCAACAGCAGGCGGCGGTGTCGGAGAATCTGGCGAATGTCAACACGCCCGGATTCCGCGCCGTGCTCAATACATTCCGCGCCGTGCCGCTGAGGGGCGAAGGTTTGCCGACCCGCACGTTCGTGGTGGATTCCACACCGGGTGCGGATTTTGCGCCCGGTGTGCTCCAGCAAACCGGACGCGATCTGGATGTGGCGGTGACCGGTGAGGGCTGGCTTGCGGTGCTGGGGCCGGACGGCAAAGAGGCCTACACGCGCAACGGCAGCCTTCAAATCGCGCCCAATGGCGTGCTGCAAAACCGTATCGGCTTGAATGTGGTGGGCGACGGCGGCGAGATTACCATTCCGCCCGACACCGAAGTGACCATCGCCAAGGATGGCACTATTTCGACTGTGCCCAGCGGCGGACAGGCAACGTCAATAATTGTGGTGGGCAGGCTGAAGCTGGTCAACCCGCCGCCGGAGCAACTGGCGCGCGGCGACGACGGTTTGTTTCGCCTGAAGGATGGCGCGACAGCCGATCCGGATGCCGCCGTGAGCGTGGTGCCGCGCAGCCTGGAAGGCAGCAACGTGAATACCGTGGAAGCGATTGTGAGCATGATTTCGCTGGCGCGCAAATTCGACATGCAGATGAAAATGCTGCAAAGCGCGGATAACAATGCAAGGCAGGCCAGCCAGATTATGAGTCTCACCGGTTAAGTGATTGAACCATGAAAATTCATCAGGGGAAAGCGTCGTTGTAGGAGCGCAATTTATTGCGCGATTGGATGGATATGACGCAGAAGCTATCGCGCGATGAATCGCGCTCCTACAGCTCGGTTACTAATTGAAAGGAAAGCAAGCATGATACGTTCTCTATGGATTTCCAAAACCGGCCTGGATGCGCAGCAGACCCAGATGGATGTGATCGCCAATAACCTGGCGAATGTCAGCACCAGCGGTTTCAAGCGCTCGCGCGCGGTGTTCGAGGATTTGCTGTATCAGACCATCCGCCAGCCGGGCGCGCAATCTTCCCAGCAAACCCAGATTCCATCGGGCTTGCAGCTCGGCACCGGGGTGCGCCCGATCGCTGTCGAGCGGATTCATACCCAGGGAAATTTGCAACTGACTGGCAACCAGTTGGATGTGGCGATTCAGGGTGCCGGTTTCTTTCAGATTCTGATGCCGGACGGATCGACTTCCTACACCCGCGACGGCTCGTTTCAGACCGATAGCCAGGGTCAGGTGGTGACTTCCAGCGGCTTTCCGATTCAGCCTGCGATTACCATACCGGCGAATTCCCTTACTGTGACCATCGGGCGTGACGGGGTCATCACCGTCACCCAGCCTGGCGTGGCCGCGCCGGTGCAGGTGGGCAGCTTGCAACTGGCAACCTTTATCAATCCGGCGGGCTTGCAAAGTCAGGGCGAAAACCTGTATCAGGAAACCGCGTCGAGCGGCACGCCGAGCACCAATGTGCCGGGCACCAATGGCTCGGGGTTGTTGAACCAAAGTTATGTGGAAACCTCTAATGTAAACGTGGTGGAAGAGCTGGTGAACATGATCCAGACGCAGCGCGCTTACGAGATCAATTCCAAGGCTATTTCAACTTCGGATCAGATGTTGCAGCGTTTGTCGCAGATTTAATTTTGGATAAAGGGCAGGCCTCAAACCTGCGGGGGTGGGGTTGATGTTATTCAGAAGAATTTTTTTGACCGGGTTGGGCTTGATCGGGTTGTTGCCGGGTTTAACCGGCTGCGTCAGCAATCCGCCGACCAATGTCTATCAGCCGATGACCGTTAAACCGGTCGAGCGCAAAGTGCTTCCTCCGGCGGATGGGGCGATTTTCCATGCCGGGATCAATGAGCGCCCCTTGTTCGAGGACAAGCGCGCGCGCAATATCGGCGACATTCTGACCATCAATATCGTGGAAAAGGTTACCGGCGACCGCAAGTCCAATAGCGGTTCCACCTTCGCCAACAGCGCCACTGTCAATACGCCCGGCGTGACCGTCGGCGCGCTCGCCAAAGTGTTGCTCAAGGCTTTTTCCGTTACCGGCAGCAGCGACAATAGCGCAACTACCACGGGATCAGGTGCGGCAAGCGCGAACATGACCGGCACGATTACCGTGACGGTGATCGACGTGCTGGCTAACGGGAATTTGCAGGTCAGCGGCGAGAAACAGGTTGCCCTGAATAATAGCGATGAATTTATCCGGTTCTCTGGCGTGGTAAATCCGATTACAATCTCCAACCTTAACGCCGTACAATCCACCCAGGTTGCCGATGCGCGTCTTGAATACAAGAGCGCAGGCGCGATGAGCGAGGTTATCAAAGACGCGCAGTCGTTGGGAATACTGGGGCGGTTCTTCATGTCGGTGTTGCCGTTCTGACATCAGGGGACAGGGGACAGCCTTTGTAGGTCGGGTTAGACGCGGCTTCTTGCGTCGTAACCCGACAAGCCGCCGGCGAATGTCGGGTTACGCTGCGCTAACCCGACCTACGGACTGACATCAAAGGACATGAGGATATGAGGACAGAGGACAGAAGACAGAAGACAGAGGACAGAGGTCTTGTGCGGCTTCGCCGCGCCTTTGTAGGTCGGGCTTCGCCCGACACAAAACAAAACCCGCGCAGCGGACAACGCATCCGTCCTCTGTCCTCTGTCCTCTGTCTTCTGACCTCTGTTATCTGTCTTCTGTCCTCTGTCTTCTGTAGCAGCGCAGCGCACGCGGATCGCATCAAAGACATGGCCACGATCCAGGGCGTGCGCGATAACCAGTTGCTTGGCTACGGCATTGTGGTTGGCTTGGATGGCAGCGGCGACCAGACCACGCAGACGCCGTTCACGGTGCAAAGCATCATCAGCATGCTGTCGCAGATGGGCATCAACCTGCCGCAAGGCACCAGTTTGCAACTCAAGAATGTGGCGGCGGTGATGGTGACGGCCACGTTGCCGCCGTTTTCCAAGCCCGGACAAACCATCGATGTGACGGCTTCGTCGATCGGCAATGCCAAGAGCCTGCGCGGCGGAACCTTGTTGATGACACCGTTGAAGGGCGCCGATGGCCAGGTGTACGCGATGGCGCAGGGCAACGTGCTGGTGGGCGGAGTGGGCGCTTCCTCGGGGGGTTCTTCGGTGCAGGTGAATCATTTGAGCGTTGGCCGTCTGCCGGCCGGCGCCACGGTGGAACGCGCCGTGCCGACGCTGTTAGGGCAAGGCGGGTTCATCCATCTGGAATTGAGAACCACCGACTTTACGACCGCCGCGCGGATCGTCGAGGTGATTAACACGAAGATTGAGCCGGATCTGGCTGCGGCGCTGGATGGCCGGGTCATCCAGGTGCGCGCCCCGGGAGGCAATGAGCGCGTCGCTTTCATATCGAAAATCGAAAATCTGGAAGTCAGCCCGGCGCAGGGTATCGCCAAGGTCATCATCAATGCGCGTACCGGGTCGGTGGTGATGAATCAGGCCGTGACCCTGGATAGTTGCGCCGTGGCGCACGGCAACCTGACCGTAGTCATCAGCTCCGACAGCACCGTGAGCCAACCGGCACCGCTATCGCCGGGGCAAACCGTGCAAACCGACAACGCTAATATTGATATTAAATCCGACCAGGGCGGCCTGGTGCAGTTATCCAAAGGCACCTCGCTGAGCGACGTGGTCAAGGCGCTGAATTCGATAGGCGCGACCCCGCAGGACTTGCTGGCGATTTTGCAGGCGATGAAATCATCCGGGGCGCTGCGCGCCGAGCTGGAGATTATTTGATGGCCAACCCGCTGGACATCTCCGCAAAACTGGCTCTCGATACGCAGAGCCTGGAGCAGTTGCGCGCGCAGGCCAAGCATTCGCCGGATCAGGCGCTCAAGGCGGCGGCGCAGCAGTTCGAGTCGGTGTTTCTCAACATGATGCTGAAGAGCATGCGCGAAGCCACGCCGCAGGAAGGCATGTTCGATAGCGAGCAAACCCGGATGTTCACCGGCATGCTGGATCAGCAGTTGGTGCAAAGCATGTCCAGTCGCGGTGTGGGCTTGGCCGACATCATGGTCAAGCAACTCAGGGGGCAGTTGACGGAAGCGGTGAACAGCGGGCAGAGAATCGGCGCGCAACCCTCGATCAGCGCCCTGCCGTCCGCGTATAGCGAGAACGCCCAGCAGGGTTTTGTGGACCGCATGTTGCCGTTTGCCGTGCAGGCCAGCCAGGCAAGCGGTGTGCCGCCGCAACTGATGCTCGGGCAAGCCGCGCTGGAAAGCGGCTGGGGCAAACGCGAAATCCGCATGGCCGACGGCAGCAACAGCTTCAACCTGTTCGGCATCAAGGCCAGCGGTGGTTGGGACGGCAAGGTGGCCGAAGTGATGACCACCGAATATAAAAACGGCATCGCGCATAAACAGATTGAAAAATTCCGCGCCTATTCGTCTTACACCGAGGCGTTTCAGGATTACGCCAGCCTGATCGGCAATAACCCGCGCTACGCCGGCGTGTTGCAGCAAGGCGGCGACGTGGCCGGAATGGCGCAGGCCATGCAAAATGCCGGGTACGCAACCGACCCGGACTATGCGGACAAGCTGGCGCGCGTGATGGGTATGGTGAAAATACAAGCTTGACGGGTAATTCAATTTCTCCTTATCAATAGGAAAATAATCCGTAGGTCGGGCTCCGCCCGACATCTTTATCCGGCGGGTAGAACCCGCACTACGTATTGCTCTATTGATCGGGAATTGGAATAACTACATCAGGTGTGGCTGTTTTCTCCTTCCCCCTTGCATGAGGAAGGCTGTGAGGGGTGATACCCCCCTTTGCAAAAGGGGGGCAGGGGGGATTTACAGCAGGTGGCGAGAGAGCGGCGCACTTTAAAATCCCCCTCAGTTCCCCTTTTGCAAAGCATGTCCTGAGCTTGCCGAAGTGGGGGGAAGCGAAGCGCACGGCGCGCAGAAGTTGTAGGCCGTGTTTTAACACGACCACTTCGACAAGCTCAGGGCAGGCATATCGGGCTGAAGCTTAACCTTAACCTGCGCTAGAGCCACTTCCTGTTTTGGTTTGCCCCACAGAATATAATCGCCCTAAAGAATAGCCCGAACCTGCCGATAACTTATATGAGCCCGTGAGTCGATCAAGGGGCGAGTGAAGGAAATATTATGAGCAACTTATTTACCTCGGCACTGAGTGCCATGAATGCGGCGCAGACCGGCATGGCGACCACGCAGCACAACATTGCCAATGCCAGTACGCCCGGTTTTACCCGGCAGACGGTAGTGACTAGCCCGAATGCCGGACAGATGACGGGCGGTGGCTTCATCGGCGCGGGTGTCGAGGTCTCAGGGGTGAGAAGGATATACGATCAGTACCTGACCAATCAGGTGCGGCTGGAGCAGACGCAGTCCAACTATTTGAGCACCTATCACTCATCGATGACGCAGATCGATAACCTGATAGCCGACCCTACTGCCGGGGCTTCGCCAGCCATGCAGGATTTTTTCAACGCGTTGAACGGGGTGGCCAACAACCCCGAATCGGTTCCCGCCCGCCAAACTTTGCTGGGCACGTCGCAGTTTGTCGTGAATCGCTTCCAGGCAATCGATCAGCGGCTGACCGACATCGCCGACGGGCTTAACGGCCAAATCACCCGGAGCATCGGCACGGTCAATAACTATGCGCAGCAGATTGCCACTCTGAACGGCAATATCAAGCGCGCCATCGCCAACGGGCAGGGGCAGCTACCCAACGATTTGCTCGATCAGCGCGACCAGGTCATCAACCAGTTGAACCAGGAAATCAAGGTCAGCGTGCAGTTGCAACCGGACGGTGCCGCCAATGTGTATGTAGGCAACGGGCAGACGCTGGTGATCGATGAAAAGTCCATGAATCTGGGTGCGATTCGCTCGGAAACGGACCCGAGCAAGCTGGATATCGTTTACCGCGACGGGGCTAACACCACGCTTCTGCAGCAGACCGGTTTGCAGGGCGGTAATCTGGGCGCTTATCTCGCCTTCCGCGACCAGAGCCTGGAACCCGCGCGCAACGCGCTGGGGCGTGTGGCCATGGGGCTGGCGACCAAAATGAACGAGCAGAACCAGATGGGCCTGGATTTGAACGGCGCGGCGGGCGGAAATATTTTCAATGTGGGCGCGCCGCGCGTCGAAACGGGCATAAAAAACACGGGCACGGCGGTCGCCTCCGCGACGATCAGCGATGTCACACAGCTCACCACCAGCGATTACCAACTGCGCTATGACGGAGCCAATTACTCGATGGTGCGCTTGTCCGACAATACTTCGACCAATGTCGGAACGACGGCAGCCCCTCCTTCGAATGTGACGATGGACGGGTTTACCTTCAGCGTGTCTGCCGGGGCGATTAAAGGCGACACCTTTTTGATTCGCCCCACCGCAGACGGTGCGCGGGATATTCGCGTGACGATGAGCAACCCCGCCAATATTGCGGCGGCCGCACCTGTGCGCTCCAATGCCGATTTGACCAATACCGGATCCGGGATTATTTCAGCGCCGGTCGTGACTTCCGGGCTGCCACTGAATGTGAATTTGCAGTCGCCGGTTACGCTGACTTTCAATGATCCGCCGACAACTTATAGTCAGATTTCATCGAATGCGATGATAGCGGTAGGCGGTACAGATGTGACAGTAGCAAGCACCACCAACATGGCGGTCGGCATGCCGATAACAGGAGGGGGTTTTCCAGCTGGGGCGACAATTACGAGCATCACTAATGGCACGACGTTTGTGGCTTCTGTGGCAGGAACGCCAGGTGTAGGGCAAACATTAAAGATTGGAAGCTACGCGTACACTTCCGGTAACGATATTTCCTTCAACGGCTGGACAGCACAAATCTCCGGTACGCCTGCCGCAGGCGATGTATTCACCGTCGGAGCCAACACTAACGCTACCGGCGACAACCGCAACGCCTTGCTGATGTCGGGCATGCAGAACCAGAATCTGATGGCGGACGGAACCACCACATTTCAGGGAATATATGGCCAGTTGGTCGGCGAAATTGGCGCCAAAACCCATGAACTGGCTGTCACCAGCCAGGCGCAGATCAGCATGACCGCGCAATCGGTCGCGCAGCAGCAGGCGGTTTCGGGCGTGAATCTGGACGAAGAAGCGGCAAATTTGATGCTTTATCAGCGCGCCTACCAGGCCGCTGCCAAGGCGATGCAGGTTGCCAACACGATGTTTGATGCCTTAATGGCGATTGGAGGGTAACTATCATGCGTGTCAGTTCCAATATGCTGTTCGACAGCAATGTCGCCGCGATGACCCAGCAACAGGCACGCCTGATGCAGACCCAGCAACAGGTTTCCACCGGGCGCAAAATTTTGACCGCCTCGGACGATCCGGTGGCGGCGGCGCGCGCGCTGGATGTGACCCAGTCGGACGCGATGAACACCCAATATGCGGCCAATCGCGGCGCGGCGCGCCACACCCTGTCGCTGGCCGAAAGCACGCTGCAAGGCGTCACCTCGTTGCTGCAGGATGTCAAAACCGCGACCGTCAGTGCGGGCAGTGGCACCATGAACGCCAGCGACCGCCGCACCATGGCGACCGACTTGAGCGGCCGATTGCAGGAGCTGACCGGGCTGGCGAACAGCACCGACGGCGTCGGCAACTTTCTGTTTGCCGGGTTCCAGTCCAAGACCACGCCTTTTGTGAGCACCGCCGCCGGCATGGCCTATTTCGGCGACGACGGACAGCGCAATGTCCAGGTCAGCGCCACCCGGCAAATGCCCTCCAGCGGCAACGGCGCGGATATGTTCATGCGCATCAAGAACGGCAATGGCACGTTTGTCGCACAGGCGGATGCTGGCAATACGGGCACCGGGATCATCAGCCAGGGATCGATCATCGATCAGACGGCACTGACAGGGGATAGTTATACCATCGACTATGCGGGGCCGTCTGCCACGGCTGCCGCAGGAAATACTGTCAATGGAGCGATCATCAGCACACCAACGGTGGTCGACAAGACGGCGCTGACGGGCAAGGACTATGGTGTTACGCTGAACATGACGGCAGGGACTTACGATGTCACCGATCTGACTGTGGCTGTCAATACCCAGACGATCACGGCACTGGATTTCAGCGGTGTGGGTGCAGCAGGATCATTTGTTGTCGATAGCGTCACTACAGTTACTTTGGATGCTGCATATGATGAGACAACACTCGTAGGCGAGATGCAGGCAGATTTGGATGCCGGGGTTGGCGGAGTCGGCGCATATGCCGTCACGAGCACCGGCACAGTTTTGGGGGGCGATTTTGCCGTATCCATCACAAGGGCTGCGGGCGGTTCAGGAGTGTCGGTGTCGGCTGCCGATGCCAATGCGATAACGGGCGGTATCGCCAACTCCCCCGGAGGCGCGAGCGTGTTGACCGGGCAGCCTTATGTTAGCGGACAGCCCATCAGTTTTGCTGGTTTGCAGTTCAATATTCAGGACGGCGGCACTGCGTTTGTCGATGGCGACACTTTCACTGTATTGTCACCGGGATACACCGTGACTGACGCAACCACAGCGGCAGTCGTGTTGCCCGCACCGCCAGCTACGGGGCGCGTGCTCCATGTTAGCGGGCAAGCGATCAGCTTTGACGGGATACAAATTGATATTCAGGGCGACCCCGTGGCTGGCGACACCTTCACCGTCTCGCCGAGCAGCAACGAAAGCGTTTTCAAAACCCTTGCCGATTTGATTACAGCGCTGAATGCCCCGGTGGTCGGCGCGAGCCTGACCAACAGCCTGAATCACGGCCTCACCCAGTTGGACAACGCGCTGGACAAGGTGCTGACCACGCGCTCTTCGCTGGGGCTGCGCCTCAACGAGATCGACGCGTTGCAGACGGCGGGCGAAGATTTGGGTTTGCAGTTCAAGCAGACCTTGTCCGAGTTGCAGGATGTCGATTACAACCAGGCGATCAGCGACCTGGTGCGCCAGCAGACCAATTTGCAGGCGGCGCAACAGACTTTTTCCAAGGTTGCCGGCCTGTCGCTGTTCGATTACATCTGATTTTGTAACTACTCAGGGACTGCCGCTTTTCTCCTTCCCCCTTGCAGGTGGAAGGCCGGGATGGGGGTAGAAAGGTGGGGTAAAAGATGGTTTGCGATGATTCCACACTTCCACCCCCATCCTAACCTTCCCCCTTCCAGGGGGAAGGGACTGGCGTTGTGGCTATTTTCAAGCATACCTTCGACCTGGGTTTTTACATCCTGATAAACCAAAATCCGCCCTGCATCTTTCAGCTATCGCAATCAACGCCACTGTTCGCAATGCAGGTGATTGAAAACTGTCAGCGCGGCAGTTTCATCAAGTTAAGCATCGTGCCCAGCCCTTCCTGGGTGAGCCTGTCCAGCAGCGGGATGAAGTGGGGCATGGTTAGCGCCAGCACGAAGAAGCCGATGGCCAGGGTGATGGGGAAGCCGATGGCGAACAGGTTGAGTTGCGGCGCGGCGCGGGTGAGTATCCCCAGCGCGATATTGGCGGTCAGCAAGGCGGCCAGAAGCGGCAGGGAGATTTGCAGGCCATAGGCGAAGATGATTCCTCCCCAACTGGCCACGTCATAAAATCCTTTGGCGGGCATCATGCTGCCGATGGGTAAGGTGTGGAAGCTTTCGGCCAACGCGGACAGCATGTGCAAATGGCCATTCATCGCCAAAAAACCCAGCACCGCGACCATGCCCAGCCAGCGGGCGACGACCGGGGTGTAGGATGAATTGATCGGATCATAAAAGCTGGCAAATCCCAGACCCATCTGTAATCCGGCCAATTCGCCGGCCATTTCCACAGCGGTAAAAATAAGGCGCATGGCGAATCCCATCGCCACGCCGATAATCATTTGCTGGATGATGATTAACAGCCCTTGCGGAGAGCCGACGGCAACAGTGGGCATCTCGCCGAGGGTCGGGGCGATGATGAGGGCAAGCAATACCGACAAGCCGACCTTGACGCGCACCGGAACCTGCTTGTTGCCGAGCACCGGGGAGCTGGAAATCATCGCCAGGATGCGCGCCAGCGGGAAAAGCAGGGTGGCGAGCCAGGCGTCGAGTTGCGCGCTGGTGAAGCTGATCATCTGTTCACCCGATCATCCAGGGGATGTTGCCGAATAGCCTCCGAATGTAATCAACCATGGTGTTCACCATCCACGGCCCGGCGAAAATCAGCGTCAGAAAAATGCCCAGCAGCTTTGGAATGAAAGACAGGGTCATTTCATTGATCTGGGTAGCTGCCTGAAAAATGCTGACTACCAAGCCGATCACCAGCGCGCTGAGCAGCAGCGGGGCGGCAAGCATCAGCGTCATTTCGATAGCCTGTTGTCCGATGGTGATGACGGTTTCTGGAGTCATAGTCAAGTATCGAGTGTAGAGTGTAGGTCGGGTTAGCGTAGCGTAACCCGACATGATGTGCCAATGTCGGTTGTCGGGTTACGCTGCGCTAACCCGACCTACATTTTGTTCCGGTTTAAGTATAAAAACTCTGCGCCAGGGAACCGATCACCAGATTCCATCCGTCAGCCAGCACGAACAGCATGATTTTGAAGGGTAGCGAAATGATGGCTGGCGATAGCATCATCATACCCATGGACATCAGCACGCTGGCCACCACCATGTCGATAATAAGGAACGGGATGAAAATCACGAAGCCAATCTGGAAGGCAGTTTTCAATTCACTGGTCACGTAAGCGGGAACCAGAATACGCAATGGCACTTGGTCGGCATTTTGCAGCGGTTCGCTGTTGGAGATTTTGACGAACAGCGCGAGATCAGCCTCGCGGGTTTGGCGCAGCATGAAGGCTTTCAGCGGGATGCTGCCTTTCTCCACGGCTTGCTGGAAGTCGAGCTTGTTTTCGCTGAAGGGCAAATAGGCATCGGTGTAGATTTTGTCGAACACAGGCGACATCACGAAGAAGGTGAGAAATAGCGCCAGGCCGATCAACACCTGATTGGGCGGCGAAGAGGGGGTGCCGAGCGCGGAGCGCAGCAGGCTGAGCACGATGATGATGCGCGTGAAGCCGGTCATCATCAGCAGGATTGCCGGCAAAAAACTCAGTGAAGTGAGCAGCAGCAGCGTTTGCAGGCTCAGGCTGTAGGTCTGGCCGCCGCCCGGCGCGGGTGCGCTGGTTAGTGCGGGTAATCCAATTTCCGCGTAAGCGCTTGGGCTTATCAGAAGACACACCAGAAGACAGAGGACAGGGGACAGAGGACAGAGGTTTTGTGTGCCGCGCAGCGGCACGTTTATATTTATGGCGCGGCAAAGCCGCGACAACGCATCTGTCCTCTGTCCCATATCTTCTGATGCCTGAAGCACGGTCATTTGTCCCCTGCGCCCTGTTTGCGATGCTTGAGGACTGACGACAAAAGCCTGGCGAATTTGTTTTCGGATGACGGAGGATTGGGAGATGATTCTTCTGTCCTCTGTCCTCTGTCTTCTGTCATCTGATGCCTGTCTTCTGTCTTCTGCAGCGTATGCAAGGTGCGGATCTGCCCTGGACCCACTCCAACGACCAGCCAGGTGTCTTCGATCTCGACCAGGATGATGCGCTCGCGTTGCCCTATGGATACGCCGCCCAATACCTTGAGCTGGTGTCCCGCGCCCTGTTGCGCCACATTCATGCGCTTGAGCAGCCATGCCACCAGCACGATGGCGGCCAGCACCAGAAGCAGGCTGAAAATGATTTGTATGACGCCGCCGGAACTGACTGCGGGCGGCGGCGGGACGTAGGCGGGGCGTGCGGTCTCGGCAGATGCGGATGCAGAAGACAGAGGACAGAGGACAGAAAACAGAAGACAGAGGTTTTGTGTGCCGCGCAGCGGCACATTCATACAAATAACGCGGCGCAGCCGCGACAACGCCTCTGTCTTCTGCCTTCTGTCATCTGTCATCTGATGCCCGTCTTCCGTCCTCTGTCTTCTGATGCTGATGCATCATTTGTTCAGGCGTCGCAACCGTTCGGATGGGGTGATGATGTCTGTCAGGCGTATGCCGAGCTTGTCGTTGACCACCACCACTTCGCCCTGTGCGATCAGGAATCCGTTAATCATCACATCCAACGGTTCGCCGGCCATGCCGGATAATTCGACGACCGAGCCCTGCGCCAGTTGCAGCAAATTCTTGATCGGCATTTTGGTGCGCCCCAGTTCAACGGTCAGTTGTACCGGGATATCCAGGATCATGTCGAGATCGTTGGTGGTTGTGGAGGCGGTGTTGCCCGCCCCGAATTGCTCCAGGGTATGCGGTTTGGCGGCTGGCTGGCTGGTGGCGGAGGTCTGTTCGGCCATGGCCGCGCCCCAGTCATCGGTGGCTGGCGCTTGCTCGGCCATGGCCGCGCCCCAGTCGTCGGCGGTGATGGCGGCTTCGTTGGTTGCGTTTTCGTCAGGCATGACCTTCCCCTTCGTTAAGAGATAGCATTCTCTCAACTTTCAATGCATATTGGTTGTTGAAAGCGCCATATTTGCATTCCATCACCGGGACGTTGTCTACCGAAGCGATGATGCTTTCCTCGACATCGAGCGGGATGATGTCGCCAGCCCGCATTTTGAGCACTTGATCAAGTGTCACGTCCGCGTGTCCGAGCGTGGCGATCAATTCGATGTTGGCGGATTGCACTTGCTTGGTCAGGAGCTGCAACCAGCGTTTGTCGATGGCCAGATGTTCGCCTTGCATGGGGCTGTAGAGCAAGTCTTTTACCGGCTCGAGCATGGAATAAGGCATGCAGATGTGGAACGCGCCGCCATTTCCGCCCAGCTCGATGTCGAATGTGGTCACGATGACCACTTCGTTGGGGGTGGCGATATTGGCGAACTGCGGGTTCATTTCCGAGCGCACGAACTCGAATTCCAGCGGATGTACCACTTCCCAGGACTTGCCGTAGGTTTCAAATACCACTTCCAGCAGTTTTTGGATAATGCGTTGCTCGGTTTGGGTAAACTCGCGCCCCTCCACACGGGTATGGAAGCGCCCGTCGCCGCCAAACATGTTGTCCACAACCAGGAAAGCCAGATTGGGATCAAAAACAAACAGGCCATTGCCGCGCAGCGGCTTGGCCTGAATGATGTTCAGGTTGGTCGGCACATGCAGGTTGCGGATGAACTCGCCGAATTTCAGCACCCGCACCGGCCCTACCGAAATTTCCGGGGTGCGGCGAATGAAATTGAACAGCCCGATGCGGAACAAGCGCGCAAAACGCTCGTTGATGATTTCCATGGTGGGCATACGCCCACGCACGATGCGTTCCTGCGATGCCAGGTTGTACGCGCGAACTTCTCCCGGAACGGCTTCCTGATGATCAACTTCATCATCCGCTTCGCCAGTCACTCCCTTGAGCAGGGAATCGACTTCGTCTTGTGAGAGAAATTCGCTCATCGCACGCTACTGGATAATGAACGAGGTGAACAGCACGTCGGCCAAATCGCTTTTGCCGGCGCTGGGTTCGATTGCGGCAGTACTCGGATCAGAGCTGATGACCGGAGCCACTCTGCGCAAACCCAGCACATATTCCACTTGCGCCTTGATTTGCTGGGCAAGCAATTCCTTTCCATCGATAGTGGAGAGATCGGAAGGGCGCTTGCTTTGTAGTAGCATGTTCACACGGTGCAGGATTTCCGGTTTGGTTTCCTTGATTTTATCTTCCAGTTCGGGTTTGGTTAACTTGAGTGAAATCGTTACCTGCAAATAGCGATCTTCCTCCTCGTGCATCAGATTGGCGGTGAATTGGCCAAGGTCAACAAATTTTGCCGGTGTCTTCGAGCGCGCCTCTTCTACTGGTGCAGGAGCAGCCCCCCCACGTTTTGGCGCCGGTGGCGGACTCAGCAGCAAAAATGCGGCCGCGCCCCCTCCCAACAGCAGCACCAGGACTGCGATAACCACGATGAGTTTTTTTTTACTCTTCTTGGGAGGCGCTACGGCCTCCTCTTCTATATCGGGCTCCTGTGTTGCGGGTTTCGCGGCTTTTGCCATATTATTATCCCTTGTTGACGGTCGAAAAATACGGCGCTAATGATAACCCGTTTAGCGCTAAAATTCCCCGCTGACTTAAGCCATTGTTATCTTATCAGTTGAGTCATTACATTTTTTGACAAGACTTGCATGTTTATAAATTATAAACAATATGTTGGCGCATTATAAAGTTTTTGTAGGAGTGCAATTTATTGCGCGATTGACTTTAATGTCGCCCGATAAATCGGGCTCCTACACAAAATTTTGGTTCCGGCTCGTCCGGCTTAGTTTTCAGGCAAAAGTATCCACCATTCCGTTATGGCGGCGCACCGGCGCGACCGGTTCGGTTGTCGACGACAAACCGACCGACCCGGAGGCGGTATCGTCTATTTCACGCTGCGCTGCCTTGTTAAAATCCTGCCCCATGAATTGATCCATATTGCGATCGCGCGGAGTCTGGTCGCTGATGGTCGTATTCCCCAACATAATCCCGTTATCGGCCAATATCTCACGAAGTTTAGGCAAAGCGCTTTCAATCGCTTCGCGCACTGCGCCATGCGGCGAGGCGAACAGGGCGGTCGCTTCGCCGCCGGATATTTTCAGCACCACGTCCAAGGGCCCCAGGTTTGGCGGATTCAAGTGTAGTTGGGCAATTTGATTCTGCTGCGAGGCTACCCAACTGATTTTTTGCGAGAAGTCATTCGCCCAACCCTGATGGCCTAGCGGGGTGGTAACGGTGGGCGTAACGGGTGCGACATTATTCGCTAGTGTGCCCGGCATGTTGGCGTATCCAGACGGTTGAACAAGGGCTTGAGTGCCGCTTTGGGCAGGCTGAGTCTGGCCGGAGGCCAGTTCCGCGCGATTAAACGCTGCCGATGACAAATTGTCGATGGCCGGATTTTTCATGGTTTGATCACCCGCCAATGCGGCTGCCAAGCTGCTGCGTCCGCTTTCCGGGGAAGCGCCGCGTGTTGCCTGCGAGCCGTCTGCACTCTGGGGAGAGTTGACCGCAAAGGTCGGTATTGCCTGTGAGTCGTCTGTTTTTTGTAGGGGATTGACCGCCAAGGTCGGAATTGCCTGTGGGTCGTCGGTTTTTTGTAGTGGATTGACCGCTAAGGTCGGAATTGCCTGTGAGTCGTCTATTTTATCGAGAGCGTTGATGGCAAAAGACTCGGCAGTCTGCTGAAGAGCAATTTGCTGTCCTTTGTCTTCCGCTATGGGGAGTTGCTGCAATATCGCGGCGACTATGCCTGTCGGATCGTCCGGCTTGGTTGCCGCCAAGCCCTGCGCGTCTAGCAGCGGCAGATCCGTGTTGCCGTCTGCTGTATTGCCATCCAGAGTCGCGGCTTCCAGAGCGGATAAATCGGTCGCGCCGATTTGTTGTGCCAGTAAAAAGGCAAAGGGATCGGCAGATTGGGTATCTGTTGCCAGGCTATCTGCCGGAGCGTTCCCCGGCAACGCACTGGCGGCGCTGGCGGATGATTGGGGTTTGTGGTGGCTGATGGGCAGGCTGGTCATGGCATTTCTCCTTAATTAGGCACTGGCTTTCAAATATCTTGCTCTTCAAATATCCGGGTCTTAAATATCCGGGTCTTGGATTTGTTTCATCTTGTAGGCGGCCATTCTGCCGGTGTGCTCATCCAGCGTTTTTTGTTCAGATCTTTCGGCCGCTTTTTTTTGTTCTTCGATATGGCGTTGTTGTAGCGTGTCGAATGATTTCAGTTTGCGCCGCGTTGCGTCAAATTCATTGCGTCCGGTTTGGGTCGATATCTTGCTTTGCTCGACCTGTCGGAGCTGTTGGCCGATCGCCTCATCAATTTTGCCGATGAATTGCTGAAAATTACGCAAGTCGGCCTGATTTATTCCACTTTGTGTCGCTTCCTGCAAACGGGTTTGATAGTCCTTGCGGTATTGCTGCAGGGTCTCAAGTTTTTCCTGCGCGCTTTGTTGCTGTTTGTTCAGCTGGCCGAGCTTGCGCGTTGCCGAATCATTCTGGTGTTGCGCCAGTTTCATCAGAGGTTGCAGTGCAAAGGGTTCGGTCATGATAATTAAGCCACTTTAAGGTGCGGGTGCGAATAAGGCGATCAATTGGGCAATGCTTGCAGCATAGGGTTCGCGCTGGAACATGTCCTGTTTGAGGAATTGTTCCATTCTCGGATAGAGCACGATCGCCTCGTCCAGCAAGGGGTCGCTACCCCGGACATAGGCGCCGACGCTGATCAAGTCGCGGTTGCGTTGGAAATGCGCATACATATGCTTGAAACGTTGCACGGCGGCCAGATGTTCCGGCGATGCCAGGCGCGACATGACGCGGCTGATCGATGCCTCGATGTCGATTGCCGGATAATGACCCTGTTCCACCAGTCGCCGCGACAGCACGATATGGCCATCTAAAATGGCGCGCGCGCTGTCGGCAATCGGATCCTGCTGGTCGTCGCCTTCGGTCAGCACGGTGTAGAAGGCGGTGATCGAGCCGCCGCCTTCCGTGCCGTTGCCGGCACGTTCCACCAGTTGCGGCAGCTTGGCGAAAACGGAAGGCGGATAACCCTTGGTGGCGGGCGGTTCGCCGACCGCCAGCGCAATTTCGCGCTGCGCCATGGCGAAACGGGTCAGCGAATCCATGATCAGCAATACATTTTTGCCCTGGTCGCGGAAGTGTTCGGCGATCGTGGTGGCGTAGGCTGCACCTTGCAGGCGCATCAGCGGCGACGTGTCTGCCGGCGTGGCGACCACCACCGAGCGCGCCATGCCTTGTTTGCCGAGAATGTCGTTGATGAATTCCTTGACTTCGCGACCGCGCTCGCCGATCAAGCCGACCACCGTGATGTCCGCGCTGGTATAGCGCGCCATCATGCCGAGCAACACGCTTTTGCCGACGCCGCTGCCGGCAAACAACCCCATGCGCTGTCCGCGCCCCACGGACAGCATGCTGTTGATGGCGCGCACCCCGACATCCAGGGGTTTGTCGATCGAAGCGCGTTCCAGCGGATTGATCGGGCGGCTTTGCAGCGGCGCGGTTTCGGTATCCGGCAGCGGCCCCAGTTGATCGAGCGGTTTGCCGGCACCATCCAGCACGCGGCCCAGCAACATATTGCCGACCGGCAGGTGTTTGGTGCGATCGGCAATACGGCGTACCGGTTTGCGTTTGCTTGACAGTGTCAGCATATGCTTCGGTTCAATCTGCATCACGCGCGCGCCGGGCACCAATCCATGTACATCTTGCTCCGGCATCAGAAATATTTTGTCCCCGGCAAAACCGACCACTTCCGCCTCGGCGACATGGTTTTGCAGGTGAATCGCGCAAGTGCTGCCGATCGGCATTTTCAAACCGGCGGCCTCCATCACCAGCCCGGTCACCTTGGTCAGGTGGCCGCTTGATGGCATGGGGTTGCACTCCGCCACATAGCCTCGGCCTTCATCGAGGAAAGCGCGCCACCTGACGTCGTGAGGGTTCAGGTCAGCCATGATTTATCCTGGCCGATCGATTCGACGATGCGCTTCCAGCGTGTTTCCGTGGCGGCATCCACCTGGGTGTGCGCGGTTTCCACGCGACATCCGCCGCGTCGGATTTTTGCATCGGTAAATATCTTCCATCCGGTATGAGACAGCTCTTCGCCCATCTGCTTGCGCAACAGTTCCGCATCGTCAGGATGCAGGATCAAGTGGGCATTCTGATTGAAATGCGGCAGTCCGCCAATAGCCTCGTTAACGATTTTCAGGATGACTTCCGGTCTTTCCTGGAGGATTTCACCGGTCATTTTGCGCGCAATTTCCAGCGATAAATCCAGCAGCGACTGCGCCAGTTGCTCGTCCATCTGGTTGAGCGCATTTTGCAGTGTTTGCAGCATGGTATGAATTTGCGCCGCCTCGGTGCGCGCCTGCTGGATGCCGGCGGCGTATCCCGCATTATGGCCTTGCGTGTAGCCTTCATCGTGCGCTTGCTGGCGGATGCTCTCCAGTTCTGCGACGGTGGCGAGCGCGTTACTTTGCTGCTTGCTGCCGGAATGTGCGTCGAACGAGGCCAGCTCCCAGCGTTCAAAGGCGGTGAGTTGCTCTTTGCCGATAATCACGCTAGACATAGGTGTCCTCTTCTCCCTTGCTGCTTAATGCAACCTGGCCTTCGTCGGCCAGACGCCGCACGATTTTGAGAATTTCTTTTTGGTTGGCTTCGACTTCGCTGAGCCTGACCGGCCCTTTGGCTTCCAGGTCTTCGCGCATCATTTCGGAAGCGCGTTTTGACATGTTCTTGAAAATCTTTTCGCGCAATTCTTCGCTGGCCCCCTTGAGCGCGACAATCAGCGATTCGGACTGGACTTCGCGTAGCACCAGTTGGATGCCGCGATCATCGACATCCAGCAAATTCTCGAAGACGAACATTTTGTCTTCAATTTGTTGCGCCAGCTCGGGATCGTAATTGCGCACATTTTCCATCATTTCCGCTTCCAGCGTGCCGCCCATGAAATTGAGTATTTCTGCGGCAGTGCCCACCCCGCCGTGCAGGCTCTTTTTTCCGGTGCCCCCGCCGGCCATGAGCTTGCCCAGCACGTCATTGAGTTCGCGCAACGCGACAGGCTGCACCCCGTCCAGCGTGGAAATGCGCAGCAGCACATCGTTGCGGGTGCGCTCGGTCAGCATTTTCAAGATGTCGGCCGCCTGATCCGGTTCCAGGTGAACCAGAATGGTCGCGATGATCTGCGGATGTTCGTTGCCGATCATCTCGGCCACTGCGCCAGGATCCATCCATTTCAGGCTTTCGATGCCGCTGGTATCGCTGTTGTGCATGATGCGATCCAGCAAGCCCTTGGCCTTGTCGTCGCCCAGCGCCTTGGTGAGCATATTGCGGATGTAATCGTTGGAATCCATCCCGATGGTGGTCTTGCCCGATGCGGAAATGATGAAGTCGTGGAATACTTGCGCGATGTCGTCGCGGCTGAGATTTTTCAGCGTCATCATCGCCGCGCTGATTTTTTGCACTTCCTTGGGCTCGAGATATTTCAATACCTGAGCCGCCTCGTTCTCGCCGAGCGTCATCAGGAAAATTGCGCTTTTTTCGACCCCGTCAACCATTGCCGTTCACCCATTCCTTGACCACGCTGGCGACAATCTTGGGTTCCTGTTGGGCAATTTGCCGGGCCGTTTGCAGGCTTTGCTCATAGGAGGGGCCAGCGGGCGAATAGGTGGCTTCGGGGATGGCTTCACTTGCCTCGGATGCGGTGAAGCCACCCGTTTTGCTATTCAGGCTAATCAGGGTATCCAGCGCCGGTTTGAGGATACGGAAGATCACAAAGAACATGATCGCGGCAATCAACGCGTATTTGAGCAGCTCTTTCCCCAACTCGATGTTATCGGGCTGCTTCCAGAGCGGCGATTCTTCGACTATTTCCTTGCTCTCGTTAAAGGAGGTAACCTGTACGTTCAGGCTGTCGCCGCGAGCCTGGTCGAACCCCATCGCATCCCTGACCAGGTTGTCGATCTGCTCCCTCTCCGCATCGGTCAGCGGCTTGATGCTGCTTTTACCTTTTGCGTCAGTCACCCGGCGATTTCCGTTCACCACGACCGCGACCGACAGGCGCTTGATGGAACCAACCGGCAGGATGGTGTGACGTATGGTCCGATCCACTTCGTAATTCACGGTCGATTCCTTTTGCAGATTGGAGATGTTTCCGTTGGTTACGGTTCCACCTCCCACCGGTGCGCCCGCGTTGGAGACGATAGGCGCAGTGGCCGGAACCGGGGGCTGATTGGTCAGCGCGCCGGGGACACCGCTGGCGCTCAGTCCGGAGCCATTTAGCGATTCTGAGTTTTGCTGGCTGCGTATCGCGCTTTCATTAGGTGGCTGATTCGGCTTGTAGCTCTCGGAAGTTTGTTCGGTGCGCGAAAAATCGATATCAGCCGACACCTGCGCGCGCATATTGCTCGCGCCGAGCATCGGAGCCAGTAATATTTCAATCCGTTTGACATAGCTTTGTTCGATTTGTTGCACATATTTGAGCTGATTGGCGTCCAGGCCTTCGTTGGCAGTGCCGTCGTGGCTGGCGCTCAGCAGTGTGCCGTTCTGGTCTACCACGGTCACATTTTTCGCGGACATTTCCGGCACACTGCTCGAAATCAGGTGAACGATCGCGCTGACCTGCGCGGAGTCGAGCAAGCGCCCACCTTGCAGGGACAGCACCACGGAGGCGCTGGGTTTTTGTTGCTCCTTGACGAACACGCTGGGTTTGGGAATAGCCAGGTGGACGCGTGCGGCGGCCACCGCCCCGATGCTCTCCACCGAACGCGCCAACTCACCCTCCAGGGCGCGCTGGTAATTGACCTGCTCGGCGAATTGGGTGATGCCGAACTTCTGGTTTTCCATCAATTCGAAGCCGACATTGCCACCCTTGGGGAGCCCCTGTGAAGCCAGCTTCAGGCGGGCTTCATGTACCTGATTGGAGGCGACCAGCAACGCTCCCCCGCCTTCGGCAAACTTGTAGGGAATATTCATTTGCTGCAATGACTCGATGATAGCCCCGCCATCGCGATCGGATAAATTGCTGTACAGCACACGGTAATCGGGCGTTTGTCCCCATATCCACGCGCCGGCGATGAGCGTGAACAATGCTACAACGCCCACCCCCAACCCCATTTTTTGCTGGAGGGTGAGTTGATTAAACAGGTTTGTCGTTTTATTTTCTTGTTCAGCCATAGTGATTTGCAACCATACCTTAAAGCCACTTTTACACTTGGCATAGTACCAGTGGCTAACAGCTCTTTGAAAACGCAAACAAAAGGGGAAACCCCTGCCTGTTCACGCTATAAAAATTGCGGCTGGTCGGATATTGTGCCGTCACCTAAAAAAGGAGGCGAAAGCATGGAAACCTCGGCAGTGGACAGTTTGTTGGCGCAAATGCGCGTTATGAAAGCGGCAGCGGGATTGCGCGAGCCGCAACCGGCGACGCAAACCGGCAAAGTGGATTTTGCGGACGTGCTGAAATCCTCGTTGGACGGCGTGGCGCGGGCGCAGGCCAAATCGGAAGACATGCAGAAGGCTTTCGTGCTGGGCGACAGTAATGTTAGCCTGAGCGATACCATGATTGCGATGCAGAAAGCCAGTATCAATTTCCAGACCGCCGTACAGGTGCGCAACAAGGCCGTGCAGGCTTATAACGACATCATGAACATGCAGGTTTGATTCTTGACGGGGCTGCGTATATCCGCCTTGTGTATGAATGTTGACTCAACTTTAGCCCTCGTCATCCCTGCCTTGGTCTGCCCTGCCTTGGTCTGCTTGAATATCCAGTTTTTTCATTTTTTCCCAAAGATTCTTGCGGCTGATGCCCAGGTTGGCTGAGGTATGCCCAAAATGCCACTGGTTGCGCTCCAGCGCAAGCAGGATGAATTTGCGTTCGCAGTCGTGCAGGTAAGCTGCCAGGCTACTGTCACCAGTCATTTCTTCTCTGTGCTGTTGGCTGGCGGGCGCTTCATCGAAGAACGCCGAGGGTTCCAGCGCGCTTTGGTGTGACAGGATGCATGCTCTCTCGATACTGTGTTTGAGTTCGCGCAGATTGCCCGGCCACGGGTGGTTGAGCAGGGCACGTTCCGCGAGCGTGGGGATGGAACGACTTGCTTCGCCGTGCTGCGCGGCACATTGGTGCAGAAACAGCCGCGCAAACCAGAGGATGTCTTCCTTGCGCTCGCGCAGCGGCGGGACGCGCAGACGGATGACGTGTACGCGGTAGTACAGGTCTTCGCGGAAAGTGCCCTCCTCGACCATTTTTTTCAGGTCGCGGTTGGTGGCGCAAATCAGGCGCACGTCCACCGGTATCGGGGTTTCGCCGCCGACGCGGACGACGCGGCGCTCCTGAATGGCGCGCAGCAACTTGACCTGCATGGAGAGCGGCATATCTCCGATCTCGTCGAGAAACAGCGTGCCGCCGTGCGCCTGCTCAAAAACGCCTTTGTGGGTGCGTGCAGCTCCGGTAAAGGCACCTTTTTCATACCCGAACAATTCGGATTCGAGCAGCGTTTCGGTGATCGCGCCGCAGTTGACCGGCACGAAGGGTTTGTCTTCTGCACCACCGCGTGTGTGCAGGTGGATAAGTTGCGCGACATGCTCCTTGCCGACGCCGGATTCGCCGGTGATCAGGACGATGTTGGCCAGGCGTGCCAGGCGCGGAATGCTCTCTTCGATGCTGCGCATGGCGGGGGAGATGCCAAGTGTGTTGAGATGTGCACTTGCCTGCAAAACGATTTCGGGAAGCGGGCAGAGCTGGCAGATTTTTTCGACCAGTTGGTCAAGGTCAAAGGGTTTGCTGATATAGTCAGCGGCACCGTGTTTGAGCAAGCGCACCGCGCGGTCAATCGAGGCATAACCGGTGATGAAGATAAACGGCGGAAGAGCCTGCTTTTCCGCAAGCAGTTTTTCGAAAAGCGCTTCGCCATTCAAATCGGGCAGGTGGATGTCGCTGATGACCAGGTCATATTTCTTGCTGGTTATGGCGTGCAGCGCATCGGTGCCGGTGTGATGCCAGTCAACCCGCAAACCTTCCAGCGCAAAACGGTCGCACAGCGACTCGCCCATGATTTCGTCATCTTCGATCAGGCAAAGAACAGGCTGCATGGATTTATTCATAAGGTTCCCGCAAAGGTAATTGAACGGTAAATTGGGTTTCGTCCGGCTCGCTTTGTACCGTGATGGATCCGCCCAGTTGTTGCACGATCTGGTAGATCACCCACAACCCCAGGCCGCTTCCGCTCTCGCCCAGCGAAGTGAATGGCTCGAACAGGTAGGCCACCTTTTCCGGCGGAATATAGGAACCGTTGTTGCTGACGTCGATGATGAGATTGTCGCTGTCGCGATAGATATGCAGGCGGACCTGGCCGTGTTCCTGCGTTGCGTGGACGGCGTTCAGCAGCAGGTTGATGATGACCTGCCTCGCCAGAGTGGATGGAATGGATTGGATGCCGGCGATTTCGATATCCGACGCAAAGTTGACGTGTTTTGCATGCACGTCGGGTTGAATCAGAGTGCAGATGTCCTCTACATCGTTCTGGTCGAAGGGGCGCGCTTTCGATTTTGCTTCCACCAGCAAGGCTGCGACTGTTTCCTTGACCTGGATGAGCCCGCGTTCCAGGATGGAAAGGGTTTTCAGGATGAGGGGGTCTTGCGCGCCATGCCGCTTGTAGGTGCTGATGGCGTTGAGCATACCGCCCAGCGGGTTATTGATTTCGTGGGCAATACCTGCGGTCAACCGCCCAATCGCGGCAAGGCGGTCGGATGCGATAACCTGTTGCTGCAGCAGCTCTTTTTCCTTGAGTTCGGCGAGCATGCCTTTGAAAGACTTGCCAAGCTGCCCTATTTCATCGCCAGATTCTTCAAGCATGATTTCGCCCGATTCCGGCAGGTTGGGCGTGATATTGCTCATTGCGTCGGAAAGCTGCAACAAGGGCGCCGCCATCTTGCGCCCCCAGTACATGCCCAGAGGCAGCAATACGACGAGAACCAGCAGGGTAATCAGGATGGCACCCTGGGTCAGGCTGTAAAAGCGGGATGTGAATGGCGATTTGGGGTAGCTCATGACCAGCGTGCCAATCCGCAACCCGTCGGATTGGATCGGGATGAGCAAGAACAAGTTTTCCGACTTGTGCGGTTCCACAACCGTGGGGTGCGAATCCTGCAAGTCCGGCAGGGCTTTCAGTATTTCGGTGAAGCGCGGCTCGATGGTTGCCGGATCGCTCAATATGGGAAAGCGGGCCGGCTGTGTGGCGACATAAACTTTGTTGGTGGCATCGAGGATGAGAATGTACTCCGCTCCCTGATCCGGGGCGCGATATTCCGGAATGCGGAATGGGGCGTTGATGATTTCAAACGAACGCCATACGTCGTCATGCAGAATCGGCTCGACAACGGTGTCGGCGATTACGCGCCCCATTCTGTCTGCATTGGCAATCAGGTTGTTGCGCAGATCATCGATGCCGCGATAAACCAGCGTCGATGTCAATACGAAAGCTGTCACGATTACCAGCACGGTAACGCGCAAGGGGATCTTGTATTTGAGGCTGACGTTTTTGAGATGCATCATTGCTTTTGAGCGGCTTTATTTCTGGTTTTATCAACAAAGCGGGACATTTCCTCAATGCTGTCAAAAAGACTGTCGTTGCCGTACACAAAACCATCCAGGTTAAGCTTGTTCAGCAGGCGGACACCTTCTTCGTCATGCGCCATGTGAAGCAGCACTTGCTGCATGGTAGCGATATCCTGTTTTGAGGTGGCGGCGCCTGCCACAAAGGGAGGATGCCCGAATTGCGGAGACTTGCTCACAATCCGAGTTTTTGAAGTCATCTCGGGATGCGATAGCGCCAGCGTGTCCCACACATAGCCATCAACCGCGCCGCCTTGCGCCAAGCCGCTTGCAACCGCATCGATCACTTTGCGATGGCTCCAGGTGAAAAATGTCTTGGAAAAAAATGCGGATGGAGTTTTGCCCAACTTGGACAGCAAGTATTCGGTGTAGAGGTGGCCTGAATTGGAGTCAGGGTCAGAAAAAGCAAAGTTTTTCCAGTGTAGATCGGACAGCGATTGTGTCTGTTTGTCGGAGCTTGGGACAATTAGATATGATTGATAAAGTGGCTCTCCTTGGTATAGGGGTACAGCGACAAGACGGAATGATTTCTTGTTGCGCACATACGGGTAGCCGCACAGCCAGGCGAAATCGAGTTTTCCCTCTCGCAGTAAATCGACTATTTCGCGATAATTGCCGCGCTGGACGAACACCACCGGTTGTGCCAGATGCTGTTGCAGATAGTTGCGCCACTCGTTGATGAAGGTCGCCTGATAGTCCAGAAATACCGGCGTTAATCCAATACGGATCGGCGGTTTGGCCGGTTGATCGGTCGCGTGCAGTGCGGGTGAAAACAGCAAGGTCAGCAACAGGAACAGTATGCGAATCAGCGTGATTAATCCAGTCATAGCCGCCGCTCCCCGGTTCAGTGCGCAGATATGGAGCCGACCAAGTGGTTTGTCGTTCATGCGGGTAACCCCCTATTCCAAACTTTCAAGATTTGTTGGCCGGCAAATTTACCAGTTCCGATGTTTTGTTGTACCACCCACGCGACGCATTGGCAATTTTTACCACCAACAGCATCACCGGTACCTCGATCAGCACGCCGACCACGGTCGCCAGCGCAGCACCAGACTGGAAACCGAACAGGCTGATGGCGGTAGCCACGGCCAGCTCGAAGAAGTTGCTCGCGCCGATCAGCGCCGACGGGGCGGCGACGCAGTGCGCCACGCCGAGGCGACGGTTCAGCCAATAGGCCAACCCAGAATTGAACAGCACCTGGATCAGGATCGGCACGGCCAGCATCGCGATGATGAGCGGCTGGGCGATGATGGCCTCGCCCTGAAAAGCGAACAACAGCACCAGCGTCAGCAGCAAGGCGGTAATGGAAAGCGGGTTCAGCACGGCCAGCATTTGGCTCAACGCCGCCGCGCCGCGCCGCAACAGCAGCTTGCGCCACACCTGCGACAACAGCACCGGCAACACGATGTAGAGCACGACCGAGACCAGCAGCGTATCCCACGGCACGGCGATACTCGCGACACCGAGCAGCAGCGCCACCAGCGGCGCGAAGGCGAATACCATGATGGCATCGTTGAGCGCCACCTGGCTCAGGGTGAACAGCGGCTCGCCGTTCACCAGGCGGCTCCACACGAACACCATCGCGGTGCAGGGTGCGGCGGCCAGCAGGATCAGCCCGGCGATATAGCTGTCGAGCTGATCCTGCGGCAGGTAATCGGCGAACACATGGCGGATGAACAGCCAGCCGAGAAAGGCCATGGAGAAAGGCTTCACGGCCCAGTTGACGAACAGCGTGACGCCCATGCCGCGCCAGTGCTTGCGCACTTCATGCAAAACCGTGAAGTCGATGCGCAGCAGCATCGGGATGATCATCACCCAGATCAGCACGCCGACCGGGAGGTTGACGTGGGCGATCTCCAGCCCGCCCAGCCACTGAAATGGCGCGGGAATCAATTGCCCCAATGCAACGCCGATGATGATGCACAGGAATACCCAGACGGTCAGGTAACGTTCGAAAATGCTCATGGTATTTATCCTAACGGTCATGGCAAGCACGCCGCCCCTGATTATGAAACTTGCCATGACCGTTTCCCCCTATCCAACTTTCCCCCGCAAGCGGGAGAAAGGGCAAACGAATCGCTACGCGAGTTTCACGTTAACGGGCATGGCAAAGATGCCACCCCTGGTTATGAAACTTGCCATGCCCGTTTCCCTCACCTCAATCCTCTCCCGCTTGCGGGAGAGGAGGCAAACGAATCGCTGCGCGAGTTTCACGTTAAGCCGGACGAGCCGGAACCAAAATATAGGTCGAGCCATGCCCGACTAATGTGCAACCAACGCTGTGCGCCTGGCACTTCGCCTCCCCCTTTGAAAAAGGGGGATTGAGGGGGATTTAAAGGGTGTCGCTCTCTCGTCACCATTTGCAAATCCCCCCTACCCCCCTTTTTCAAAGGGGGGTAAAAAACCATCACAGCCTTGAAGGAAAAACTCCCTCCCATTTTTGCCCAAACCAGACGAACCTAACCCAAAAAAGCAGTTAATGCGTCCAACTATCAGTCCGGGTCGGAAATTTATCCGGCAGCCAGTTCCAGCAAGCGCGTTACGCCGACCGGCTCATCCTTGAGCAGGGGAACAACCGCATAACGCTGCGCATGCAGGCTGGCGACCGTATCAATTTCATGCAATTCGTTCGCCGCTCTCTGGCGCAGCAGCGGCGATTTGGCCGAAGCCGCCGCCACGCTGGTATTGATGATCCATGCCCAGGGTTCGATCCCGGCGCGGCGCAAATCGGCTTGCAGGTTCGCCGCTTCCAATACCGGCGTGGTTTCTGCCAGGGTCGCGATCAGCACCTTGGTTTGCTTCATATCCTGAAGTTGCATCATCGGGGTGGTGAAATTCATTCCCTTGTTGACCATCTGCCGCGATACTTCCCGGTGATAAGCGCCCGTCGCATCGAGCAGCAGCAACGTGTGCCCGGTCGGCGCGGTATCCATGACCACAAACTTTTTGCCTGCCTCGCGAATGATGCGGGAGAAAGCCTGAAACACGGCAATCTCTTCGGTGCAGGGCGAGCGCAAATCTTCTTCCAGCAGCGCGCGGCCTTGTGCATCGAGCTGCGCGCCTTTTGTTTCCAGCACATGCTGGCGATAGCGTTCGGTTTCCTCATGCGGGTCAATGCGGCTTACCGTCAGATTTTCGAGGGAGCCGATCAGCGTTTCCGACAAGTGCGCGGCGGGATCGGATGTCGTGAGATGCACTGGCAATCCGCGATGCGCCAGCTCCACCGCAATAGCCGCCGCCAGCGTGGTTTTGCCCACACCGCCCTTGCCCATCAGCATCACCAGGCCATGGCCGTCTGCGGCGATGCCATCAACCAGTTCAGACAAATGCGGCTCGTCAAACAATATGGGGTTGTCGGCCAAGTCTAGTGCGAGCGGCGGCGTATCTGTCAGCAACTGGTGCAGGGCATCCAGGCCAACGAGATTAAAGGATTTAAGTTCAACCTTATCCAAAGGCAGCGCCTTCAATACGTCGGGGATTGCGTTCAGCGCGGCGAGTTCACGTTCGTGTATGGCCGCAGCCAGCGGGTCACTTTCCGCTTCTATTTTTGGCAGGATGCCGTTGATGACCAGATACTGCTGCCTCAGGCCGATGGCCGCGAGTTCTTCATGCGTGCGCGCGACTTCGCGCAAAGTGGCCTGCTGCGCGCGGGCGACCAGAATCAGCCGGGTGCGCTTGCCATCGGCCAGCGCATCGACCGCAGCTTTGTATTGTTCCCGCTGTTTTTCCAGGCCGGCCAAGGGGCCGAGGCACGACGCATCGCCTTTGCCTTCTTCCAGGAAGCCGCTCCATGCGCCGGGCAGTTGCAGCAGCCGGATCGTATGCCCCGTTGGCGCAGTGTCGAAGATGATGTGGTCGTAATCTTGGGTCAATGCAGAATCGATCAGCAGCGCAGTGAATTCATCGAAGGCCGCAATTTCGGTGGTGCATGCGCCGGAGAGTTGCTCCTCGATACCCTTGACTACCGTGTCCGGCAACACGCCGCGCACCGGGCCGACGATGCGATCCCGATAGGCCTGCGCCGCTGCCTGCGGATCGATTTCCAGCGCGGCCAGATTCGGGACAGCGGGAATGGCGGTGATGTGGTTGCCGATGCTGATGCCGAACACCTGCCCGACGTTGGAGGCCGGGTCGGTGCTGACCAGCAGCACGCGCTTCTCGGTTGCCGCCAGCAGGATTGCCGTGGCGCAGGCGATTGAGGTCTTGCCCACGCCCCCTTTGCCGGTAAAGAATAAAAAGCGCGGTGGCTGATCGAGAAATTTCATGGCAGTGGCTCCAGGTTGATTAAGGTTCAACCACATTTGCTGCCGGAACAGCAGTCTTGTGACTTCGCGGCAGTAGCGTCCGCCTCGCCCGATGCGCCGGAAACACCGGCGAAGCGCGCCAACTCTTTGCGCGTGGGATAGCGTCCGGCCAGGGTAATCTCGCCATCGACCAGCACCAGCGGCAAACCTTCCGCCCCGGATCGCTCCAGAAAAGCTTTCACCACAGGATTTTCGGCGAAGGCCATTGGCTGTTGCGCGAGGTTGAAACGTTCGATCTGGCCGCCAGATTGCTTGAGCCAATCCACATCCGCACTAAAGTCCACCAGCGCCTGATCCACCTCTGTCCCGCACACACCCGAGCTGCAACACAGCGCCGGATCGAATACTTGTAATTTACCCATCACAATCTCCTTATCAATCTTGAATGCGCCCGATTTCGGCGAGCTTTTCTTTCAGAGCGAGCTTGTCCAGCTTCTCGATGGGCAAACTCAAGAACAGTTGAATGCGCCGCGCCAATTGTTCGGCGGCTTTCTTGAACGCTGCGCGCCGCGCTTCTTCGCCCTCGACATGCGCCGGATCGGGAATGCCCCAATGCGCCGTGGCGGGCTTACCCAGCCACAGCGGGCAAGCTTCACCCGCCGCGTTGTCGCACACGGTGAAGATGAAATCAAACTCCGGCGCGCCGGGTGCGGCAAACTCGTCCCAGCTCTTGCTGCGCAGCCCTTCAGTGCCATGCCCTTGCGCTTGCAACCATTCCAATGCGCCGGGGTTGACACTGCCCGCAGGTTTGCTGCCCGCGCTGTAGGCTTTGAATTTGCCCTTGCCCAACACATTGAACAGTACTTCGCCCAAAATGCTGCGCGCGGAATTTCCGGTGCACAGCACCAGCACGTTATAGATCTTATCTTGCTGCATTCGTTCTCCATTTACAAAATCATCTATGCCGGACAGGGCGCGCCTCCAGGCCCTCAGCGCAGCAAGCCGCCAACGATGCGATGCACCGCTTCTTCCGGCGACAGCCCGCGCGCCATCAGGGTCTCCATCTGCTGGCGGTCAACGCTGCCGATGGCGGCCTCGTGGGTCACCTTGGCTTCGGGGTGGGTCACCTTGACGATTGGGCTTGCGCTCACCACCCCGCGATCCTTGATGATTTCGGTGCAGTCCACATGCCCGCGCGCACCGGCGGCGTTGCCCTCGGTGATGCCGATCACTTCCGCGCTGGCATCGTCCTCCACCGCCACGCGTGACTTGATCAGGCCACGGGCGTTGCGTCCGGCGAGCACCAGCCGCTCCTTTATCCTGATCCTGTCCGCACCGTGGCCGAATACCTTGCTGGTGAACTCGGCTACTGCGTCTTCGCCGACCGTCACGTCGAAATCCACGTCCAGCATGCCGACCATGCCGGTGACCAGGGAAAAGTCGGAGAACAGGCGCGCGCCACGCTCCAGTTCTATCCTGGCGCGTGGTACGACTTCGATGCCGCCCGACGCGCCGTGGTAATGCGCCTCCTGATAGCGCATCTCGGCACCCGGCCCGATCCTGATGACGGCTTGCATGGTGTGGCGCGCCTGTTCGGGCACCGAGAACAGGCAGTGCGACCACAGCGTGGCTTTCGCATTCGCGCCCATGACCAGTTCCAGTGTTACGTTCTGCACGCCGGTGCGTTCGAACAGGCCGAAGCACAGATGGATCGGCTGCTCGACCTGGCGGCCTTCCTCGATGACGACCTTGGCCGTAATGCCCTGATCCGATGCATGGGGAGTGATCTGCACACCGGGAATGGATTGCTGGCTGACAATCTGGTGGCCGTGGGCCACCACATGGGCGCTGTCGCCGGACAATATCCCGGCGGGGTCTGCCCCGGCCACTTTCAACGCCTGGAAAAAACGTTGCATATCAACCATGGCAGGTCTCCCCGTCGCAGCGCCTGCACAGACGCGCCTTGTAATGCGCCACCACCTCTTCGGGCGAGCCGCCGAACACGATGCGGCCACCGCACAACTGGGAGGCACGGTCAGCGTGTGCGGCCAACTCTTCCTGATGGGTGATGAGCAGCACTGCCGAACCGGTTTCGCGGAAAGATTCGATCACGGAAATAATTTCCCCCAGCGACAGCATATCCACCCCTGCCGTGGGTTCATCGAGGATCGCCAGTTTCGGCCCCATCGCCAGCAGGGCGGCGAGTTCCACCCGCTTGCGTTCACCGCCACTCAGCGTCTTGTCCACCATGCGGGAAAGGTATTCCCGGTGCGGCAGCCCGACGCGGTCGAGACACTCGGCAGCGCTGCTGCCGGTGCTGCCAAGGGCAAGGTATTCTGCCACCGTCAGCCCCTCGAAGCGGGCCGGTTCCTGCCAGGCCAGACTGATCCCCAGCCGCGCCCGCACATGGATGGGGAGTTCGGCGATGTATCGTTCGTCAAACAGCATCTCGCCGTTTTCCGGCCGGTATCCCCCGCAACCCATGATGCAATAGGCCAGGCTGCTCTTGCCCGAGCCGTTGGCACCCAGCAGGGCATGAATTTCGCCGGGGTAAAGAGTCAGTTCCACATCCTGCAACACCGGTCGCCCATTCAGGCGCAGGGAGATATGGCGCAATTCCAGCAGCGGTGCGCCGTTCACATCGGAGGAGTCATTCCCGTTCATGGTGTATCCAGTTGATCGTTTGCACGAGGGGTTCCGGCTGGAGCGTGACGTGTTCGATGCCGTAGTGTTCATGTAACAGTTCCCGGCTCTGCGCCAGAATACTTTCCCAATTCCCTATGTCCTCAACCAGCAAATGTGCGCTAAGCATGGTTTGCTCCGAATTGACGCTCCACACATGCAGGTCATGCACCGAGATCACCCCTGGCACACCCGCCATCCCACGTCCCACTTCTTCCAGTGACAAATGCAATGGCACCCCCTCCATAATACCGTGCAGCGCTTCGCGCAGCAGGCGCAGGCTGGAGAACAGGATCAGTGCGCCGATAGCCAGCGACAGCATCGGATCAATGGGCGTCCAGCCGGTGAAGGCGATGACCAGCCCCGACAGGAGCGCCGCCACCGAACCGAGCAGGTCGCCCATGACATGCAGCAGGGCAGCGCGCGTGTTGAGGTTCTTCTCGCCGCGTGAAAGCAGCCACGCCACCAGCAGGTTGATGGCCAAGCCGATGGCGGCAGTGATCGAGACCGCTTCGCCCTGCACCGGCATAGGTGTCTGTAAACGCTCGACGGCGGAGATGGTCAGCCAGGCCACCAAGGCAAGCAGGCTCAGACTGTTGAGCAGAGCGGCGACGAACTCGGCACGGCCAAGACCATAGCTGTGCCGGGGAGAAGGTGGCCGCCGCGCCAGCCAGGCCGCGCCTGCCGCCAGAGCCAGGGCAACAGCATCGTTGACCATGTGACCGGCATCCGCCACCAGCGCCAGCGAACCAGCCCACAGGCCGACGCCCGCTTCGACGGCGGCGAAGCCTATGGTGAGCAGGGTGGCGACAAGCAGGATATTGCCGCTGCCGCCGTGTGCGTGATCGTGCTCGTGACTCATGTTTTTAACCCGTTGTTATCATTACCCTATACAGGTAGTCCGCTATTTGTCTGTACGCTGGTGATCATAAAGCCCTCTTCCATTCTAGCCGCAACACCCTGTCTTGCCCGTGGAATGCGCCATCTGGATCGGAGGACAAGGAACACTGCCGTAAGCGCAGAACACGCAACAGTCGCCCGGCTCGGTATTACACGAAGGACACTGATGAAACCACTGGCAGGCATCGGTAGGCATGGCCAGCATTTCGGCATGGCCGCATATCGGGCAAGTCAGCAGTGATTCAAGCTGCAACTTCATGATGTTTTACAGCCATCCGGCAATCTTGTCGCGACCCGGCACGCCGCCCGCATGCACCACCTTGCCGTCCACCACCACGCCGGGCGTGGACATTACGCCGTAAGCCATGATTTCCTGAATATCTTCCACTTTCTCCAGCCCGATTTCCACGCCTTTTTCTTTCGCCATATCCTCAATGAGCTTCATCTTTTCTGCGTTCATTGTGACCTCCATTTCTCATAAAATGAAACGTGAAGCCAAGCCAACAGCCCGGCAACACCGGTATGCCAGGCAGGGAGAAAACCCGTCTTAACGCAGCCATCCCGCCATTTCGGCGGCGAGATAAATTGCGTAGCCGACCAGCAACATACCGGCGAGCCGGGTGAACAACCAATTGACCCGCCCGGCCCAACGCGAGCGTGCCAGCCACTGGGCGAACCCGACCGAGCTACCCGCTGCCAGCAGCAGCGCACCATGACCGAGCGAGTAAAGAAACATCAGGGCGGTGCCAAACATCACATCCTGCTGATTGCCAATCAGCGCCAGGATGCCGACCATGACCGGCGTGGCGCAGGGGGCAAAGACGATGCCGGAAAGCGCGCCCATGGCGAAGGCGCCCAAAGCACCCTTCCAGTGGTTCGGGGTGTGCCCGTTTGCCCCGCACTGCGCACTACGCATACCGGGTAATGCGCGCCCCGCCAGCAGACTCACCCCCGCCACCAGCGCAAGCGTAATCAAAATAACGCGCCACAGCCCGCCCATAGGCAGAAAGTACGCACCGGCAAGCGCGATCGCCAAACCCACCCCGGTAAAAGCCAGCGATAAACCGAGCACAAATGCTCCGGCATAAAAGAACGCGCGCCCTCGACTGCCGTCGCCGTAGCCGCCAACGTAGCCGACAACCAGCGGCATCGCGGCCACCGTGCAGGGCGATGCCGACGACGCCAGCCCGGCCAGCAAGACCGTGGCAGCGGCGGCCATCGGGTAAGCCGCAATCAGTGCTTCGCTGCTCATCCTGGCGTGGCGCTCAGGCCAAGACGGGCGATGACCTCGGCCTCGGTAAGAATGCCCATGTGGCGTCCGATTTCATGCCCGTGCGCATCGAAAAATACCTGCGTCGGAATGAGTCGGATTTGATATATATCCTGGGCTTCAAAATCTTTGCTGATGTCGATGTTCAGCACATTGGCGCGGCCTTGGGTGTGTTGGGCAACGCTGTCGAGCACAATTTTCATTTCACGGCAGGAGGCGCAACCCACGGCGCCAAATTCGACGATGGTCGGCAGCCCTGAAGCGACAGCGTTCTGCACCAGCTTTACAGCAGGCGACGTTGATGTCAGCTTCACGTCAGGCAATGTTGCTGTCGAAATGTCGTTGCCGCAAGCGGTCAGGATACCCAGCAAGACGACGGCAAGGAACTGGCGACTCATGTTGTTCAAGTGTGACAATTTTTCTGCTCCTTTAGCTTGCATCGCGCCGCCAGATTCCGGACAGCACCGGCGGATATTCAAATCAAATTCGTTAACGTGAAACTCGCGCAGCGATTCGTTTGCCTCCTCGCCATGCCCGTTAGCCACACTTCAATTTCTTCGGCGCGTGGCAGACCTCTGAACGCTATTTTGCCATCATGTAACACGGCGGGTGTTTGCTGAAAGAGAATCCCCAGCGCATCGGCATCTTTGCGCAGGTCAATTTCCAGCCGGATACCCAACCCTGCCGCCGCGCAGGACAGGCGTTTCTCCATAACCGGCACAGCCCACCAGGCATCCTTGCCCATGAAGCCGGCCATAAAATCCTGCGGCACATAACCGTGAATCACCGCACCGATGGCGATACCGGTCAGCACATACGATCACACCTTGTCGACAATTTCGCGCACCGAGGCAAACCCGGCTTGAATCCGATCCGGCAAGGTCAGCTCATCCGCGCCGACTGTTGCCTGCACGTGCGCCATCTTTTGCACCCAGTCTTCCAGATGCGCTTCCATCTTGAGGCATCCGATGATGTAACCGGCGAAGATGGCGATGGACAGCCCCAGAACCAGATAGAGCAAGGCGATTTTCCAGCCAAACAATGCGAACAGCAGCGCCAGCGCGATCTCGTTCATCATCGGCGCGGAAATCAAAAAAGGAAAATGTCACGCCCAACGGTACTGCGGCGATGAGCAGAAAAGCGTGCGGTTGGCGGAGCAAAAAAGTTTTCATGTGGCTTGCTTGTTGTTTTTTGGCGACTGCCTTGTTGGCTTGCAGGCATCCGGGTTACCGCCGCAGCAGTTTTCCGTCAGGTACGCCACCATCCCGTGCATCACCGTGAAATTTGCGGCGTAATAAACGAAGCGCCCGTCCTGCCTGCTGTCCAGCAGCCCAGCGTGGCCGAGTATCTTGAAATGAAACGACAGCGTGGCCGGGGATACTTTCAGATTCTCCGCCACTTGCCCTGCCGCCATGCCTTCCGGGCCGCGCGCCACCAGCAGGCGATAAATCGCCAAACGAGTGGGTTGCGCCAAAGCTGCCAATGCCTTTACCACTTGGGCTGTTTTCATTGCGCTACGTTTCCATTATCAAGTGAATATGAAAATATTCGGCAGCATTAAAGCAAAATCCCGGGGTCATTGCAATAATTCAAATCATAGCTATGCGGTGTTTGCTAACGGCAGGCTTGCAGGAATGGATTGACATGCATTACCGGATGGTAATCATGGATGGTAAGGGTGTGACTAAAGGGTAATGCTCGATCAGAGTATTTTATCCACATAAGCCATGCATTTTAATTAAATACAATTAGATAGCATTGTTGGCATGAGAAATGCTTAAGATGTGTGCACGGTTGTTTGCGTGATGTTGGTACAAGATTCAGAAGTTGTCGAGCTTTGTGAAAATCTAATCGTTCAGGGAGATTAAAGATGAGTGAATTGCGCATTTCATCAATAGAAACAAGGGGAGTGCCGGGCAAAAAGCGCTATGCCATGGTTATCGACCTGCGTCGTTGTATAGGTTGTGATGCCTGTATGGTGGCATGTAAGGCTGAATTTGATGTGCCGTTGGGTGTTTTTAGGACTTGGGTGCCGTACAAAGTTGTCGGCAAGTACCCAACTGTCCGCAAGATGTTCATGCCCAGATTGTGTAATCACTGTGATGATCCGCCGTGCGTGCGTGCGTGTCCAGTTGAAGCCACCTACAAGGTGGAAGACGGCGGCTTCGTATTGCAACGTTATGAACGCTGCATCGGCTGCAAGGCGTGTATGGCATCTTGCCCTTACAACGCGCGCTTCATGTTGCCCAAGCATCGCACTTATACCAACATCACCAGTGTGGTGGACAAATGCACCTTCTGTCATCACCGTGTGACGCAGAATCTGGTTCCGGCTTGCGTTCAGACTTGTGTTGGCCGTGCCCGCATCTTTGGTGATCTGAATGACCCAGCCAGCGAAGTGTCCTACTTGACCAATACTATGCCCACGCAGGTATTGCGTCCTGAAGAAGGCACCAAACCGCATGTCTTCTACATCGGTGCAGATCGCAATCACACTGAAATTGGCCGCCAGATATACGACCCTCAGAATGTGATGGATGCCGAGCGGGCAGTGTTCGATAAAAATCATCGTTAAGGAGCTATAAATCATGGGTGACTACACCGTTTTCCATCACATGCCCTGGTCGGGCGCGTATGCTGTTTACTTTTTTACCATTGGCATTTCTGCGGCGCTGTTTTTTTTATCGGCGCGTTCGTGGTTTTCTACCGGGCAGGCGCTTGTTCCAATCCGCACTTCGGCTGCTTATGTTTCGTTCGCGCTGCTCGCCATCAGTGGGTTACTGCTGATAGCAGATCTGACACAGCCGATGCGCTTTCTCAACATTATGAACCCGGCTTATCTCAATTTGACTTCTCCGTTGGCATGGGGCGGTCTTAACTTGATATCGTTCGGCATTGTTTCGGTGCTATACGTCATGGCAATGAAGAAAAATAATGAGAAAAACGCCAAGTTCTTCGGTGTGATTGGCTCATTGTTGGCGCTTGGGCTGCCTGTTTACACTGGCTTCGACCTCACCGTGCACCAGAATCGTCCGGTGTGGAACACGCCGCTGATACCTATCCTGTTTGTTGCCATGTCCCTGGTGTCCGGCGCGGCGCTGGCCTCCATGCTGGCAAAGGGAAAGGAAGTCGCGCTCGCGAGGTTGCGTTGGCATATGCTCTGGGAGGGTGGAGCGGTAGGTGTAATGCTGATCGCCCTATTGGGAACCACCGCTTACGGCGGTTCTGGTTCTGAGTTGACCTTTATGTTTATGACATCCGGCAGCTTGGGTTTGATTTTTGTCGGGTTGGGTATTCTTCTTGGTACGGCTGCGCCAATTGCCGTATTGTTGACTTCTTTCGGGCGGCAACATACCGGCATCCTGGCGGCAGGGGGCTTGTTGTTGGTCGGCGGGATGGCGCTTAAATATTCCATCCTGATCAGCGGCCAAATCGTACAAACTTACTTCTAAATCTGGGGGATATTGTTATGTTTGAAATGACTCGTAGAACATTCCTTAAGGTCAGTGCGGGGGCGGCAGCAGCTGCAGTTGCGGTTCCCAAAGCTCTGAACGCAATGGAAAACGACCTGGGCGGTCGTGATTTATCGCCAGTGAGTCTGGCAGAGCGTCAGGCCATTCCGACTAACTGTCATGTCTGCAATATTCAGGATGGGGCAATAGCTTATGTGGAAAATGGCCGTATCGTTAAGTTGGAGGGCAACCCGGAACACGTCTCCACCCGTGGCAGATTGTGCGCCAAGGGCAACTCCGGCATGTGGTACACCTACGATCCCGATCGTATTCTGTATCCGCTGAAGCGCGTCGGTGCACGCGGCGAAGGCAAGTGGAAGCGCATCTCCTGGGATGAAGCATTGGTCGAGTTGGCGCAAAAATTGGATGCTGCCATCAAGGAAGACCCTAACACCATCAGTCTGAAGTATGGTCGTAACCGCTCCGGCGGCGTGATCGACCGCTTCATGAACACGCTTGGCTCGGCGACTGTCATCAACCACACTTCGGTGTGCGAATCGTCGAAGAAAATCGGCATGGAACCGACTTGGGGACCGGATATTGAAACCCCGGATTTTGCCAACGCAAAATACATCCTCAACTTTGGTTCCAATATCATGGAGGCGGCGTATTTCCACAATCCCTATGCACAACGCATCACGGAAGGTGTGGCTGAAAACAATGCCAAACTGGTGACCTTCGATGTGCGCCTGTCCAACACGGCAGGACGTTCGGACGAATGGATTCCGGTGTTTCCGGGCACGGATGGCGCGGTAGCCTTGGCTCTCGGGCACGTGATTCTGCGTGAAGACTTACAGGATACCGATTTCATTGATACCTGGTGCAACGTATCAACTGATGAACTAAAGCAACATTACAAGCAGTTCACACCCGAGTGGGCCTCCGGCCTTTCCGGTGTGCCGGTTGAGACTATTGAGCGCATCGCACGCGAATTCGCGCTCACCAAGCCGGCGACCACCTATACTTACCGCGGCCCGGCCAAGCACTTGTATGGTTCGTACAACGAGAAGGCCACCATGATGCTGTCCATCATGACCGGTAACGTGGAAAAACGCGGTGGTTACTGCATGCCGCGCGGCATGGGTTGGCCGCAACCGCAGCCGGAACCGCCCAAGCCAAAGAACCCATCAGCTATGGCGCATCCGCACGAGTATCCGCTCGCCGGACACAAGGTGAGCCATCTGCTGCCGTATTTCATTGCCGAGGGCAGGCAGAAGATCAACGTGCACTTTTCCTATCAGGACAACCCGGTGTACACCAACCCGGGTGCACAGGCTTACTGGGGCAAGCTGTACCGCGACGAGAAGCTGATTCCTTATTATGTGGCACTGACCCCATTCATGGGCGAGGAAGCGGCGCTGGCCGACCTGATTTTGCCGGATTGCCCTTATTTGGAGCGCTGGGAGCCGGAGTCCATGCCCAATTCCTTATGGCCTTGGCTCGGTATTCGTCAACCGGTCATCAAGTCACTGGGCGAATCGCGTGAAAACCGCATCATGATGCGCGACATCATCTGGAAGATGGATCCGGACGGTAAGCGTGGCATGAAACAGTATTGGAACTTCAAGGATGGCGAAGATTATATGCGCCAGCACTTCGATAACATTCCGGGTCTAAAGGAAGCTGGCGGCCTCGATTTCTTGAAGAAGCATGGCGTCTGGCCAATTTACGGCAAGCTTAATCCGCGCACCGGGAAAATTTCCGATAAAACTGGCCGTGAAATTGTGCCGGAGTACGGTTTGCACATGAAAGAGTTGTCAGCTTCGGATATGGCCGGAACCTCTGTTGATGGCAAGGGCGCCATTATGAAAAATGGCAAGGCCATAGGTGTTCGTCGCAATGGCAGGAATTACGTGGGTTTCCCTACAGGCAACCGGCTAATCAATGTGCGCGTGGATCAATGGGCAGAATATGGCTTCAACCCCATGCCGACCTTCAAGCAGATTCCCTGGCACAAGGAGATGAAGGAGGACGAAATGGTCTTGACCACATACAAGATCAATATCCACAAACAATCGCGTACGGCTGCCGTCAAGTGGCTGGCGGAAATCATGCACAGCAATCCGGTGTGGATGAATACCGTGACTGGCGAAAAACTCGGTGTCAAGACAGGTGATCTGGTGCGTATCGAAAGCGCCGTTGGCCACATGGTGACCAAGGCCTACGTTTTCGAAGGCATTCATCCAAAAGTGGTGGCAATCCCGACCGCGTTTGGCCATTGGGAATATGGCAGGCTTGCCACACTCAAGCTCAAGGAAAAAAAGGGTGGCGAGTTCGGTGCAACCGATGATGCCGACTTGAACAACGTCTGGTGGGAAGATAAGGGCGTGCATCCGAATGCCATCATTCCGACTGTCGTCGATCCGATTGGTGGTTCGCAGGGTTGGTATGACACGGTGGTCAAGGTCACCAAGGCCAGCTCGAACGATAAATATGGTGATGTAGAGGGTAGCTGGGAGAAACATCTCGCAGCGGCCAAGGAAACCATGCGTTACGCCTATACCGGCGACCTGCACCGCAAGATGCATCCGGAAATGGCCTCTTGGGGTGGTCCGGAAAGTGTTAAGCCGCATGAAGGTGGAGGTCACTAAAGTTCTTTGCTTGTGCGGCGTGTTCTCCCTCATCCCGCTTGCGCAGGCCTAGATGGTAGTATTGCAAGAGAGAGCTTGCAGCCCGGCACGCACTTCCACGCGCCGGGCTGTTTTTTTATTAAAGGATGAAAATGACGACTGTATTACAAGATACTGCAAATGCTGCAGCAGAATTTTCAAGCGATGAGTTGCTTGCGGAATGCAAGGCCAGAGCCAATATTTATCGTCTGTTAGCAGGGACATTTCTGGAAGAGCCTACCGCGGACTATTTGAATGCAATCAGGTCACCAGAAGTAACGGCATCATTGCGGGAAATGGGGGTAGCCTTTGGTGAGGATTTCACCGGCGAACCGTTAGAAAAACTGCAAGACACGCTTGCCTGCGAATATGCCGTGTTGTTTGTTGTGGCTGGTGGTTGCCCGGCCGTGGAATCGATCAGGCTGACCGGGCGTTATCAGCAGCAGCCGTACTTCGAAGTGCGCGAGTTTTATCAAAGAGCGGGATTCCAGGTGTCTGATAGCCGCTTTGCGGTATTTGATGATCAGCTGGGTGTGGAGTTAACTTTTCTTGCCGAGATGCTGGATCGTGCAGCCGATGCCCTGGCCTTGGGTGATCAAGATGGCTACGAGCGAGTGACCAAGGAAATAAAACGTTTTTGGGTATTACATCCAGGCAAATGGGTGAGGGGCTACGCCAGCCTGCTGGTGCGGGCATCCGAGCATTCTTTTTACCGCGAAATGGCCAAATTGCTTGCCAATTTTGCTGATTGGGAAATCGATTTGCTTGGTTTGAAAGTGGATGATGTGGACGGCGGAAAGTTGAAAGTACCCAAAGCCGAGATAGAGTATGAATTTGATCCTGATGAGCCTGTTTGTAACGCTTGTGAGAAGGGGGACGATGATCAGGAAGAAGGGTTCCAGAAAATAGATATTTCGCTTATTCAATCCAGATTAAAAGAAAGTTAACTGATATGCGTTATTTGTGGGACTGGA
The DNA here is from genome assembly GCA_030700315.1 of Gallionella sp. GTDB lineage: Bacteria > Pseudomonadota > Gammaproteobacteria > Burkholderiales > Gallionellaceae > Gallionella. The sequence continues at coordinate 40,311 of JAUYJO010000200.1, forward strand.
ATGAGCTCGATCATCACTGGAATAATAATGAGTTCGGCGAAGTTCACGACTGGCTGAATGAACGCTGGGCGCAAATAGTCAAAGATAGCCCGGCGGGAGATAAAGATCCGGATGCACGTTTTATGCAAGGGCTGGCATTTGCCGCGCTGGCCATTTATTTTACGCAGGTCGGCAATCAGGAGAGTGCGTGCCTGTTTCTGGACGATGCGCTGATGATTCTGCCCCAGTACAAACCTAGCTACATGGGCATCATGGTCGAACCGGTTCTTGAAACGTTGCATACCCTGCGTCCGGTTATCTCTTTGCTTGGGCGGGATGACCCATGTCCATTTCAACCATTTGCATACAACAAATTAATATTTGATCGCGATCAATCCAATGCATAAAGAATCGGGTATGAAACTTGCGCACTGGGCCGATGTCGGAGGTTTGCCCGCGGAAGGCATGTGTTGCATGCGCGATAGCGATGCACTGCCAGAGTCTTTGCAACAAATCACCATTATTCTGGATCGCGGCACTGAGGCGCGTGCGAGTGAACTGCTTGCTTGTGGTGCGGAGCGAGTGCTACTTGGCGATGCAGCCCTGCTGGACAGCGCTGTGGTAGCGCGACTGGTGCAGCAATACGGCAGTGAGCGTGTTGGTGTCTGGTTGCAGGTGAAGAAGACGCTTGTGTCCTGGGCGATGGATTGCGTCTCGAATGAAGATTTCAATTGCCTGACGCCCTCGGTTGGCAAGCCCGGTTGGGACGTGTTGATGAGTGACGGTGCATCTACTGGAACCGATGCGGGATGGTGGGTGGGTGAAATGCTGGCGCTGGGTGCTTCCATGGCACTGATAAGTGTTGATGTGCGGGATGATGCTGATTTGAATGTTTGTGCTGAATTGATGGAAAGCTATGGTGAGCATCTCTGGTTCTCTCCGTGGCAAGAACCCAATGCCGATCTTGAGCCTTGGGTGCGTTATGGCCAGATCAGGAAATTGGTTTTGCCTACGCCAAATGAGCGTGACGATAAAGAGATTGCGCGGATTTGCGCCGCTGCAATATCAGAGGATGAATCGGTTGACGACAAAATGCTCGCCCGCCAACAAGGTGATGAAACGACAATATGAAATGCACATTACGCGGCTTCTGTTGGGTGTTCCTGATGCTGCCTGCACTATGTTTCGCAGGGGACGGCCTGTTGCTTGGTTTTGATGAACTTGCGGCAGAAATCAAGAAATCAGGCGACGATTATCAGTTGCTGGATGCGCGCGGTGCCGAGGCGCAAAGAATTGCGCCCATCGCGTTTTCAACTAAATATCGAAAAATAATGCCCATAAAAAAAGGGCTGGTGTTGATTGTGGCGGATACAGACGCCGCTGCCCTCGAAATCGCCCAGTCCATTCCTGCCGGAGCGGATCGCAACGTGTTTGCGGTAATGGGCGGTGCCGAAACATGGCAACGAGTGTCGAGGGAGGCTGCACCACGTTCGACAATGCCGGACAGTTTCGTTATCCCCGCCAATACCTGCGAACAGGGCAAGCCGATACAGGAGCTTAAACGCAACAAGCCATGGCAGGAACTCAAGGGTAAATAATTATGCTGGCAGGCCCAAATTTCCGTGCGGAGCGCTGCGTTCGCTACCGATACAGTTATAGCGAATGCAGCCGTTGTGCAGATGTCTGTCCGCATGAGGCGATACGTTTATTCGATGCCGGCGTCGAGGTGCTTGCCGACCGCTGCCAGAGTTGCGCGCTGTGTGTCGCTGTCTGCCCAACCGAGGCATTAACTGAGAAAAGCGTATCAGCAAAAACCCTGCTGGACATTCCTGCTGACGAAAAACAGCTGACGATTGCCTGCGCGCCGTCCGGTATCAAAGGTGATGCGGTGGTTCCCTGTCTGGGCGCAATTAATCCGGTTATATTGGCCGACCTTTCTCGGCGCGGAATTGCGTTGCAGTTGGCAGGAACCGAACACTGTGCTGAATGCGCACACGCTGCCAAGGGCCCCGACCTGATACAACTGCATCTCGCCGCAAGGGGGATATTGTGCAGTGCCGGGAGTGGCGGCGAATGGGCGGCGCTTACCCTGCAAGACGCTGGATCGCGAAAATCATTGAAAAATGATGATGGTCATGATGTTGCACGGCGGAATTTGTTTCGGCGATTTATCGGGCGCGGCATCGACCAAGTGATGACTGAGGTTGCGGATATGCCACCCGCTCCGCTTAAGGCCATACGGGCTGCGGCTCCTTTTCTTCCCGAGCGCAAGGAAATATTAAATGCGCTGTATGTAGAGCATGGCGACGAACCGGTACGGGTAGCGAGGCATCCGGCACTGCCGGCTGAGGATTTGCGCATTACCTCCGGCTGTACTTATTGTGAGGCATGTATCAGGGTTTGCCCGACCGGAGCGCTGCAATTGTTGGAGAATAATTCCGCGTGGCGCGTGATATTTCTCAATGAACGCTGCGTGGCCTGCGATGTTTGCTCTGAAGTTTGTCAGCCGAAAGTGCTGCGGCAATGCGAAACAGAAGATATTTTTGTAAATAAACAGAAGGCACGCGTTTTGATAGGCTTGCCCAAGCAGCGCTGTGTACGTTGCGACAGAGTATTTGTGAATGATGGTGATGCTTCTATATGTCCCATTTGTTCAGGGGATGATGATGACTTTGCGAGCATTTTTGGTTAGTTTTGATGTGTCAGTGAAAGGGGGCGGTGATGGAGTGGGATTTTACGCCTGAGCAGGTAGTTAAGGCCGAGGTCGATTACAGTCTGGAGCAGTTCAGGTTGGACATGTTCGAAGAAGTGCGCCTCAACATGAATCAGATGGATGATGCGCAGCAACGCAAGATTTTTGATGTGATGTATGACCTCTGCTATTGGGTTGCTACCGGAGGCGATTTTAATGAATTCCTTGCGGGGCTTGATCAGGAGTCATTTTTTCCACCTTTTCTGGGTTCTATCAGGGAAATGCTCACCCCGAACATCAAGATGCTGGGCGCCATTCTTCAGCGGCTCATTATGGAGCGGGTTGACGAGCCAGGTATCTCTTTGGCAGAAGCATTGAAGCAGGTAGATGTATTGCATCGCCAAATTGTGGCGAAACTATTATTGAATTGAGTTGGCGCAAGACGGGGTATATGGGCTTGGGTACTCAGAATAGGCGCATGCTTGATACCTCGAAACGAACCTTTCCTTGGAATTTAACTTGGCCAGCCAATTTGCGTTTGTGCGCAATGCTCGCTGCATATGCAATAAAAAACGGGCATCCGAAGATGCCCGTTTTTTATCCTGCTTGTTAAGTCAAACTCCCCGTCAACCCATGCTGCGGCATCCGGGAGTGTCTGACAAAACGAGTCTGGCGAAACGATTAAAACTTGTGGACCAGACCGACACCGAAGCCATTCGGATCTTCGGTTTCACCGATCTTGGTGGATGCAATGCGGCCATTCGCGACGCCATGGGCGTAGCTATCCACGTCGAATCCACCCGCCGCATTGTTGCTGGTTCTCGCATAAGAGGCATACACGGTGGTGCGCTTGGAGAGGTTGTAATCGTAGCCGAGCGCAAACATGCTGGCGCCGCTGTTTGCTGCGCCGGATCTGTCGTTAGCTTTGGAGTATTGAGCCTTGACCACGCTGTTGCCGCTCACGTTGAACTTGCCGCCGATGTTGTAAATGTTTTGCGTTGAGGAAGTGCCGCCAGCATCAAGTTTGTCTTTCACGTACTGGGCAGACACCTTGCCATTGCCGAAGTCATAGCCAGCAGCCAAAGTCAAAGGTTTGCTGTCGGTTGCAACACCTGTCGCCATGACTTTTGTGCCGAGATTGAAATAGCCGAAATTGGCGGTAATGCCATTGGCGGCGTAATTCAGTTTGAGGCCATAGCTGTTTTTACCTTCAACAGTCGCACTGCTCAATGACGAACCAGGGATGTAAGACACGGTTGCGTTGAAGCCGCTCATGCCATTGGTCTTGTACATGATCATGCCATTCGCGCGTCCACCTTGGCGAGCGTCGGTGAAAATCGCAGCATTGCCCAGTTGGTCGGCAAAGTAGTTGGAGTCATATACCCATTGGTTGGCAAGCGCCTGACGGCCGACCGTGATAGTGCCAAAGCCGCCGTTCACGCCGACAAACATGTCGCGCGCCGTGCTAAAAACTCCTGAAGTGGTGGGTGCGCCATTGCCGTCGCCAACACCAACGCCGCCGGTCAAGTTAACGCCGGATTCAAATTGAAATACTGCCTTCAGGCCATCGCCCAAATCTTCGCTGCCCTTTACGCCCAGACGGGAAGAGTTGGAGTTGACGCCCAATCTCTTGGTGGCGACTGTCGTTGCATTTCCGGATACGGAATCGAGAGACATGTGAGCTACACCGTACATATTGACATTGCCGGCATCGGCCATTGCGGCGGCCGGCGCGAAAGCGGCAGCGATTGCGATTGCGATTAATTTCTTCTTCATGCTTGGATCTCCTTGTGGTTTAGATTAAAAAGGTGATGCTAGGGTTAAAAAACTGTTTCCGCGATTATCGCGATTATGAAGTGCTGGCACATTTATATCTGACACTTGTGTGCTTATTAAAATACAGGGCAATTTATTATAAGGTGTCGGGAAGGAATGTCATAATACAGTCACAATATTTGTGCGTAATGTGTGGTTTTTTTACAACATGCCTGTTTTTAGAGGCATATCCATTAGGGTGTCATCGGTATTAAGTTTATGTAACTTGTTGATTTTATTTGCATGAGCAATCTTGGTTAAGGTTGCCTTAAGATTTTTCAATGATATTGGCACACGAAATGTGCGTTCACAGGTTGTCATAATCTTCGGATAACAAATGCTGTGGCGGCAGAATCGCAAGGCCGCACCAGCGGTGAGTCGCACGAGTTTCCATTCGGGGCAATATGGCCTTTGCGGCTCGCGGTAATTGTGCGGAAGGCGTTTTATTCATCACAAAATCAAAGCTTGGCAGCAGGTGTTAAATTGCGCTATTAAGCGCTTTTTAAGCATAATCCGCGATCCTGTATGTGCGAGTGGCTATCCGCATAATTTTGCAAAGGGAATACCCTGTAATGAGTTCGCAACCCAAAACCTCTACTTTATCGAGCGATAGCTGGACTGGCGGACTATTGCGCGTTGCTATTGGCGTTTTCGCCGTCGTTTTGATCGCGCTGGCATGGTTCGTGGCAACTGCGTCCCCCTATAAGGCGGGTTCGACTTTTGGCCATAATATGGGATGGGTAGGGGGCGGTATGATGTTTTTCATGCTGGCTTACTCATTGCGCAAGCGCTTTCGTTTCTTGAACCGTTTGGGGCATCTGCGCTACTGGTTTCAAATGCATATGGTGTTTGGCATTCTCGGACCTCTTCTGGCATTGTTCCATTCCACCTTTAAAATTGGTGCGATGAACAGCCGGATCGCGCTTTACAGCATGTTGCTGGTAGCGGGAAGCGGGATTATCGGGCGCTTCGTTTACCGCCATATTCATCATGGCCTTTATGGGCGCAAGGCAACCTTGGCGGAAGTTGAGCAGCAAATGAAGGAAAGCGCCGAGAGTATGCATTCGGTATTTGGCTTGGTGCCGACCATCGGTGAAAGGCTTTCTGGATTCCAATCATTTGCGCTGAGTAAATTAGACGGTACCTGGGCGCAAGCTTGGCGCTTTTTGATTTTGCGCCAACGGGGGCGCAGTATTGCGCGCGCGGCGCGGCGCGAGGCATGGCTCGCCTTGGACAAAATGAGCCGCGAGAAAAACTGGTCGCGTTACGAGTTATCGGCACAGCGGCGGATGGTAAAAGAGCAAGTCAACAGCTATGTGGAAGCAATCTTCAGTACGGCCACTTTTGCTACGTGGGAGCGTCTTTTTGCGCTTTGGCATATAGTCCATGTCCCCTTTATTTATTTATTTTTCTTTAGCGTTATAGTCCATGTCATCGCACACTACATGTATTAATTTATTGCGCGGGCTGTTCCTGGCGATATTCATGCTTTTGCCGCAATGGGCGGCGGCTGAATCGGTTGAGAGCGCGGTAATGCCCGGCAAGGTGATCGAGGGTCACGCCAAGTATGAAGCCGAGTGCATCAACTGCCACAAACGTTTCAATAAGGATGCGCAGACCGGCCTGTGTCTGGATTGCCACAAGGAAACGGCAGTGGACGTCCGCAGCCAGAAGGGCTATCACGGGCGTCCCAAGGCAAAGGAAAAAGAATGCCGCGATTGCCATACCGATCACAAGGGGAGGGGCGCGAGGATCACGGAATTCGACAGAGCTCAGTTTGATCATGACGAGACGGACTATGCTCTAGAGGATAAGCATAAGCTTGTCAAATGCGCAGAATGCCACAAGCCCAAGGCAAAATATCGCGAGGCCTCTTCGAAATGCGATGCCTGCCACACCAAGGATGATGTGCATAAAGGCAAGCTTGGCCCTGATTGCGGAAAGTGCCATGACGCAAAGGATTGGAAGAAAGCCAGCTTCGATCACGAGAAGACAAAACTCCCATTGATCGGCGGCAAGCATGCCGATGTCGCCTGCAAAAAGTGCCATACCACCAAGGAATACACGGGCGCGCCGAAAGAATGTGTCGGATGCCATCGCAAGGACGATCAGGACAAGGGGCACAAGGGCCGCTATGGAACCAAGTGCGAGTCCTGCCATAACGACCGTGACTGGAAGGAAATAACCTTTAATCACGATAAGGATACCCATTTTGCCTTGCGTGGCAAGCATCAACCGGTGAAGTGCGATGACTGCCATTTGCCGGGCAAGGGGGATTTGTACAAACAGAAATTACCGGAGACTTGCGTGTCGTGCCATCGCAAGGATGACCAGGAAAAAGGCCATCGCGGAAGCCTGGGCGACAAATGTGAGAGCTGCCACAATGACAAGAGCTGGAAATCTTCCAACTTCGATCACGACAAAGACACCAAATACCCCCTCAAGGGCAAACACCGCGATGCCAAGTGCGAGACCTGCCACAAGGAAGGCGTCACCGGCTCCAAGCCCAGGAAGAAGCTGGAAGTGACCTGCGTGGGATGCCACCGCAAAAATGACCAGGAGAAAGGCCACAAAGGGAAATACGGCGACAAATGCGAGTCTTGCCATACCGAAAAGGATTGGAAGACGCTCACTTTCGATCACGACAAGGATACGAAATACAAGCTGCTGGGCAAGCACCGGAAGACTCCGTGCAAGGCATGCCACCCTGTCGAGAAACCGCTCTACGGGCAGAAGCTGGAAATGACCTGTATTTCATGTCACCGCAAGGATGATTTGCACAAGAACCAACTGGGTTCCAAGTGCGAATCCTGCCATAAGGAAAACAGTTGGAAGGAGGCTCCCTACGATCACGCCAAGGCAAAATTCATTCTGACGGGCAGCCATGTGAGGCTGGAATGCAAGAAATGCCACAAGACACCGGCTTTTCGCAATGTTGAATCAACCTGCATCGGATGCCATCAGAAAGAGGATGTGCATAAAAAACGGCTCGGTCCGAAGTGTGAGGATTGCCATAACACCCGCACCTGGAAATCATGGAACTATGACCATGATCGCCGCACCAAGTACAAACTGGATGGCGCTCATCTGAAAATCGGTTGTCTGGATTGCCATAAGAAACCGGTGGAAAAGAAATTTGAGGTGTCGCTTACGTGCGGGGGATGTCATGCTGACCGGGATGTCCATGATGGGGGGTTTGGCCAGAAATGCGAACGTTGCCATGTGACTGAAAACTTCACCAAACTCAAGAAAGAAGCGGATATTTTCTCGCACTAGATTGAGTGAAAACCGCTACATACTCGGGGCTGGGCTTGCCTTAAGAGTCCCTTAAGGTTGTTTTGTGTAGGATAAAAACGCTTGCTCCGAAATGGTTTTATCAAGGCCGGATTCGGGTAATTTAAGAGCATCTGGTCAGTATGTCGGAATGGGCCAATTAGCACTAGAAACAACAATGGTTAGGGGAATTGCAATGCCAGATAATCACGATCATCCAAGTTACATACAGCGCATGTTTGCCCGTGCGATCCACTGGTTTGCTGGTTTGGTACTGGTATTGGGATGTGCGGCTGCGCTGGCGGCCGCGCCGGATGAGGGGCGTAAACCGTCCCGTTTGAACCCACTGAGCCACGCTTCAACCGGGTTTGCTCTGTCTGGTGCCCACCTTCTCGCACGTTGTGAGTCTTGCCATGTGCAGGGAGTTTTTAAGGGAACTCCGCGGGATTGCAATGCATGCCATGTTTCAGGCAACCGGATGGGCGCATCCATCAAGGCTGTAAACCATATTCCAACAGCCGCGAGTTGCGATAACTGCCATCGCACCAACAGTTGGTCGCCGGCTACTTTCAGCCACAGCAGCGTCGCACCGGGCACCTGTAATACCTGCCACAACGGAGCGAGCGCCAAGGGCAAGAACTCTGGGCATACTCCCACTTCTGCCTCGTGCGACACCTGCCACCGCACCACCGCCTGGACGCCCGCCAAACTCAGTCATAGCAACGTGGCGCCGGGTACCTGCGCTACTTGCCACAACGGCACGACCGCGAAGGGCAAAGACTCGAAGCACGTCTCCACCACCGCCTCGTGCGACACCTGTCACAGGACGACCGCGTGGACGCCCGCGACGATGAGCCACAGCAGCGTCGCCCCCGGCACCTGCAACAGCTGCCACAACGGCACGACGGCACAGGGTAAGAACTCGGGTCACTTATCGACCACCGCCTCGTGCGACACCTGCCACCGCACCACCGCTTGGACACCGGCGACGATGGGGGGGCACAGCGGGGTAGTGCCGGGCACCTGTGCTACCTGCCATAACGGGACGACAGCGCAGGGCAAACCCTCCAATCACATTCCCGAGTCTCAGTTGGGCGGGAGCATGGCCTGTGATGCGTGCCATACAAACACGACAAGCTGGTCTACCCTCAGGATGAATCACAACGGTAGCTCCGGAAATGGTATTGGATGGTGCAAATCCTGCCATACCAAGGGAACCAGCTACCAGGGCAACATGGAGAAAAAATCTCTGAGCCACGAAGCAAAAAAAGGCCAGGTGCCGACCGACTGCTCCATGTCCGGTTGCCACAGGCCCTTGGGGAATGTAGGGTCTTCCTATTCGGCTTGGGATTGACCTGAGGGAAGACTTCCAGGTAAATTTTTAGAGCTTCCCAAGCACACAAAATTACGGTTTTTTTGCTATTGAAAAGTCGCTATAATGCGCGTCCGTTTTACCCGTGAATGTCAGCGCTTACATCAGGCGCTGGTTGGGGAAATTGAAAAGCGGTTGGGCGAGACGATAGGGTAGTCTGTTGCGATGCGGCTTGGATGGATTGAACGGATCGAAGTCGCTGGTTTGGAATCTATACATTGCGCGATAATGGGCGGTTGTTACATATTTTTAACAGGGGAAATTCATGATAACTGAAGGTAAATCGGATCGCTCGCCGACAGCAATGGCTATGCGGTTTTTGGGAGTGATGTTGCTTGGGCTGTGCCTGCCTGTGAGTGCTTTTGCGCATATCATCAACCGGGTTGAAGTGCAGCGTGCCGGCAATGAGGCTGAAATAGTCATCGAGTTTGATACGACGATTCAGTATAAAAACCACTCACCGCTCAGCGAGGGCAGCAGGCTGAATATCAACTTTGTTGTAACGGGAACCGATCCTGATGCGACGGGGACTAAAATTCTTGAAGAGCCCATGATCCCCAAAGGCGATATCTTTGCCGGAGCGACCTTCCGTTATCCCGAGCCGGATTCCTCAATGCTGGTGACGTTCCCGGAATCGACTAAATTTCGCGTGCGACAAGGTGGCGATAGCCGCAGTATCAGTATTTTTGTACCTATCACGGCAGCCGCCAGCGCAATGCTGCCACCTTCAGCGGCAGAGACCGAAAGCATGGCTCGCGGCTATCTGGAGAAAGCCCAAAGCGCTTTGAACCGCAAAGAACCGGCAGCAGCCATTGAACCGTTAAATTTGCTGCTGAACCTGCCACCCAATGCAAATTCCCAGGAAGCACAGGAACTGATCGGCATGGCATACGAGCAAAGCGGTGAAAACGCCAAAGCGCGCACCGAATATGAGTTCTATGTCAAAAACTACCCGAAAGGCGATGGCGTGGCGCGAGTCAACGAGCGCCTGGCAAAGCTCGCCGCCATACCGGCCGCCGCACCGACCGTGCGTCCGGAGCGCCGCCAGGAAGACACGGGCTGGCAGGTTACCGGCGGATTCGGGCAGACACGTTATTATGGTAATTCAAGCACGAGACTGGAGCCTCTGCGCGTTATCGTTTGCTCGCAGGCTCAATTGGATGGCACGGCATTAGTGCCGGAAGGCGAGCAGTGCTCACAGACAGCGAATGCGGAGGCAATCAACCCGCAAAGCACCGCGCGTACCGACTTGAGCGCCCTGGTTTCCAGCTTGGATTTAATGGCGCGAAGCCGCTCCGGGTCGTCGGATAGCCGTTTTGTGCTGCGCGATGTCGATACGCGCTATTTCCTGCATGGCAAGAGTTACAAGTCTGATAGAAACCGTCTCAATGCAGCTTATTACGAAAACAGCGACCGTGAGTTGGGTTACATGATGCGCCTGGGCCGCCAAACTGTTTCCGGTGGCGGCGTACTGGGCAGATTTGATGGTGCTTCCGGCGGGTACAAAGTTTCGGAGGATTTGCGTCTGAACGGTGTTCTGGGTAGCGTGGTCGAGTTTGGCAGCCCCTACAACAAGACTTTCTATGGCGCCGGCGTTGATCTGCTGTCCTTGCCCGAGAACTGGAGCGGCAACGCCTTCGTCATCCAGCAAGATGTCGGCAGCTTGACCGACAGGCAGGCAGTTGGGTTTGAAGCGCGCTACTTTGATCCGAAGCGGAACTATTTCGCCCTGGTCGATTACGATACCTCCTTCGAGGCACTCAACATCGCCATGTTCCAGGCCAACTGGAATGCGGATATCGGCACCACCTACAACCTGTCGATCGATTACCGCCGTTCACCGGTGCTGATGCTGACTGCGGCCAGCGATGCAACGCAAATGAGTCTCGACACTCTGGTCGGCACCATGGGGGAACGCACCGTGCGCGAGGAAATCAAGCGCATCACGCCCATGATGGCCATGATTTCGGCTGGCTTGATGCATCCTTTGTCTGAAAAATGGCAGTTGGGTGGCGATTTTGGCGTCAGCAACTCTGGCTCGACTGAAGGGGCACAGAACCTGACTGACTCCCAAAACGTGCTGGTGCCGGCACAAAAGAGTACGGGCAATACGTTTGTCTATTCCGCGCGCGCCATTGGCAGCGGATTGTTTTTCTCCAGCGATATGACCGTTTTCAGCGGCAGTTACATCGATGCCAAGAAAACGTCCGGCCTGACCACCTACAGCGCGCAGTCCTATTCTGTAACCCATGTGGCAAGGCCGTTCGAGGGGTGGCAGATTGATACTTCGTTGCGCTTCTATATCCAGGACAAGAGCGATGGTGAAAAGCTTGATCGTTTCAACCCGTCATTGAGGGCGCTGTATCGCCTGGGGAATAACCTGAGCTTTGAGGCCGAGATCAATCAGGAAAAAGAAACCAAGAAGGGTGGCCCAACACAGAGCAGCTCCGACACCAGGCGCTTTTACTATGCCGGTTACCGCTGGGATCTGTAAGCTCCTGTAGCCGGTGTGCCATAGGACGATTATCATGAACCCTGCGTTTCGAGAAATTTGAACTCGAAACGCTGGGTCAGTGAAAACACCAAGGCAAGTGAAAACACCGGGGCAAGTGAAAACAGGGCAATCACCAAAAAACAGTAGGCATATTGAATGCCTGCTGTTTTCACATCTGGCGTAGTGTTTTGCGTGAAGCTAATTCCATTTTTCCTTCAATAGGAAAATAATCCGCAGGTCGGGCTTCGCACGAGATCTTTATCCGGCGGGTAGAACCCGCCCGAATTGCTCTATTGTTTGAACCCAGATAGTTCATTAGCTCTTGAGGTATTGCAAAATCAATGGGTTGTAGGTCGGGTTTTAACCCGACATGTCGTGCTGAAGCCCGACCTACGTCCAAATGGATTACCTGGGTTGAATCTGCCACGCTATCCCGCCGCGATACTCCTCGCCACCGCTTCGGCAGCCTTGATGCCATCCACCGCCGCAGAAAGTATGCCCCCCGCATAGCCTGCCCCCTCTCCGGCCGGATATAAACCTTGGGTATTGATGCTTTGCAAATTGTCGTCGTGACGCTTGATGCGGATCGGTGACGAGGTGCGCGTTTCCACGCCGGTGAGCACCGCATCCGCCAGATCGAATCCCCTGATCTGCTTCGCGAAGGCGGGCAGCGCCTCGCGGATCGCGGCAATCGCATAGTCGGGCAGGGCGGTGGACAAGTCGGTCAAATGTACGCCGGGCGTGTAGGACGGCTGCACCGATCCGAATTGCGTCGAAGGGCGACCCGCCAGAAAATCGCCGACCAGTTGTCCGGGCGCGCAATAGTCGCCGCCGCCCAAATCGAACGCGCGCGACTCCCAGCGGCGCTGAAATTCCACCCCGGCAAGAGCATCGCCCGGATAATCCTGTTCGGGCGTAATGCCCACCACGATGCCGCTGTTGGCGTTGCGCTCGTTACGCGAATACTGGCTCATGCCGTTGGTGACCACTCGCCCAGCTTCCGATGCGGCGGCGACCACCGTGCCGCCGGGGCACATGCAGAAACTGTACACCGAGCGCCCGTTGCTGGCGTGGTGTACCAGCTTGTAGTCCGCCGCACCCAATAGCGGATTGCTCGCGTTGTTGCCGTAGCGCGCGCGGTCGATCAGCAACTGCGGGTGCTCGATACGGAAACCGATGGAGAACGGTTTTGCATCGATGTAAATGCCGCGCTTGTGCAGCATCTCGAAGGTGTCGCGCGCGCTGTGTCCGACGGCCAGCACCAGATGATCGGTGGCGATGCGTTCGCCGCTGCTGAGCACCACGCCGCACACGCTTCCATCTTCTATCTCGATGTCGTCCACGCGGCTCTGGAAGCGGATCTCGCCGCCCAGCGACTGGATGGTCTCGCGCATCTTCTCCACCATGCCCACCAGGCGGAACGTGCCGATATGCGGATGGCTGACGTAGAGGATTTCTTCCGGCGCACCCGCCTTGACGAATTCCTCCAGCACTTTCCGGCCCAGGTGTCGCGGGTCTTTGATCTGGCTGTACAACTTGCCGTCCGAGAACGTGCCCGCGCCGCCTTCGCCAAACTGCACGTTCGATTCCGGGTTCAGAATGCCCTGCCGCCACAGTCCGAAAGTGTCTTTGGTTCTTTCACGAACAGCCTTGCCGCGCTCCAGGATCAGGGGGCGGAAGCCCATCTGTGCGAGGATCAGTCCGGCGAACAGCCCGGCGGGGCCCATGCCGATCACGATAGGCCGCGAGGTTAGATTCTGCGGAGCTTGCGCGACGAAATGGTAACGAGTATCCGGCGCGGGTTTGACATGCGGGTCGTTCTTGAAGCGTTCCAGAATCGTCGCCTCGTCGCGCACCGACACATCCAGCGTATAGGTGAAGCGGATATTGCTCTTCTGGCGCGCATCTACGCCGCGCTTGAACAGGGCGTAGCGGATCAGCTCAGTGTCGGCGATACCCAGACGCTTGAGGATGGCGGCCTTGATGTCTCCATCAGGATGATCGAGCGGCAGTTTGATTTCGGTTAGGCGCAGCATATTTGAATTATCGTAGGGCGGATGAGCGTAGCGTTAACCAATGACTTGGCGAGCGTCGTTTGATCGCTTAGGGAAACAGAAATTACAAATGTACCCGTTTGAAGTGCCTTACCGTAGGAGCGGTTTTAGCCGCGATGCCTTTGAATTCGCGGCTAAAGCCGCTCCTACAGCAACTCCCTGAGTCGCGCCACTTTTTATAAATGGTATTTTGGTAATT
>JAUYJO010000201.1 GCA_030700315.1 Gallionella sp.
AGACGCTTGAATTTAGATGAATTAGCCATCGCGACATCATGCCAGAATTACAACCGCCTACAGATGAGCATTTGCCAATAAGGATAAGGGGTTTAAGCATGCGACATACCAGTTTTTTGCCCATTAAAACGCGATGAACCCACTTTCTTAACGGTTTGTTCAAGCTTGGCCTGGTCGGGCGCCATGCAAACCGGCGCGTTCTTCTCCGCTTCGGTATCCCGGCGATTGTATTTTCATTTCTTGGAGCATGGTTGCTTCTCCAGCTTTTCGGTATGGGGCCGCTGATTGCATACACGGCATTTGGCCGGCAACTGCAGGTTTTTCCGGTCAATCTGGTAGTGGGTCTTATGTTGCTTACTTTCGTGCTTGCCGAATTGCTTCCACGCCTGCGCGAAGTGTCGTTCGGACAAAAATTTCTGCCCCTGGGCGGCGCGCTGAGCGGCTTTTTTGGCGGCTTGTCCGGGATGCAGGGCGCGCTCCGTTCGGCGTTCCTGGTAAAGGCCGGATTATCCAAGGAGGCCTTTGTGGCAACCGGCGTAGTGATCGCCTGCCTGATCGACATATCGAGGCTTGGAGTGTATGCAAAGCTGGTCATAGCCGACAGCTCGAGACTCGACTACCTCCTGCTTTCGGCTGCGGTGCTTTCGGCGTTTGCGGGGGCATTTCTTGGTAATCGCTACCTCAATAAGCTGACCATGCATGGCATTCAAACAGTAGTGGCAATCATGCTTTCCCTTGTGGCCGTGGGACTGATTGTCGGTCTGCTATGAAACATGGATGGCCTCCCAAAAATTTTTCGTTGTATATCTCGGCCATCGCTACGCTCCTCATCCTCTCCTGACAGGAGCAAGGCGGTGGCAGGAGGTAGACGAGAACAAAGCAGTGATGGCGCGGGACATCAGCAACTTCAAGATACTCAGGATTGTCCTGTTCCTCCTGTCGGCAACCGGATTTGCCTTTATCGGATACACCTTCTACAGAATCCTGATAAGGCCGTTACATATTCTCCAGGCGGGAGCGACGCAAATAGCGGAGGGCCAACTCGATCACAGGATACACATAGGCACCGCCGACGAGCTGCAGGAGCTTGCCGGCGATTTCAACATGATGGCCGACAGCCTGGCCAGATTGGAGAAGGAAGCCATTACCGACGGTCTTACCGGCCTTTTCAACCACAGGCATTTTTATAGCAGGCTGGAGTTCGAGGTCAACAGGGCCACCAGAGCCAATTCGCCGGTATCCGTCCTGATACTCGATGTGGACAACTTCAAACGGTATAACGACCGATACGGCCACCCCAGGGGGGATGAGGTCTTGAGGAAGTGCGCCGCCGCCATCCGCGACACTGTCAGGGGCGTGGACATAGCAGCCAGATACGGCGGCGAGGAGTTTGCCGTTATCCTGACGGAGACAGATAAAAAAGGTGCCATGGTGGTCGCAGAAAATATCAGGCGCGCAATAGAGGAGCAGAGGTTCCGCGACGAAGAAGGGGATACCACGCATAACGTGACCGTAAGCATAGGTGTCTCTTCATATCCTGCGGACACAATGGAAATAAAAGACCTTATAAAAAAGGCCGACGATGCCCTTTACACGGCCAAGAAGGAGGGAAAGAACAGAGTTTGTGCGCACGTGTGCTGATGCCCGGCCAACACGACAGCCGAATGGTTCAATTCTGGTTCAGTCAAGGTAATCTGCGGATTGAACTGGGCGCGCTCAACATACCGGCAACACCAGCCTGGCCGACAGCCCGCCCCCGGCACGATCTTCCAGATGAAACTCGCCGCCGTGCAGCCGCGCGGTGCGCTCGACGATCGCCAGCCCCAGACCCGATCCGGTCGTATCGCTGCGCGCGCTTTCCAGCCGCACGAATGGCCGTTTCGCGGCGTCGCGTTGCGCGGCGGGTATGCCCGCACCGCGATCTTCCACCGCCAGAGCGACCCGGTTTCCATCTTGCACCAGCCACAAATTAATTTCGCCGCCGCCATATTTGACGGCATTGTCCAGCAGGTTGGAGAGCGCCCGTTTCAGCAGCAACGGTCGCAGCGCGAGCGGCGGCAGCGGCGGCAAATCGAATGTGAGCGATCTGGCCTGCGCGGCGAATGGCTGCGCCGCTTCCCGCACCAGTGCTGGCAGGTCGGTCGGAACAGCGGCCTCGCTCTCGTCCAGGCGGGCATAGTCGAGGAATTGCCGGATCACCGCATCCATCTGTTCCACGTCGGCAGCCAACCCGTCGCGCAGCGCTTCATCCGCGCTCAATTCGGCGGCGAGGCGCACGCGCGCCAGCGGGGTGCGCAAGTCGTGCGAGATGCCTGCCAATACCAGCGCGCGCTCGCGCTCGTTGGCGGCGAGATCGGCGGACATCTGGTTGAAGGCGCGCGATACCGTGGCGATTTCCTGCGCGCCGCGCTCCGGCAGCGGCTGCGGTGTCGCGCCCTGGCCGAGCTGTTGCGCCGCCTGCGCGAGCCGCTTCAAAGGGCGCGCCACCTGGCGCGCGATGAAATAGGCGCCGAGCAGAGCCAGCGCCAGCACCACACCGCCCCAGATCAGCAACACCTGCGGTATCGGATGTTCGATGCGCTCCCTGGGCAACGCCACCCAGAATTCCTCATCACCGATAAAGAAGCTCACCCACAGCGCTTCCACGCCGTTGCGCCGCGACGCGAAGCGGGTGTTTTTGCCCAGGCTGCCACGTACCTTTTCGACCATCATGCGCAACTCCTGCGGATGGTTGGGCAAAGGTCTGAGCTCGTCGCTGCCATCCGCCATCTGCACATGCAACCCTTCCGCTTCGGCCAGTTCGGCAAGCAACGCGCTGCGCCATTCCGGCGCGGCGGACAACACGGCGGCGCGCGTCAAGTTGACGACCGATACCACCAGTTGCGCCATCTGTTTGGTACGCGGACCTTGTTCGACATGGCGGAAAATCGCCACGGAGGCGGCGAGCGACAACACGATCAGGATGACTATCAATAGAAAGAATCGCGCCAGCAGGGTTTTCGGCAGGTTAATCAAGGCTTGGCTCCATCCGGCACGAATACATAACCATGCCCCCACACCGTCTGGATGAAGCGCGGTTTGGCGGGATCGGCTTCGACCAGTTTGCGCAGCCGCGACACCTGCACGTCGATGGCGCGGTCGAACGGTTCGTGGTCGCGACCGCGCGCCATTTCCATGAGCTTGTCGCGCGACAGCGGATGGCGCGGGTGGGTCACCAGCGCCTTGAGCAACGCAAATTCCCCGGTGGTCAGCGAAACCGGCGCGCCGGATCGGGTCAGCACGCGCGTGGCGAGATTCAGTTCGCAATCGCCGAAGGCGATGAGCTTTTCTTCGGCATCGGGCGCGCCGACCGGCTGCGATCCCTTGCGCCGCAGCACCGCGTTGATGCGCGCCACCAGTTCGCGCGGGTTGAACGGCTTGGGCAGGTAATCGTCCGCGCCCATTTCCAGCCCGACGATGCGGTCGATTTCGTCGCCCTTGGCGGTGAGCAGGATCACCGGCACATTCTCGCCCGCGCCGCGCAGCCGGCGCAGTATCGCCAGCCCGTCCTCGCCGGGCAGCATCAAATCCAGCACCAGCAAATGGTAGTGATTCAGCTTCAACGCCTTGTCCAGCGCGCTGCCGTCTTCCACCGCCTTTGCCGCGAACCCCTGTTCCGACAAATAGCGCAACAGCAGTTCGCGCAGGCGCGCGTCGTCGTCAATGATGAGAATGCGTTGGCTCATGGCGGCATGATACATCAGAGGACAGAGGACAGAGGACGGAGGACAGAAGCGTTGTCGCGGCTACGCCGCAGCTTTATAAAAGCGTGCCGCGCAGCGGCACGCAACAATCTGTCCCCTGTCTTCTGTCTTCTGTCCTCTGATGTGAAACAAACTTTTACATCTTCGCCTCTGGCGGAAACACTTCACTTACGGTTCAATCCTACCATGCACTTAACGTCCGCCAGGTGTTAAACCCGACACGGCGCCAAACTTGAAAACTAAAGGAGAAAATATCATGAAAGCCATACTTAAAACCTTGATCGCCGCCGGCATCGCCGCCTCGTTCAGCTTCAGTGCACTGGCGGCCGATACAGCCGCCGCCCCTTCCGTGCAGGATCATATCCAGCGCATGGAGCGGATGAAGGATATGACGCCGGAACAGCGCGCCAAAGAGCGTGAAGCGATGCATGAAGAAATGCTCAAGCTGACGCCGGAACAACGCGCCGAGCACCGCAAGGCGATGCAGGAATACTGGGAAAAGATGCCCGCCGAAGAGCGCAAGGCCATGCACGAGAAGATGCACGCGGATGCCAAAAACATGTCTCCTGAAGAATGCGCCAAACGCCGCGAAGCAATGGGCAAGGAATGGGACAGCTTGACTCCGGAACAACGCGCGGAGCGCCGCAAGGCGATGCACGAGCATTGGGGGAAAATGCCCTCTGAAGAGCACCGGCAAATGCGCAAGGAAATGAAACAGCACATGAAGAACATGACGCCGGAAGAGCGCGCGGAGCACCGCAAAAAAATGCACGAGAACTTTGAAAAAATGTCGCCTGAAGAGCGCCAGCAATTCAAGAAGGGAATGTGCATGCCCTGCGACATGAAATCACAAATGGGTGAATGTCCGCTCGACCAACCCGGCAAATCGGATAAACCGGCAGCCGCCCAGTAACTACGAACCAAGGGGCCGGGCGTTCGAATCGCTCCGGGCACACCAATTTATCAAGGGGTTAGGCTAATTGCCTAGCCCCTTGTTCTTTGTTGCGTAGCCGAATCGTAGGTAATGTGGATGCGGCGGTAGTCGGTCTTCAGTGTACCGGCAGTGTCAACCGCTGCATGCACAGCAGGGTAGCCAATATTTTGTGCCACTCCTTGGTCATTTGATGCCTGATAACTGATGCAAAAGAGGTAAAATCCGCAGCCGCGCTGCATTTTTACCCGATACCATCAGATTCAGTCAACTGCTTATGTGTAAAAGATAATGGCTGGTCAAGAGCCATATAAAGTGATTGATGTTTTCGCAGGTCCGGGAGGGCTGGGTGAGGGCTTTGCTGCCTTTGGTCATGGCGCAGGAAAGTCATCATTCAAGCTCGCTCTTTCAATTGAAAAAGACCCGACCGCGCACAGCACATTGCTGCTGCGCAGTTTCTACCGTCAGTTTGATCCCGAAGGAATTCCGCCGGAATACTGGTCTTATGCCAAGGGGGAGATTACCAAGGCGAAGTTGTTTGATTTTTATCCTCAGCAAGCCAAGGCAGCGGCTGAAGAGGCGCAGTGCATCGAACTCGGCAAGACCCCAGCGCACGAGGTGAAAAATCTCATCAATCAGAGACTGAATGGCAGTGAAAAATGGGTGCTGGTCGGCGGGCCACCCTGCCATGCATATTCGCTTGTCGGACGCGCGCGTATGCGGGGTACTGATCCTGATTTTGAGAAAGACGTGCGCCATTTTCTTTACCGGGAATATCTGCGGATCATCGCGGATCACCGGCCACCCGTGTTCGTGATGGAGAACGTAAAGGGAATACTTTCCGCACAGCATTCCGGCAAAAAAATCATCAACAGTATATTGAGCGATCTGAAAAAGCCGGACGTGGCAGTTAATGGCCGGAGTTCCGGCCTCGGCTACACGATCATCGACGGTTGCCAGAAACAGCGCGCAATTAAACTTCTCCATTGCCACCTGTTTCCAGCGTTCGCGAAGGGTGGTTTTTGCCGACAGCACCATCGCTTCCTCGAACGTTCTTTTTTTGGCTTTCAGAACCACGAGGCTGGGCAGTACAAAGTCCGGGCGGCGGCCTCCCGTTACGGCTTGCTCTTCAAAAGCAATCTGACCATCACGAAGAAGTCTTGCGATATGTTGTTCAAAGGAACGTCCAGCACGCGATTTGCGGTGTTGGCTCGCGCTCAGGAAAGTTGCATCCAAATCAGGAAAGCCACGCACGACTGAAGAAACAATATCAGCTCCACCGCTGGTGATAATTCAGTTCCAAAAGTTATCGAAATTCGGAGACAGCGAATAGTCCCATTTAGATACAGATTGGAACATCACGAGCAAACTCGACAACGCCCCGAATAGTGGCAAAACTTTTCTTTCTTTCACACTTGCTACTCGGAGCGAGACAAACTCATGCAAAGCATGATCGTCACTGGTTCGCCCACCAGATAAATCCCATAGCTCTTTGTATACAGCAGGAATACCGACTTGTTCTGCGACAAAATACACTTCTGATTCCAAGCATGCCCTTAATGCTTCTATGTCGCTTTGCGAGGGAATGCCTGACAGGAGAAGCTTTCCCCAAGCCTTATAGTTTGATGCATCGCGGTAAAGATATTCGAGAACACAACATTCCTTTGGAGTTTTTGGGGGTGTCACCAACTGCTTTTTAGCGAGTTGCATAGTAGCTACTTTCGGTTGTCCACGAAGAGCTCTCTCCTATGCCACGCAACAAACTCGGCTTGCGGTGCAAAGCGTTCCGGCGGCTCAATTGTGCGGCCATCCAGCGGCAATAGAACCTCCATTATGAAAGGCTCATTCTTGCGCTTTAGCTCTTTCGAAACAACGATTTTGAAGTCATCGGTAAGCGTTATCAGCCCCTTATCAAAAGCCCTGTCATGTATCGCAGACAGGCACAGGCCATTGCTTGGGTTTAGGCGATTCGCCTTGTCTTTGCTCCACGGCACAATATGGCTGGCAACCAATAGGCGTGGTTCTGATAGGCCAGACATGCAGCACCGCCCTCGATAACTGCTCAACACGGCGCGGCGGAAAAAATTTTGCTTGATACGTTGTTCGGTAACAACTCGTCTTGTTTCTCCCGAGTAGTCTTCCGGTATAAGCAATTCGTCGGCTTCGTCTTCAAGCGGTGTCGCATGGTCAAGATTGCGCCTGAGCAGTTCGCATTCCACGGCAAGCTTCTCCCAATCGGCATGAAATTCAGCCCAAACTTCTTTGTCGAGTGAGCCAGCATTCCCCAAGCCTGCGCGCCCTGTGCTAGTGATTGCCGGGTCGAGGCTGGCAAAATTTACAAGTTTCATTGCGACTGCGCCGGGCGTTCGTCCAATCAGTTTGGCGAGCTGAATAATTTCGGGGTTTCGGCTGTGCAACCTTCCAAAAGGAAGTTGGCAATATAAATGAAACGCGAGTTTGAGTTGTTCTTTCGTCCAGCGTGTTGTGGCCATGATGTCTTTCGGCACTTCGATAGCTTCCGGTGCCTTCTCCCCTAAGTTGAGTTGCGACACCATCAGTTTAGCCGCATATTCGACCATCGGCACAACTGCCGCCTGAGAAAACAACTTGTACGCTTGCGTATCCGACACCGGAATCCTGAACGTGTCCGGGTAGCCCATCAGCCGCGCACATTCTCTTGGCGTGAGTCTGCGCGGATTTTTTCGTGTACCTTGATACACAAGGATTTCCGATCCGTCCTTGTAGTAGCGCGCCGATAAAGTGCGCGTCACATCGTTGGGTTTGACCAAACCGAAACCAAAGCCGTTGCCCTTGGCGCGGTGCTTCGCAGCGTAATCCTGCAAGTAACGCCAGAGGTTGTCGGTGAGGGTGTATTTGTCCTGCGGGCGCTGTTTTTTGTGGTCGAAGAATCTCCCCTCGTCCCACGGCAAAACGGGTTCACTGCCATCGGTGCGGTGCAGGATGTCTTTGAGTTTATGCACGCCTTTGGGCGGCAGGGGCAGCGCATCGAAATCGAATGCGGCCGGTTCGCTGAAGCCGACGATGAGAATGCGCTCGCGGTGCTGCGGGACGAAGTGCGCGCCGTCGATGACGCGGTAGTGGATGTGGTAGCCGAGATCATTAGTCAGTGTGCGGCGGATAACATCGAAGGTACGGCCTTTGTCGTGCGAGACGAGGTTCTTGACGTTCTCCAGCAGGAAGGCGCGCGGGCGTTTTTCCTTGATGATGCGCGCCACGTCGAAGAACAGTGTGCCTTGCGTTTCGCAGGCGAAACCGTGCGCCTTGCCCAGCGCATTTTTCTTCGACACTCCTGCAATCGAAAAAGGTTGGCAGGGAAATCCGGCCAGCAGCACGTCGTGGTCGGGAATATCGGCGGCATCTACTTGGGTGATGTCCCCGGCAATGGGGTGTGCATCGCGAAAATTTTCGGCGTAGGTTTTTTGCGCATAGCTATCCCATTCGCTGGTGAACACGCAACGCCCGCCGATTTGTTCAAATGCCTTGCGCAGGCCACCGATGCCCGCGAACAGGTCGATGAAATCGAAAGCGCCTTCCGGTCTGTCGTCGCCGAATGGCAATAGTTGTTGCAATGCGTGAGCCAGATAGGCGGGAGGAGGAGTTTGTCTTGTTTCCCACCTTCTGACGGTGCGGACGTCAATGTCTAAATATTTGGCAAGAGCCGCTTGGGTATGGTGTTTGCGGGCTTCGTCCAGATAGGAAAGCACCGTGTTTTGATCATTGACTAAGGTGAGAGTGGCATTCATGGCTATTTATTGACCGGTAATTATCTGGGAACTTTTGCGGACAATATGTCATTTATTATGCCCAGTCAAGATTTTGACTAACTGTTATCGATTAGCGGTCGTAATGCGCAATACCTGCAGCGATTTCAGCAGGGAACTGCGGGCTGGTATCACATGCCTCTGAACACCACCGACAAAAAATCCATCGCGCGAAATGCGATGCGCGAAGTCCGTCATTGCGCCATTGCTGTTTATCACGGTGGCGGCAAAGAAAGGCTCGTTACTCATTGCTACGAAGTGAAGTCGGTTCGCTTGGTTAAACGATGCGACATGAGCATTGCGCAGGCCGGACAAATTGATAGCGGTAACAAAGCTGAATACTGGCTTTTTGAATTGGGATATGCGCGGCCTCTGCCGCAACCCTTGAGCATGTCTGGGCTAAGAGCTTTCAAGTTTCAACTGACCAACGCAGCCGAATTACTGACCGCGAAGAATTGGGATGAGCTGCCCAGGCGTTATGCATTACTAAAATAGCAGTTGGGTATGCAGAATTCCCAAGTAAAGCAGTCAAATGGCATTCCCATTTTCCTATATTGCGGGTATATTCCATCCTACGGCTTAACGCTCAATAGGTGATGATATGGCAACCCCCCTCGAAACCATAGACCATGTAACTCTGTCCCGGCTTGTCGAGGCCAACGCCGTCAAAGGCGCTAACATCATCGGCCAGCCCGGAGGATGGGGGGTGGTGATCAAGTACGGCATGACCGAACGCGCCCTGGCCGCAAAGCGCGGCTCTGTTCGCATCTTCCGCAAGTTTGAAACGCTTGTGGGCTATCTCAAGGGAATCGGTGTGGCCAAGTACCAGGTGGATGCCACCGGATTCGATCCGGTTGCCCTCAAGATTACTCATCGCGGCGAGGTCGCATCCAGTCGAATGAAAGCAGCGCACGAAGCCGCAGCCTATGACAAGTGGTTCCGCGAGCAGGTGCAGGAAGCCATAGACGATCCGCGCCCCTCGATTCCGAACGCAGAGGTCAAAAGACATTTTGCGGCCAAGCGCAAGGAGTTGCAAAAGCGCATTAAGGCTGTTGCGTGAAACTCGAATGGAGGCCGCAGGCATTCGATGACCGGGAGCGGATCATGGACTTTATCGCCCAGGACAATCCGCGGGCCGCGCTTGATCTTGACAACCTGTTTGAAGAAAAAGCAGGCGCACTTACTGAGCAGACGAAACTGTTTAAGCCAGGGCGCATGAAGAACACCAGAGAAGCGGTAGTGCATCCGAATTACGTTTTGGTGTACGAAGTATCTGGTAACACTGTTACCGTCTTGCGCGTGCTGCATACATCGCAGGCATGCGCTCGCGGTGCTGCGGGACGAAGTGCACGCCGTCGATGACGCGATAGTGGATGGCCGTGGTCGAATTGCTCGACGATCTGCACGAGGTGATCTGGAATCGCTATCGGCTTCCGTTGCAGGGGCTGTTGCGCGAGCAGCGTTGCCCGCCTGTTGTGTCGGATTCCGGGAGCATCGACGAAACAGATCCTCCGTTCTGATCCGTCGGATCATTTCATTACGATGCGAAACAAGGGGCACGAAAGTGCCCCTTGTGCTTCCCGATGGCCGAGACTTCAAACTGCGCCAGATTTACGCGGGTTTACACAGCCGACAACATGGGGTGGCAAACGAGCAATAATTGAGTGTGCGGTGCAAATGGGCTGCTAGGCTCGACTATTCGTCCGCCGATTGTTCCCGCAGCACGTCGCGATAAAACCGGTAGGTATTTTTTCCGCTTTGCTTTGCCAGGTACATGGCCGCGTCGGCATGCCTGATGAGATTTTCAATATCTTCGGCATCGTCTGGATAGATGGAAATGCCGATACTGCCCCCCACTTGGCATTGCTGCCCCTTCAGGTCGAAAGGCACGGACAGCGCGGCGATTATTTTACCGGCCATCTGCTCGGCGTTCTCGTTCGATCCGATATTGTTTAACACAAAGGTGAATTCATCCCCGCCTATCCGCGCCACGGTATCAGAGGTTCGGATAATATTTTGCAGTCTCCTGGCAACTTCCTGCAACAACTGGTCGCCCGCATCATGCCCGAGCGTATCGTTGATTTGTTTGAATCCGTCCAGGTCGAGAAACAGGGTAGCCACTTTATAGTGATTGCGTTTGGCCAGCAGAATGGATTGCCCGAGACTGTTCGAAAACAATATCCGGTTCGGCAGGTTGGTCAAATAATCGTGGTGGGCGAAATACGCCAATTGCTGCTCGACCAGCTTGCGCTCGGTAATATCGCGGACGATGCCGATGAAGTAGCGCATTCCTCCCAGCATCATTTCCGATACGGACATTTCCAACGGGAACATCTCGCCGTTTTTCCGGAGAGCCGTCACTTCGCGCCCACGTATGCCGAGTATCCGGCTTTGGCCGGTTTGCAAATACTGGTGGATGTAAGCTTCGTGCTGGCTTCGATCCGCCTCCGGCATCAGCATTTTTACGTTTTTACCCATTACATCCTGCTGTGGATAACCGAAGATTTTCTCGGCCGCCGGATTGAATCCCTGAATCGCCCCGGATTCATCGATCGTAATGATGCCGTCCATCACATTGTGGATAATGGATTGCAAGTGGTTTTGGCTTTTCTCCAAGTCGTCTTTAATTTTTTTCAGGTTCGTTACCATCTGCCAGAACAGTTTGACCTCGGGGCCGCTCGCCACCCGCTTGCCGCCAAAAATCTTATCCGCTTCCGCAGCGATTGAGTCGTCGTGCGACATGTTGTACACAATGCAGTCCGGGTAATCTTTGCAGGCATGAAGTGCATCAACGGCGTTAGCATAGGTTGGAATACCGTATTTCTTTGCCAGTCTTATTCCGGGTGCGCCGGGGTTTGTGTCTGCCATGGCCACAACCTTGACCAGGCTGTCTTCTATGAACATTTCAAGCAAGGCGCACCCCCCGCGCCCTGCGCCGATAATCAGGACGGGATGCCCATGCCGTGTTCGTATTGCCATGTTGATTCCTTCGTGACAGAGGATAGTGTGATTCTACTGAAATAATGGCCGGAATACAGAATCTGGATGACTAACACCCGGCCCGGCTGATTTGATGGAACAACTCCAGCCTTCTCGCGTCGATCTTTTTCGCTACAACGGCTTCGCGCAGCGCGCAGCCCGGCTCGTGGGTGTGACTGCAATCGTGGAAACGGCACTGTCCGAGATATTGCGCGAACTCGATGAAGCCCTGCTCTATGCCGCCGAAGCTCAGGTGATGCAGGCCGAATGCCTGTACGCCGGGGCAATCGATCAGGCTGCTGGCTTCGTCCAGCCGGTACAGGCGCGCGTGGGTAGTGGTGTGCTTGCCGGAATCCAGCGCACTGGAAATCTCGCGCGTAGCGGCCTGCGCATCGGGCAGCAGCGCGTTGATCAGGGTGGATTTGCCCAGGCCGGACTGGCCGACCAGTACGCTGGTATGGTCTTGCAGGAACGGGCGCAAGACCGACACATCTCGTTTAGCGCTGAGCTCCAATACGCGGTAGCCGATGGCGGTGTAGGGCAAGAGCCGTCGGCGTGCGCCGGTTGCGGCTTCGGCCAGGTCGCATTTGTTCAGCACGATCAGCACCGCCAGTTTCTGGTCGTATGCGGCGACCAGGCAGCGCGCCAGCAGCTCGTCGCTGAACGAGGGTTCGGCGGCAACCACCACCACGATCTGCGTGACGTTCGCGGCGATAAGTTTTTCGCGGTACGCATCGGAGCGGTGCAGCAGCGAGCGGCGCGGGACAATACGCTCGATTACGCCTTGCGCGCCGTTCTCCGCCGAGGCGTCTCCGGTGAGTTTGATTTCCACCCGGTCGCCGCATACCACTTCGCTTTTCTTGCCGCGTGTCAGGCACAGCATCTCGCTGCCGTCCGCGAGGCGCGCCAGATACTGGCGACCGAAGGCGGCAACGATTTGACCGTGCAGTATTTCGCTCAAAGCTCGAACAGCGCATCCGCTTTCGCGGCGCAGATGAAATCGTTTTCCGACAACCCGTTAATGGCGTGGGTCGAGTATTCCACTCGGCAACTGTCGTAGGCGACGGCGAGGTTGGGGTGGTGGTCTTCGCGGTGCGCCATCCAGGCGATGGCGTTGACGAAGGCAATGGTCTGATAGTAATTCTTGAAACGATAGATTTTGCCGATCAGGTTGCCGGATTGCTGCCAGCCTTCCAGTTGTTTCATCAAACTGTCGGTTTCCGCTTGCGATAATGGCGGCACGCCGCCCGTGTAGGGTTTGCATTGCTTGCTGGCCAGGTCGTTTACTTGTTCCATGATGTTCTCCTAAGGGCGCAGGGACTGCAAATGCGCGATGCGCAATGCTGCCGGCGGGTGCGAGTCGTAAAAATTCGAGTACAGCGGATCGGGGGTGAGCGTGGAAGCGTTGTCCTGGTACAGCTTGACCAGCGCGCTTACCATGTCCTGCGCCGCAGTCTGCCCGGCGGCGTAGGCATCGGCTTCAAACTCATGCTTGCGCGAATAGGCCGACAGCAGCGGTTGCAGCAGGAAGCTGAACAGCGGCAGGATCATGAAGAACAGCAGCAACGCGAGCGCGGTGCCAGATTCTGTCGAATGGGGGGTGTTCACGCCCAGTCCCTCATAGAACCACGCGGTCTGCATCAACTGGCCGAGCAGCCATAAAAATCCCAGACTCATGGCGAAGGTCGCCACGATGCGCTTCAGCACATGGCGGCGCTTGAAGTGGCCCAGCTCGTGCGCCAACACCGCCTCGATCTCGTTGCCGCTCAGACGCTCCAGCAGCGTGTCGAAAAATACGATGCGCTTGGTCTTGCCGAAGCCGGTGAAATAGGCGTTGCCGTGCGCGCTGCGCTTGCTGCCATCCATCACGAACAGGCCGCTGGCGGTGAAGCCGCATTTGCCGAGCAGGGCCTCGATGCGCGCCTTCAGCGCCTCGTCCTGCAACGGCGTAAACTTGTTGAACAGCGGCGCGATGAAGGCCGGGTAGATGAACAGGATGAGCAGGTTGAACACCATCCATACCAGCCACACATACAACCACCAGTACGCCCCCATCGCGGACATCAGCCACAGCACGCCAAACAGCAGCGGCAGGCCGAGGATCGCGCCGAGCAGCAGGCTCTTCAGCGTGTCTTTGAAATACAGGGCCAAGGTCATTTTGTTGAAGCCGAAGCGCGCCTCGATGACGAAGGTGCGGTACAGGCTGAACGGAGTTTCCAGCAGCGACGAGAGCAGCAACACCGCAACAATGGTCGCCACGCCCTGCGCGAGCGGCGCATCGAGCCAGCTATTGCAGACATCCGCGATGAACTGGATGCCGCCCCCCAGAGTAAAAGCCAGCAGCAGCGCGGCATCGAACAGGATATCGAGCATGGCGAAACGGGTCTTGGCGGAAGTGTAATCCGCCGCCTTCTGGTGGTCGGCGAGCGCGATTTTTTCGCGGAACGCCGCCGGCACAACGGCGCGGTGCGCGGCGATATGCGCCAGATGGCGCCGCGCCAGCCACAGCCTGGCGAGCGAGGTGAAGGCCAGGGTAATGACAAAAATAAAGGTGAATTGCGCTGCGCTCATGTCGGGATTCTGGGGTTATGAATTTGGGGTTAGGATTCTGGCGTTAGGATTCTGGCGTTAGGGAAGCAGAAATTACAAATGTACCCGTTTGAAGTGCCTTACCGTAGGAGCGGTTTTAGCCGCGATGCCTTTGAATTCGCGGCTAAAGCCGCTCCTACAGCAACTCCCTGAGTCGCGCCACTTTTTATAAATGGTATTTTGGTAATT
>JAUYJO010000084.1 GCA_030700315.1 Gallionella sp.
GACCGGACACCAGAAGGGCCGGTCTACTCTGAAACCTGCCGGATGATCTACTTCGGCAAATCGGCCTTTGCGGACAACTGATCATGCATTGGAATGTGGCCGCTTAGCTGCCCAAAACGGCCATTAACGCAGCGCACCAGATTAGGCAAAAGCGTGTAGCGGAATTGTTCGTCACCTGGTGGTTGTCATGCCGGATATAGAAGACCACCAATAGAATTACTGACTGCGTTGCTAAAGCCTTTATTGCCAGACGATATAGAAATTCCGAAACCGACGATTCTATTTGGAGCGCCGCGGAACCTATCGCGAACAATACGTATGCAGTCGACACCTTGTCCTGATTCTTTTTTTCCAAGGCAGCACTCGATAACCTCACGAGTGGCTCCGACAACTAAATCCGCCGTTTGCAGTAGAGTCGAATGGTACATGTTCGCGTAGGTGGCTGAATCCAGAAAGCGTAGATTGACAAGTGCACCACACCGATATGGCACATTGCCCGCAGCTGTGACTCCACGATTGAATGCCGATGAATATTCCGAATCGAACGGTTTCGATTCACTACGGTCTGGCCAATCAAGCACGACTTGTGCATGATCGGGGTGACTTTCTTGAACATGCAATCCAAATCGCATCAGGCCGTTGCTAAAGCTATGACTAGTTAATTGTTCTTTCGTAGCCTTGATTATTTTGCGGTCAGAGCTATAGGCTTCAATACAGGCTACGATTAAAGTTACTTCGCACTCGGCCAGTGCCGTAAAGATTTCCTTCCGCCATTCTCGCGAAGACTCCTGAAGGCGTGTATGCATCTCTACTTTGCCTTGCTTTTCATACAAAGACCTAAGATCGCGCATATTCCATTTGACGGGAGCCCTTGGGTGAGCATACCTTCCCTTGATGCTCTCAATCCGCAGCCTTAGATCATGCTCAATGCTCGCAGGTACAGCAATTCCACCGAACATAAGGATGTCAGGAATCTCCGCTTCCTTGATGCCATTCAGCTCAGAGTTGTCAGCAAACCACTTCAAGGCGTCCCCTTCATTTCATATGACCAAATATGCACGACGGGAGAAATCAAGATCACTAGGAAACAACAGCTAAAGCCAAATTGGCGACTTGATCTTTCCGAACTACGGCTTTACGGCCCTCACACCAAAGGTACCGGAGTGGTATTTTTTCTTTTATGTGCAAAAGCGGTTGCATGTTAGTTTAGCTTCCATTCCGCTTCCTGAAAGTCCGCATCGATTCGCGGGCTTTGGGATTGAGTACCCAATCGGCATGTACTTCAAGCATCCCGCGCCTCGGCGACACAGTGATTCGATCCACGCTAGCCAGAAGTGGTTTCCCGGGTAGTCGCGCAAGAAGCGGCGTGGCATCAACGCCAAGTGCCCAGAATACAAGCCAAAAGTAAAATGAGTTTATCGCGACTAGCCGTATAGTTGTATTGGGGACCGGGTTACCCGGCACTTCAATACGGCAGCAACGCACAGACTCGGGTGGTATCTCTCTCAAATTGTCGGTGCCTGGCAGGTAACGCGGATTCCTAGAAGGGCCAATTAGTTCCAAGCGTACTTCAAGCCTTACGGGTATGGGATTGCCATCGAGAATGAACGAGGAATACTGCTTAAGAACAGCAATATCTGAATGATTGGCTCTGGCCGAGTTATATGAGGCTTTCAGCAGCCATCGCAATAGAAGTGAATGGTCGAAGATGAATGTTCGTGGCTGGCGTCGAGGTGCGATACGCGAAAACTGCGTTTCATAGAGTCGGCAAATGTAATCGTCGAGCATGCTAAGAACGCCGTTGTTGCATACGGCGCACACATCTCTAACAGTAAGCTCCCCCTCAATGAATTTTTCGGCCTTGCCGACATAGCGCGCGTTGTAGCCTGGCGTGCGTTCAATAATGCAACGAGGCCAAATATGCTCACGAGTCAGCGGAGAAGGTAAGTTGCAAAACGCGCAAGCCTGTACAGACGCCATATATTGATTAACGATTGAGGTAAACAACCGTTGGAGCACGAAGCTTAGAAGGTGCCCGTAAGCGAACCCAAGGAGCCAGAGTCGATTTCCTTTCAGCCATGTTTCCCCCAAAACAATTCCACTCCGGCACCTTTGATGGCTTCGCGGCTACCTGCGTAGCTCCGGTGGCTTGATGGGCTATGCATTATTTCCGTAAATGCGGCTTTAGATACGACTCGATCGAAGTGATCGCTTTGGCGATGTCGCTTGAGAACTCGTCTTCAGTTTCTCCGGAAATCTCGTACAAAATGTCTCTGTTCATTCGCATTGCCTTGTTCATGGTATCGCGCATTCCTTCAGATGAATCTGGATTACATGCAGTGATGTAGGAATGCACTGCGACCCACAATTCATGTTGTAGATTGAATACCGGATCAAATTGCTTATGTGCCTCGCGGCCCCAGACTGCTTCTGCTTCAAGCAATTCGGTCTGGAGATCAGTCCTGACTTCTGTGACTTTGTCCCATCGCTTTTGGTACGCGCTGGACATTCCGTAGAATCGGATTTGATCCTTGGTCATTGCGGCCGCTTCGTCGGGAGTAGGCGACGGCATTTCCCCGATCCACATAACGGGATTGCGTACGCCCTTGATAGCTTCTCGAAGACGATACGTTTGTTTCAAGAGCCTGCGAGTGAGTTCGTACTCAACGCCACCCTTTAGCTGTCTATTCCAGGTGCTGAGCCCTTTGACTGCCACGAAAACACCAACAACCGCAGCAATGGTAAGAACTACGTCCTTTACTACGGTTGAGTATTCGGCGATACACGAAAGACTAGTCATGATGCATAACAGTAATTGTTGAGACCCATGTCCGCTTGACCAAGAAGTCGGATCATCTGCTCCTTTGTTTTTATCAACGACATATTTCCCCCAATATATTCAAGAAGACATACCTGACATTCAACGTGGAAATGAGCGTGCGCTGGCTGAAAGGTTAGGGATTCTAAAAAGCATCCCCAATGCTTTTAAGCATTTTTCGATATTGCTCTTTAGTTTCATTATTGAGATCGACCTTGACGATGAGAGGTGGGGATTCCTCTTTACGGATTGGCAAGGCTCGAGGCGATTCAACGATTTTCCACCCCTCCGACTGATCTGAATCGCTCTCAACAGAAACACTATCATCAACGCGTGCAGACCAAAATGCAGAGTTATTCGGGTTGAGTTGATTCGAATGATTGTCTGCTGCAGCCGAATAGGAAGAATTGTTCGGGTTCTTGCTGTCACTTCTATCGTCATTTGAGGTTCTTGCCACGGATCGCTCTCCTTTATTGGCTAACAGTAATTAGGCGCATCGGTCAAAAGGGTCAGCATCGTATTTAATTTTGAACGACCGCAACGGAGCGGAAGCAGACTATCACGTCCTTGCAAGGCAACGTCTGTTTTGGCCGACGACTTGTCAGTGGGCATTCATCTCGAACGACTGCTGTACTTTTCTACCTGCCTTTGGGTCTCTGATGGCATGTCAGTCTGCTCCGTGTTGATACCGTACCGTGACCACAGCCAGCTTAATGGCGAGCAGTTTGCAATCCTCTGTGCTTCCTTCGTGTCAAAATCGCAACTCACGAGCATCCGGTACTTTTTGCATGCCAGCGTTGCATACCTCGCATTGCGTTGGCAGTAGAATTGCACGGTTGGCAGCCAGCCATTCAAGGTAATAATCATGACAAAAGTCCATTGCGAAGGGTGCGGCGAAGACGCTCCCAGTTACGAAATCACCCACTATGGTTCCATGGATGGGATTTATAGACAGCTTTGCAAAAGCCAAGAATCACAAACGGGAACTGCCCGATGATCAACTCCAATACGGGCAACAAGAATGCCTCGCTGATGCCTTGCACGCACGCCTCCACCTGCCACTGGCTCACCTCGTCAACGCAGGTGATGTGATACACCCCCTTGATGCCGTCCAGATCGCCTTGGTGGACGGTGTCGACGCGTATAAAACCAGCCCCCCGTCGGGGCGTGGCGCTTTGCGTGTTCCGATGGAATTGCACGCGGGGTGGGTCTTGGTGAAAGTCACCCGCAAGGCCCGGTAACCCGCGCTTTTGCGCAGGTTGTACAGGTGCGAGACCGAGATACCCGCCAGTCGCTCGTAGCGCGTATCACCATAGACACGGTAAGCGCGCTGCAAGAGGTGCGCTATGGCCGGGCCGCAGACATCCTCGTTGGCTTTGTCCATCTGTGCGAGCAGTTCGATATCGAGAGGCGTGTATTTGCGCGCAAAGAGGGCCGCAGGTGCGCGGTAGCGCTTCGTCAGCGGTACGGTGGCCAAACGGTTAGCGTGCCAATGGGCGATCAGGCGGGTGATTTGCGCGCGGCTGTAGCCGCTGGTGTGCCGCAGGTATTTCAACAGTATGCCCCGCTCGCGCTTGGGTAGTCAAAGCGCTTGAGCACGCGGCTAATGTGCTCATAACGCTGGGCATCGTTCCCGTGCGCCGAGAATTCGATCTGCGCGCTGGCGCCGAGAAATTGCTCGATCTGCTCAATCGTGCAAAGCCGTGTTTCGTTCATGTTGATCACCATCCTTGCAATGATCAACCCCCTTCTTCAATTCGACCTCAGATTCTTCGCTTCAGGCTCATTCCTCGTTGGAAATACAGCCCTCGTTCAGGCTCATACCATATTAGACAAGGCTGGGGCTTGCACAATAGACCCAGTGGGTCTATTGTTCGGGGTGCGTGAAAGGCAGGAATGATTACCGATCTTCCTCAAAAGCTGGCCACCTTTAAGCGCGGCGTGTGTTTCATGGAATGCCTGGATCGCTGTGTGGCAAAACATGAGCTGGTAGCGAACTATGATGCGCTTCATGGCATGAAATTGAGCCAAAAAGGACTCAGTATTGACCTGGTGATTGGGTGTGCTGCGGGCCGCGCTGATGACGAAATAGAAGGTTTTATTGAGTTCTGCTGTGAGCAAATCTTTCAGCGGTTTGGAATCTGAATTGGAAAGGCAGGGCAATGAATCCGTCTCAAATGGTAGAAAAATTGAAGGAAATGGGGTTGTGTCAGTCTCAACGCTCAAAGGTCATGGAAACCTATCGTGATGCCGGCGAGGAAGAAGCGCTGGAACAAGCAAATGGGTACGTGCATCAAGAGCGCGTCCAGATTGAAAACGCGAAGGCAGCTGCCAATGTGTTTTGCGGCATGAGACTGTAATGGGAGTTGAGGGGATGGAAACACTGGTACGTTTCATCATTGTTGGTTTGTTGCTGCTTGGCGGATATTACACAGATGTCGAGTTTGAAGCATTCCAAGAGAAGCAAATTCAGGCAGGGGCGGCGCTTCTAAAGAAATGACCAGCGGAAAATCCAATCCTCAGCCGCTGCCAGAAGAGGTGGTCGCCTTGCGCGAACGCCACGGATTGACACAAACCGAAGCTGCAGAACGGTGGATGACAACCATCAATACGGTCAAAAAGTGGGAATCTCCGCTTGAATCTGGCAACAACCGGCGCGTGCATCCGCTGATGTGGTGGGCGATGAAGCGGAAGCTGGGCGACAAAACCTGAAAGGGAAGCGATGATCGATTGGCTGCTGCGGCAGCGGGAGATGGATGCCCGGTTTGTTTGCAAGTAGCCCGTTTCGATACGACTATCGGAATGGACGGGCCGCCGTACACGTGCCAGCATTTTCCGTGTGCTGAAGTGGAATTAAATAATGCATATATATTTGTGCATACATTGGTATATAATTCTTCTATGCCTAAATTATTAGACTTTGCATTTGCTTCCTCCGGTGATATCCGGGCGGCTCTGGCTGAGCGCCTGAAGGCGGTGCGGCTTGGTTTGAATATGCAGCAGAGTGAGTTGGCCGCCGCTGCCGGGGTGTCCAGGGGGACGATCCATAATCTGGAGAGCAAGGCGCAGTGTTCATTTGATTCGCTGGTGCGGATCACCATGGCATTGGGCGTGGCGGACGATCTGGCGTCGGTTTTCGTGCGCAGGCAGACTTCGATCGCGGAGATGGAGGCGGCCGAACGCCCCGCTCGCCGGCGGGCCACTGGCCGGGGCGGTGCATGAGGAAGCTGACAGTGTTCTATTGCGGGTGGGGCGAGCGCTGGCCGCTGGCTACGCTTGCCGATAACGGCAAGTCGCTGTTGTTCGAATACACTGAAGAGGCTATGCGGCAGCAGCTGGAGTTGTCACCCAGGATGCTGAAACTGCGAGTCGCCGCTTACGGAGATTTTCCGGAGCATCAGATGCGCTTGCCCGGCTTGGTGGCGGATTCCTTGCCGGACGGATGGGGCTTGTTGCTCATGGATCGGGCATTCCGTAGGGTGGGGCTCAAGTCTGTATCGCCGCTGGACCGGTTGGCGTTCATCGGCGATCGGGCCATGGGTGCCTTGTCGTATGAACCGGCGGACCCCGGCGCCCTGCCGGACGAGGATGTGAAGCTGCTCGATGTCGCCAGGTCGGTGCAGTCGGTTCTAGAGGGCAACGATGCCGAAGTATTGCGCCGCCTCATGCTGCTGGGCGGGTCGCCACAAGGTGCGCGTCCGAAGGCATTGGTGCATTACGATCCCTCTTCGGGCGTCATGCGCACGCAGGCCTCGGGGGTGGGCGAACCTTGGCTGATGAAGTTTCCGGCCAATGGCGAACACAAGGATGTATGTGCACTGGAGCACGCTTATGCGCAGCTCGCAGGTGAGTGCGGCTTGGACATGCCGGAAACCCGCTACTTCGATCTTGACGGCAAACATGCCGCGTTCGGCATCAAGCGTTTTGATCGCCAAGACGGGATGCGTGTGCCCATGCATACGCTGGCGGGTTTCCTGCACGCGGATCATCGCATCCCCTCTGTGGATTGCACCACGTTCCTGCGCGCCACGCGCGCTATCACGCACGATGAACGCGAGGTGGCGAAGGCGTACCGGCGCGTGGTGTTCAACGTTGCTTTCAACAATCGGGACGATCACGTGAAGAACTTTGCTTTCTGCCTGGACCGACGGCGCCACTGGAAACTGGCGCCCGCTTATGACCTGACGTTCAACGAGGGGCCGGGCGGGGAACACCAGATGGATGTGTGCGGCGAAGGGCGCGTGCCGGGCAAGGCCGACCTTCTGCGGCTGGCAGCCGAAGCGGCACTGCCGCTGGCGGAAGCGACCGTGATCATCGACAAGGTCGCGGGCGTCGCATCGAATCTGAAAGCGAGCCTGGCTGACTGCCCGATCCGCAAGGTTCGTCAACGCGAAGTCGTGGCGGCGGTCGACGCCAATCTGGCAAGGTTGAGATCAAATGACACGCTCTGAACTTATAAAAAAACTAGCCGATCGTTTTCCGCAATTCACCATTAAAGATTCAGAACTTGCAGTCACCGTAATCTTGGGTGCCATGGCTGACACCCTGTCCAGGGGAGGGCGGACTGAGATCCGCGGCTTCGGCAGTTTCTGCATCAACTACCGCCCCCCGCGCATGGGACGCAATCCCAAGAACGGAGTTTCAGCTCCCGTCCCCGGCAAATACGTCCCGCACTTCAAGGCTGGCCTAGAACTCCGTGAGCGCGTCGATTATGGTAGCCCAGATCCTTCAGGTTCTACTTGCGTGATTCATGGCACTGCGCGTTGCTGCGCAGCGCCCAAACCTCTGCCCAAAGATTCTGGGTAATTGACAATGGCAGTAAAGAAAGATATATTAAATATATCTTTTGCCGTTTTCGAGAACATCATGACTACTACAACGAAACCAGATCAACTATTACTCCGTTTCCGGCCAACCGACACGCAGAACGGCATCAGCCGTTCAACCGTGGAAAAATTGGCCGAATATCTCGGTTTCACCGGGGAAACACAAGTGATTCACTATGCGTTGCGCAAGCTGGCTAAAGAAGTGCTGCCGGCCTATGAAGCCGACGACGGCGAACTGACGCCGGCACAGTTGGCAGCAATTCGCAAAGCAACACCCCAAGGTCGCGCAAAATCGGTCAGATCGAGCTTGTTCTGAGGCATGGTGAAACATTGGTGGCCAGCTCCGGAAGCAGGCGAAATCGTATGGTGTCATTTCCCGGAAAACAAGGGAATTAAGCCGGGGCCGAAGCCTCGACCTGCTTTGATCGTCAAGGTATTTGACGACCGGGCACCCCATTTCATTGTATTGGTGGCCTATGGCACCAGTCAGAAAACTGACCAACTCCGCTCGGGAGAATTCCTTATAGCTGATCGCGAGGTGGCGGCGTACCAGCTCGCAGGCTTAAGCTACTCGACAAAATTCAGTTTTCATAGCACGGTTGAGTTGCCATACAGCAGCGAATGGTTCAAGGTGCCTCCCGGTGCACCAAACGGCCAAACGCCAAAGCTCGGTGTGCTTCATCCGGGTTTGATGCAGCGTGTACGTGCCGCCTGGGAAGCGGCTCAAGCGAGTTGACCGCATGTTCTATTCGGCTTCCAGTTTGGAACCGAGGCGATTCGGATAGTTGGAATGTTCGACTTGTTTGAGCGATTCGTCGCATTACCGACGGTCACGCACTTCCTGATCGGTACCATGTTGGCAGTCCACTATGCGATCGCACCTCGCTTGGGTATGTGGGCATTCAGTGTGCTCTCCCTGCCAAGCACGCTGGCGCACGAGCTGGGGCATTGGTTCGTTGCGCTGGTGCTGGGCGCGAGGCCTTCCTTCCCGAATATCATTCCAAAGCGCGAAGGCAGCACTTGGGCGCTTGGTTCAGTCCGGGTATCCCCCAACATCCTCACGCGCATTCCCATTGCGCTAGCCCCGTTCGCGCTACTCCCTTTGGGTATCTGGTATGCCGTCGCTCATTCGGATGCCTTGGGTTGGTGGTATCTGGTTCACATTTGGATTTCCGGCACGCTCATTGCTGCCAGTCTGCCATCGAGACAGGATTGGTTGGTGGCATTACCTGCGATCATTTGTGCGGTCGTGGGATATCTGGTGCTTCGGAAATTGCAGCTGGATTAGGCCGGTTAGCTTGCAAAAAATTACTTAATACTTTGCTTAAGAGATTCAAAAGAGTGCGCTTGGTGTAAAGATAGGCTTCCCATCAAAGGATTCAATGGTGGTGCTACGACTGTCGAGTAGCATCCGAGGCCAATTGTTTTTCAGTGCATTTCGAGTCAAGAGTTTCTCAAATGAAGCTTGCGAAGTGATAGATGGAAGAACTTAGGGTATAGTTCGCCAGCTTCAAGGTGCCAGGCGATTTTTGCCAGGATAAACGGGAAACAGGTTAGATGCCTGTGCTGCCCCCGCAACGGTTAGCAAGTGTGGATACATCATTAGGCCACTGTGAGCAATCATGGGAAGGCGATGTATTAAGTCTTGTGAGCCCGGATACCGGCCTTGATGCAGGACCCTAATATCGGTCCACTGGTCTGGAAATGCTGCGGGTGGTGGCATGGACGGCAGACTGGTTGCTGTTGGCCATGTCCGCTGCCTTTGTCTCCCTCTGCTGTATTTCCTGTATTTGAACATTCCAACGGGGACGTTTGGAATCATTCAGGAAATATCTCATGCAAATCAAAAGCAATGTTTTTGCCGCCATGCTATGCGCGGTGTCTTCTGTCGTCCATGCTGCAACGGACGAAACCCTTGGCGAACTGGTGGTCACAGCCACGCGTACTGCGCAAGCGGCGGATGCGTCGCTGGCCTCCGTGACTGTCATCACCCGCCAGGATATTGAACAGTTACAAGCGCACTCCTTGCCGGAGGTATTGCGCGGCACGGCGGGCTTGACGATCAGCAACAGCGGCGGCGCAGGCAAGGCTACCTCGGTGTTTCTGCGCGGTACGAATGCCGACCATGTGCTGGTGCTGGTGGATGGCATCAAGATCGGTTCGGCAACTTTGGGCACAGCCTCGTTCCAGAATATTCCGGTCGCGCAAATCGAACGTATCGAAATAGTGCGCGGTCCGCGTGCCAGCCTGTACGGCTCGGAAGCCATTGGCGGCGTGATTCAGATTTTTACGCGCAGGAGTGCCGTCGCTTTGACTCAGTCGGCCAGTTTTACCACGGGCAGCTACGGTACTTACAACACGGCACTGGGTTTAAGCAGGGGGGGTGACCAAGGCTGG
This sequence comes from Gallionella sp., assembly GCA_030700315.1. Classification (GTDB taxonomy): domain Bacteria; phylum Pseudomonadota; class Gammaproteobacteria; order Burkholderiales; family Gallionellaceae; genus Gallionella. The sequence continues at coordinate 10,042 of JAUYJO010000084.1, forward strand.
TTCAATGCCAGGCTCAATCAGCAAAATACCGGGGGCTTTAACGCAAAGCGCAACGTTACGGGAGCCGATCTGGATAAAGACGGCTACCACAATTCGTCGCTCGGTTTGAGCGGCGGTTATCGTTTCGATAATGGCATAACCGCCGATGCACAAGCACTTCGCGCCAATAGCAAAAACCAATATGACGGGAACCCCAATGAGGCCAAGGGAGTACAACAGGTTCTGGGTGGGGCTTTGCGATTTTCACCTGCGCAGGACTGGAATATGACTGTGCGCGCAGGCAGCAGCCGGGATGAATCAAACAATTATTTGAATGGCGTATTCAAATCCAGCTTCAAAACCCAGCGCGACAGCCTGTCCTGGCAAAATGACTTTGCTGTAAATGCGGACGATATCTTCACGGCAGGAATGGATTATCAAAATGACCGTGTGGATAGCGCGACGCTTTACGCCAGAACCACGCGCAGCAACAACGCCCTGTTTGGGCAATATCATGGGGTCTTTGGCAGGAGCAGTGTACAGGCCAGCGCACGCCGCGATGATAACCAGCAATTCGGCGGGCATACCACGACGGGATTGGGTTATGGCTATGCGTTGAGCAACGACACCAGATTGACTGCGTCCTACGGAACGGCATTCAAGGCGCCTACATTTAACCAGTTGTATTACCCCGGATTCGGTTCGGCAACATTGCGGCCTGAGTTGTCGCGCAGCGTCGAACTGGGTGTTGCCGGACGTTTAGCATCGGGCAAATGGTCCGTGAATGTATATCAAACCGACATCACCGATTTGATCGGGTTTGATGCCAATTTCATTCCGGTCAACATCAATACCGCGCTGCTGACCGGTGTGGAGGGGCAGATGAAGGCGCAGTTGTCCGACTGGGATATTGCCACCACGCTGACCTGGCAGGATCCGCGTCAAACGTCGGGCGGCAACAGCGGCAAATTGCTGAATCGCCGTGCAATGGAAACCTTGCGCGTGGAAATTGCCCGCCAATTCGGCGAGGTGCGTGTGGCGAGTTCGTTGTACGGCGAGGGGCGTCGATATGACGATCTCGCCAATACCTCCGGCAAAAAACTGGGTGGCTATGGATTGCTCGATGTGCGTGCCGAGTATCGCCTGGACAGGGTGTGGTCAATGCAGGGGCGGATTGACAACTTGCTGGACAAGCAATACGAAACTGCCCAGTACTTCAATCAGGCACGTCGCGCGGTATATGTGACGCTGAATTTCCAGTCCAGGTAGCAGTAGTTGAGGGTTGGGTCTTGGCAGGAAGTCCGGAAGTGTTGACCCAATTCACTTTTTAAAATCATCCTAACTTAAGGAGTGCATCATGAAACAGATATTGCATCGTCAAAATATTATCGCATTGGGTTTGATGGCGCTGATGGCAGCTACCCGTATGCATCACTACGGTACCTCACTGCACATGCCGGATGCCTCGCTGGCGGTGTTCCTGCTGGCGGGATTCTTTGTCGCGAGCCGGATGTTCTTTGGTGCATTGCTGCTAGGCGCCGGAGCACTCGATTACCTCGCGATTACCCATTTTGGCGTGAGCGACTACTGCATTACCCCGGCCTACTGGTTCCTGATTCCGACCTACGCCGTGCTGTGGTTTGCTGGCCGCCACTACGCATCTATTTATCAATACAGTATGCGCAGTCTGGGCGTGTTTGCCGGTGTGTCTTTCGCGGCAACCAGCGTAGCTTTCGTTATCTCAAATGGTTCGTTTTATCTGTTTTCCGGACGCTTCGTCGAGATGAACATGGCCGAGTATGCTCATCGTGTGGCGCAATACTATGTGCCATATCTAAGCGGTGCTGCGGTGTATCTGATTCCCGCCGCCCTGCTGTATGCGGTTTTTGCCAGGCGTACCGATACGCAACATTCAGAGGCGCATTAGACTTTGCCGGACAACAGCGAACAGCACCAGCAGCGCATGGCTCGCAAGAAAACCGTGGTCGACGCCGCTATTGCCAAAGCCGGTCGGGACCAGGGCGTGATGCTGGTGTTGACGGGCAACGGCAAGGGGAAGTCCAGTTCGGCCTTCGGCATGGTGGCGCGCACACTGGGATACGGACTGAAAGCGGGCGTGGCGCAGTTTATCAAGAGCCGCCGCGACACCGGCGAGGAGAAGTTCCTGGGCATGCAACCCAGCGTGCAATGGCGGGTACTCGGCGACGGCTTCACCTGGAACACGCAGAATCGCGATGCAGATACAGCCACAGCACAACGTGCATGGGCGGTAGCACAGGGATTCCTGGGCGATGCATCGCTGCACCTGGTGGTGCTGGATGAACTGACGTATTTGCTGAAATACGGATATCTGGATGCGCAACAGGTATGTGCTGATCTGGCGGCACGGCCACCCATGCAGCACGTCGTGATTACCGGCCGGGCCGCTCCGCAATACTTGCTGGATTTGGCCGATACAGTGAGTGAAATTCAGGACTTAAAACACGCTTTCCGCGACGGCGTGTGCGCCCAACCGGGGATAGACCTGTGATGTCCGTGCGCTATTGTCCCGCCGTACTCATCAGTGCGCCCGCATCCGGGCAGGGCAAAACGACCGTCACAGTCGCCCTGGCCGCATACCACCGCAGCCAGGGCCGCCGCGTGTGCGTGTTCAAAACCGGGCCGGATTTTATCGATCCGACCCTGCTGGAACAGGCTTCGGGCCACCCGGTCTATCAGCTCGATTTGTGGATGGGCGGCGAGGCGGATTGCCGTGCGCATCTATATCAGGCCGCCGCGGAAGCCGATTTGATTCTCATCGAAGGCGTGATGGGGCTGTTCGACGGCAATCCATCCAGTGCCGATCTCGCCAAGTTATTCGGTATTCCCATTCTGGCGGTGATCGATGCGAGCGCGATGGCGCAGACCTTCGGGGCATTGGCTTTCGGCATGGCGCAACTGGACCCGGCACTGCCATTCTTCGGCGCAGTGGCGAATCGCGCAGGCAACGCCCGGCATGCGGCGATGCTTGCCGAACGATTGCCGAGCGCATTGAAATTCTGCGGCGCATTACCGCATGTTGCGGAGATCGCGTTTCCGGAGCGACACCTCGGATTGCTGCAGGCATCCGAGTTGCCCGACCTTTCGCAGCGCATCGCGCAGGCGGCAAAGCTATGGGCAGAGCACGCGAATACAGACTTGCCGCCAGCGGTGGCATTTACCCAGGGGACAGATGCAGTCCAGCCTGCGTTGAAACGCGAGTTGGACGGGATAAGAATCGCCGTGGCGCGCGATGCAGCCTTTTCCTTTTTGTATCGCGCCAACCTGGATGTTTTGAGTGCACAGGGTGCGCAACTGCGTTTCTTTTCGCCGCTCAATGATGCTGCAATACCCGATGCGGATAGCCTGTACCTGCCCGGCGGCTATCCCGAGTTGTATCTGTCCGAATTGGCAGGAAACACTGTCATGATGGATTCCATCCGCGCCCATCATGCCGCAGGCAAACCGATTGTCGCGGAGTGCGGCGGCATGTTGTATGCCTTGCGCTCACTCACCGATGCGCAAGGACAGCAATGCAACCTGCTCGGCTTGCTGGATGGCGAAGCGACGATGCAACCGCGTTTGAGCGCGCTCGCGATGCAAAGTGTCGTGCTTCCGCAAGGCGCGTTGCGCGGACACACTTTTCACTATTCGCGTATGCAGGCAAATCACACCCCTGTTGCGCATGGCGTCAGTCCAAACGGGGGGGCTGTCGGCGAGGCGGTGTATCAGCAGCAGCGTCTGACGGCTTCGTACCTGCATTTTTACTTTCCGTCCAACCCGCAGGCGGTGGCGCAACTATTTTTACCATGAGCTCCTTACACCGATATTCCGACACCGGGAGCGCATTGCGCACACATTTTCACGCGACGGCAGTGCGCGAACGGATATTGGCGGCAGAGGTGCCGGGCGAATCATGCAGATAGCGCAGCTTTCAGTCTATTTGTCCGTACCGCTGATGATTTTGGCGGCGGTGTTGCTAGATCAACTACTGGGTGAGCCGAACCGCTTCCATCCGCTGGCAGGTTTTGGCTGGTTGGCGCAGCGGGTCGAGGAGAGATTCTACGGCCCGGTGTTTTCCTCTTCCGGCATGCGCCAGGTACGCGGCATTGCAGCGTTAAGCGCGTTGCTGGTCTCGCTCGTGGCACTTGCGATGCTGCTGCAACAGCCTGCGATTTTCGGCACGATGTTTTCCATTGTGGTGCTGTATTTTTCCATCGCCCCGCGCAGTCTGCGCGAGCATGCCGGGCGCGTGGCAAGCGCATTGGCAGCCGGTGATTTACCTGCGGCGAGACAGGCCGTCGGCATGATGGTCAGCCGCGACACCCGCCATCTAGATGAGGAAGGCGTGGCGCGCGCCACAGTGGAATCGGTACTGGAGAACGGAAACGACGCGATCTTTGCCGCGCTGTTCTGGTTCGTTATTGCCGGTGCGCCGGGGGTGGTGCTGTACCGCCTGAGCAATACGCTGGATGCGATGTGGGGTTACCGTAACGCGCGCTATGACCATTTCGGCTGGGCGGCGGCACGGCTGGACGATGTGCTGAATTTCATCCCGGCACGCCTGACTGCCTTGAGTTACGCGCTTGTCGGGCATACGTACAGTGCGTTGCGCTGCTGGCGGCAACAGGCCGCTGCCTGGGAAAGCCCCAATGCTGGCCCGGTAATGGCGGCTGGCGCGGGTGCGCTGCAGGTGCAACTCGGCGGTTCGGCAATTTATCACGGCGAATCGAGTCTACGTCCGCTGCTTGGTTGCGGCATGGTGGTCAGTGCCGCGGACATTGAGTGCGCAGTTCGGCTGGTACGCCACACTCTGTACACATGGCTGGCCGTCTTGGTGTTGGGCGCGTTGCTGATAGCGGGGTGGCAACAATATGCTTGAGCATGGCGGAAGATTGCGCCGCGCCGCGCAACAATACGGCATAGACGAGGCGAGCTGGCTGGACTTGTCTTCCGGCATCAATCCGAATGGCTGGCCGGTTCCGGCTGTTCCGGGTGAGGTCTGGCTACGCTTGCCGCAGGCAGATGACGGGCTGGATGCGGCGGCTAAAGAATATTACGGCACAGCGGAAATATTGGCCGTGTCCGGATCGCAAGCGGCCATACAGGCACTGCCGATGTTGTATTTACCCACGCAGGTGGCGCTCGTCTCGCCAAGTTATGCAGAACATGCGCACGCATGGCAGCGTCATGGCCACCAGGTCAACATTGTGCCAGCGGCAGAAATTTTGCAGGTCGGCACGAATGCGCAGATCGTGGTCATCGTCAATCCGAACAATCCTTCCGGCGAGCTTTTCGGTATCGGCGAATTGTTGAGTTTGCACGCGCAGCTGGCTGCGCGCGGTGGCTGTATGTTGGTGGATGAGGCATTTATTGATGCCACGCCAGAACATAGTCTCGCGCCCTTTTGCCCGCGTCCCGGGTTGATCGTGCTGCGTTCGTTGGGTAAATTTTTCGGTCTGGCCGGTGCGCGGGTCGGCTGTGTGCTGGCTGAACCCGATGTGTTGCGGCCACTTGCCGAGCTGCTCGGACCGTGGCCGGTTGCCGCCCCGTCGCGTTATGCGGCGACACTGGCATTGCGCGACACGGCTTGGCAACATTTGGCACGCGAAACATTGCCGCTGGCGGCGCAACGCCTGGCGGATTTGCTGCTGAGTTCGAACTTGCCGCCGAGCGGTGGCTGCGCGCTGTTTCAATGGGTGTGTTGCGCGGATGCAGCGCGCTTACATGAACAGCTTGCGCAGCAGGGTATTCTGACGCGGCTGTTCGATGTGCCACCCAGTGTGCGTTTCGGGCTGCCGAGCGAGGAGACGCAGTGGGGGCGATTGGCTGAAGCGTTGCACAGGTGCGGACGATGAGTGCGCGTACCGTGATGGTCCAGGGTACTACCTCCGATGCAGGCAAGAGCACGCTGGTCGCTGCTTTATGCCGCTGGCTGGTGCGGCAGGGAGTGCGGGTCGTACCGTTCAAGCCGCAGAACATGGCACTGAACAGCGCAGTTACCAGCGATGGCGGCGAGATCGGTCGCGCACAGGCGGTGCAGGCACAAGCCGCACGTCTCGCGCCGCATACCGACATGAACCCGGTATTGCTCAAGCCCAACAGCGACACCGGCGCGCAAGTCATCATTCACGGTCGCGTCCTCGGTAACATGGAGGCGCTGGAGTATCACCACTACAAGAATACGGCGCTTGCAGCGGTGATGCAGTCGCATGCGCGTTTATCCGCCCAATATCAAGTTGTGGCGGTGGAAGGCGCGGGCAGTCCCGCCGAAATCAATTTGCGCGAGGGCGACATCGCCAACATGGGTTTTGCAGAGGCAGTGGATTGTCCGGTGATTCTTATTGCTGACATCGACCGCGGCGGCGTGTTCGCGCATCTGGTCGGTACGCTGGCCTTGCTGAGCGAAAGCGAACAGGCGCGCGTGGTCGGTTTCGTCATCAACCGCTTTCGCGGAGACCTGTCTTTGCTGCAGCCCGGTCTGGATTGGCTTGAACAATACACGGGCAAATCGGTGCTCGGCGTGCTGCCGTATTTGCATGGCCTGCACCTAGAAGCGGAAGATGCGCTGCCCTCTCCCGTCGGCGGAATAACCAGCGACTTGCCTGCTTGCGGGCTTAGTCGAATGGATAGTTGTTTCACCAGAGGGGCTGGTGGAGAGGGTAAGCTGCGCGTTATTGTTCCCGTGCTGCCGCACATCAGCAACCACACCGATTTCGACCCGCTGCGCTTGCATCCGCAAATCGAATTCCAATTCGTGCCAATTGGCGAGCCGTTGCCTCCTTCCGATCTAATCATCCTGCCCGGCAGCAAATCCGTGCGCAGCGATCTGGCCAGCCTGTGCACAGCCGGTTGGGAGGTGGCGATCAAACAACACTTGCGCTACGGCGGCAAGCTCATGGGCATCTGCGGCGGGCTGCAAATGCTGGGGCAGCATATTCACGATCCACTGGGAATAGAAGGCGAAGCCGGTAGCAGCGCGGGGCTGGGCTTGCTGGAACTGGAAACCACGCTTGCTGCGAAAAAGCAGTTGCGCAATGTGCGCGGCACCTTGTTGCTGGAAGATGCGCAAGTGTTGGGATACGAAATCCATGCAGGCGTCACCAGCGGCACGGCATTGAACAATCCAGCGCTGCAACTGGAACATGGTGCGGACGGTGTTATCTCGCATGACGGGCTGATCCTCGCCACTTATCTGCATGGCCTGTTTGACTCGTCTGAAGCGTGCAACGCGTTGTTGCGCTGGGCCGGGCTACGCGAAGTGCAGACAGCGGATTATCGGGCGCGTTGTGAGGCCGATCTGGAAAGGTTGGCGGATACAGTGGAGAGCTGTCTGGATACGGCAAAGCTGAACGAGTTATTTGAATTGGGGGAGGTGCAATGCGTGAATTGATTCTGGGCGGTGTGCGCTCCGGCAAAAGCCGCTTGGCCGAGCAGCATGCCAACGATTCCGGTTTGGATGTGGTGTACGTGGCGACCGCGCAGGTGCGCGATGCCGAAATGCAGCAGCGCATCGCCCATCATCAGGCTCGCCGCCCGACACATTGGCAGGTGGTCGAGGCCGGGCACAATCTGGCGCAGGTGTTGCAACAGCAAGCTGGCAATGGACGTTGCGTGCTGGTGGATTGCCTGACGCTGTGGCTCACGCAATTGCTGTGCGATCTCAGCGACACCGAATTGCGCCGCGAAGTGGATTCTCTGTTGAGCGTATTACCCGCCTTGCCGGGGAAAATTATCCTGGTGAGCAATGAAACCAATATGGGCATCGTCCCGCTGGGGGAATTGTCGCGGCGTTACTGCGACGAAGCTGGGCGCCTGCACCAGCAAGTAGGTGCGTTATGCGAACGTGTGATTTTAACCGTGGCAGGAATGCCACTCATCGTGAAAGGAAGTTGAAAATGGCAACGAATTGGCTGACGCAACCTTGTGCGGCATTGAATGAAACTGCGCGTACCTCAGCCTTGGCTCGTCAAGAGCAACTCACCAAACCGCCCGGTGCGTTGGGTTATCTGGAAGATATCGCTGTTCAACTCGCAGCATGGCAGGGTGTGGAGCAACCCGTGATGGAACGTATCTTTATCGGCATATTTGCCGCCGACCACGGTGTGGCGGAAGAGGGAGTGTCGTTGTTTCCGCAGGCTGTCACAGCAGAAATGGTGCGTAACTTCGCGCGGGGCGGGGCCGCCATCAGCGTCTTGGCTCGGCAGCTCAACGCTACGCTGGAAGTGATCAATCTCGGCACGGTGTCCGTTGTCGAGCCGTTGAACAATGTGCGTGATGAACGCATCGCGGCAGGCACGGCCAATTTCGCCAGGCAGCCCGCGATGAGCGCAGACCAGTGCACGGTCGCACTGCAAGCCGGACGCAATGCGGTGCAGCGTGCGAAACAGCAACAGGCGCAGCTTTTTATCGGCGGCGAGATGGGCATTGCCAACACCACGTCGGCCTCTGCCATTGCCTGTGCATTACTGAGTGCTGTGCCAGAATTGCTGGCCGGTGCGGGGACTGGCGTAGATAGCGCGGGTGTGACGCATAAGGCGCAGGTGATCGCCAAGGCGTTGAGCTTGCACCAAGTCGCGAGCGATCAGCCGCTGGATGTACTACGCAATTTTGGCGGTTTCGAGATTGCCGGGCTGGCGGGTGCTTATATATCGGCTGCACAGAGCGGTATACCCGTGCTGGTGGATGGCTTCATCAGTTCTGTGGCTGCACTGGTTGCGGTGCGCATCAATCCTGAAGTACGCGCATGGCTGCTATTCGGGCACATTTCTGCCGAGCAAGGGCATCGACGTGTGCTGATTGCGCTGAGAGCGCAAGCTTTGCTGCACCTGAGGATGCGCCTGGGCGAGGGCAGTGGTGCGGCGGTTGCCGTGCCGCTGCTGCAATTGGCGTGCGCATTGCATAGCGGCATGGCCACGTTTGCCGAGGCGGGTGTCAGTGAACAGAATTGATCCCATCATGGTGACCGTGCTGCGCCATGGCGCGGTGGCGGGTCGGGCGCATGTCTTTCGCGGTACGCTGGATGAACCGCCGAGCGCGCAAGGTATACAGCAGATGGAGCAGACACTTGCTCGCTGCCCGGCGGCTGCCTTCGACACTGTCGCCACTTCACCGCTCAAGCGTTGCCATGAATTCGCTGCCGTTTATGCGGCACAGCATAGCTTGCCTTTGCAGGTATTGCCGCCGTTCGGCGAACTGGCATTCGGCGCTTGGGAAGGGCTGACCCCTGATGAGGCAAGCGCACGCCATCCAGCCGAATACCAGGCATTTCGAGCCACACATGGCGAACATGCCCCGCCGGACGGCGAAACACTGGCGCAATTCCGCAAACGAGTCGCCCGGGGCTGGCACCAATGGCTGTTGCAGGACGCGGGAACCAACCGTTTACTGATTACCCACGCGGGGGTAATGCGTGCTTTGCTTATGGAATTGTTCGATTACACGCCTGCACAGGCGTTTCAGATAGCGCTGCCGGAAGCGGCGTGCCTGCGCATTTCATGTCTGCAGGGGCTGCCGCCGTTTTTACTTTCCATCAACTGAAACGAGATTGAGATGCGCGGCTTGATTCTGGCAATACAATTCCTGACTCGGCTTCCCACACCGCCGCTATGCAACTTTGAACAGGCAGAACTGGCGTGCAGCGCCCGCTGGTTTCCGCTGGTGGGCATGCTTATCGGAGTGGTGCTGGCAGCAGCCTTGTGGCTGGGCAGCCGCATTGATCCGTGGTTGGGTGCGCTGCTGACATTGCTGCTTTGGGTATGGATCACTGGCGCATTGCATCTCGACGGGCTGGCCGACATGAGCGATGCGATTGGTGCCGCACACCGCAACTGCGACCGGTTTCTGACCGTGCTGGCAGATCCTCATCTGGGCACATTCGGCGTAGTCAGCCTGGTGCTGCAACTGGCGTGCAAGCTGGTATTACTGATGCTGTTGGCTCGCAGCGGGCAGTATTGGGCGCTGCTATTTGTTCCAGCGTGGGCACGTTGGGGGACCCTTATCTGGGCGCGACTGCCTGCCCTCAAGCCAGGCTTGGGAGAACGTTTCGGCTGGCAAATCGCGCAACCATCGATTTGGGTATGGGGCATGCTACTTACTGCCTGTAGCGTTGGCACCCCGGTGCTGTGGTGCGTTCCGCTGTTGGTTTTAGGGTGGCGAGAATTTCTGCTGCGACGTATTGGGGGCATGACGGGAGACTTGCTCGGCGCTGGAGTGGAGATTGTCGAGAGCGCAGCTTTGTTGCTATTGGTTGTGCAAGCTGCGTATGCCGGTACAGGATTTATTTAGTAACTGGACAGTATTGGTTGCGATGCTCCCCGACAGGAATATCCGGTGCTCGCATCCTGCTTATGTTGCCGAAATACTGCAGGGTGTATGCCAGTCGATACTCTTTTCGCGGGCGGTACGCCAACTGTGCACGGAAAATTCGAGCATGGCAGCCTGATTATCGATTATTCCTGATTGATGAGAGCGTGGCTTATATCCAAGCCCAGTGTCAACGCATAATGTAGTAGTTCAGATTTGAACTGACAGGCATTGTCCGATGATTGGCTATTCGCGGTTGTAATTTAGATACTGTGAACGGCGATCAAAAACCGCGTAAATATGGCGCAGCGTTTTTTTCGGGCATAGAGAATGCTTTATTGGGGTGTTGGAAGACCGCCCCGAAGCCGGGTCAAGGGCAGGCTGCGGCCTTATGCAGCCTGGCGAAGCGCACCCTTGACGCGGCGTAGGGGCCATACGCATGGAGCATGGTTGTGAGCGCGGCATTTCTGCGCTTACAACCTGCAAGCAAGCGCTTTTCTCCGCCATATTTACGCGGATTTACGCAGCCGCCAACAGATACTACATTGAATTTTGCCCTACAAGAAAAACAACAACCTGGATGCCGCCACCCTCGGTAAAATCGTGCTCGCCCGCTTTCTGGAATTACCGCTACGAGCTTTCGACCGTCTTGTGACTCAGGTGGAATCTTCCACCGGGTTTTCCACCCTGCGTCCTTGGGTAACCGCAGGTCAATTGGAAGGCACACAGGTGGCGCATGATGCGCCAGATGCCCCTCAAACCCGATCTTCCCCGGTTATGGGGGAGATTCGCGATATGAAAAACTTGTATCCCGGCACCATGGCAAACAGGAACC
>JAUYJO010000208.1 GCA_030700315.1 Gallionella sp.
CAAGTTGCTGCATGCGATACACGGCATGTTGAAACACGACAAGCCGTTCGACAACACCCGTTTTTACGCTATTCCAGCTTGAGGTTGAAAGTGCGAAAAATACTGAAAAAATGCTTGCCTTCGAACAGAGTATCTACGCCCAAATGGATTATCTGGGCTGAACAGGTAACAAAGGAAGCCGATCATGAATACGATGAAAAAAATGCTGCGGGTTTTGGCGGTGGAAGATTCTGAGGATGATTTCGAGCTTATCCGCAACGAATTGGCGGAGGGCGGTTTCACGGTGGTGCATGAGCGTGTCGAGACCGCGACATCACTCAAGACTGCGCTGGAAGGCGAACCCTGGGATGTGGTAATTTGCGACCACAATCTGCCCGCAATGAATTCGATATCTGCCCTGAAAATTGTGCGGGCAGCGGCGGAAAATCTGCCGTTTATCGTGGTTTCCGGGCTTATCCCGGATGAAACAGCGATCGAGGCAATGCGCTACGGCGCAAGAGATTTTATCCGCAAGGATAATTTATCCCGCTTGACTCCGGTAGTCGAACGGGAGCTGCAGCAGGCCGCGACAAGGGCCGATCTCGAAGCCACACAATTGAGGCTGCAACGTGTGTCGCATTTCGACAGCCTGACCGGCTTGCCGAACAGCGAGCATTTATTCGTGCACCTCAGGTCGATGACGCTGAGCACGGGGCAGGAACGCCCGTTTGCCATTTTCCTGATCGACCTGAACCGCTTCCGCAAAATTACCAAGACCCTGGGCGTGTTGGCAGGAGACAAGGTGCTTCTTGAAGCCGCAAAGCGCCTGCGCATGGCACTTGGTGAGGAAGACTTCATCGCGCGGCTCGGCGCCGACCGGTTTGTTGCAGTCGTGCCGCATCTGGAACAGGAGGCGCAAGCCGGGGAGGTGTCCATCGCGATTCATCAGTATCTGGACGAGGTGTTTCAGGTCGATGGTCAGGAGTTGTTTGTCAAGGCCAGCGTGGGGGCGAGTTTTTATCCCAAGGATGGATTGGAGTGGGGGGATCTATTCAAGAATGCGGAGTCCGCGCTCTATGGCGCAAAAGCCGATGGCGGGAGCAGCTTTCGGGCATACAAGGCCGAGATGGATAGTTTTGGCAAAGAACGGCTAATCCTGGAAACCGCCCTGTATCATGCGCTGGAGAAAAAACAGTTCATACTGCACTATCAACCCCAGTTCGATCTTTCCAGTGGCCGGATCATCGGTGCGGAAGCGCTGGTTCGCTGGCAACACCCGGAAATGGGCATGATCCCGCCTGGCGAATTTATTCCCCTGCTGGAGGAGACCGGGCTGATTGTGCCTGTCGGCGAATGGGTGTTGCGCACCGCATGCGCCCAGAATAAACAATGGCAGGATGCCGGGCTAGCGCCGATCCGTATGGCGGTCAACTTGTCGGCGATGCAATTCCGGAAGCCCGGCCTGTCATGCGCCATCAGGGAAATTTTGCGGGAAACTGGCCTGTACCCGGAATATCTGGAACTTGAAATCACCGAAAATATCGCGATGCATGCCGAAGAGATGGTCATCGCCATCCTCGATGAACTGCGCGACATCGGAATACAGATTGCGATTGATGATTTTGGCACGGGCTATTCGTCGCTCAGCTACCTGAAACGCTTCCCCATCGACAAGCTGAAAATCGACCAATCGTTCGTGAGGGACTGCAAAGGCGGCCTTAATGATGGCGGCATCGTCATGGCGATCATCGGCATGGGGCGTAGCCTGAAGCTGAAGGTGATCGCCGAAGGCGTGGAGACGCTCATGCAAGCCGATTTTCTCAAGCTCAACGGCTGCGATGAAGTGCAGGGGTATTTTTACGGCAAGCCGATGGAAGGCGGCGAACTGGCACGCCTGCTCGGGTGCGATGTTCGGAAATGCGGCGTTGACGCGCCTTGGTAGGAGCGCAATTTATTGCGCGACTTTGGTTTGTCGCGCAATAAATTGCGCTCCTACACAACATCCTCGGCCTGATGGGAAATCCGGCTTGAACTTCTATTTCGGGCAGCCGCTGTTGTTGATGCTTCTATCCGGCATAGTGGTTTTGCAAAATATCGTGCCTTCGAGAATCGCGTTGCGCATGTCGGAACCGGCCAGCACCACCTCGCTCAGGTTCGTGCGGGTAAGGTTGGCATTTGCCAGGTTGGTCATGGCTAAAATTGCCCCCCTCGCATTGGCATCGGTCAGGTCAGCCCCCTTGAGATTGACCATCGACAAGTTTGCGCCGGCGAGGTTGGCTTGCTTGAGATTGGCATTCTGCAAGGAGCCATACGACAGGTCTGCCTTGGAAAAATTGGCGCGCGACAGGTTGGCGTTGTCCAGGTAAGTCAATGTCAGCACTGCGCCAGCGAGGTTGGCGTCCGCCAAGTTGGCCTTGGTCAGGTTGGTATCGGAAATCTTGTCAGCGCTCAGGTTGGCGCCGGACAGGTTGGCGCCGGACAGGTTGGAATTCGACAAGTTGGATTTGGTCAGATCCTGGCCGGACAGGTCGACTCCGGGGCAACTGGCTCTGCGCTTTATTTCGCAGCCGTTGATGGTCTGCCGCGCCTCGGCGGTGGCGGCGAACAATACAGCGATAACCAATAAACTGTTCGCGATAACTTTCATGATGCCCTCTGTGCGTTGAACCGAAAAAACCCATTAGAACCAAACACCCTCCAACTCCCCCTTGTGCGAGCATCCGCTGCGCGGATTGCCTGCTTACCCCACTTCAGGGGGAGAGCCAGCTCCTCCCCTGACAAGGGGAGGCTGGGATAACCAGCGACTAGGCCATCGCCTTTTGATGGCCTAGTCGAATGGCTAGTTGTTCCACCATGGGTTCGGGGTAATAAGGGATGCAGAAATTGTAAAAGTACCTTTTATGAACCGGGGGCGGGTTTCGTAGGTCGGGATTCATCCCGACAGAGCGTCGCATAACCTAACCTAACCCCGTCGGGATGAATCCCGACCTATATCATCGTGAGACTCATGACCAAACGGTACGTTTGTAATTTCTGTATCCCTAAGATGGAGCAATCTTGCGAGACGTTTCATCAACTCAGCACATGCGACACCAAGCCGTCCGCCAGCTTCGGCTCGAACCAAGTGGACTTGGGCGGCATCACTTCATCGGCGTCGGCAACCGCCATCAAATCTTCCATGCGCGTGGCGAACAGGGAAAAGGCTGCGGCCATCTCGCCGCTGTCGACACGCTTTTCCAGCTCTGCCAGGCCGCGGATGCCGCCGACAAAATCGACGCGCTTGTCGCGGCGCGGGTCGGTGATGCCGAGCACCGGCGCGATCAAATGGTTTTGCAACAGGCTTACATCAAGGCGCGCCACCGGGTCGTTTGCGGGGATTAGTTCGGCGCGGATTTGCAGGCGGTACCACTGGCCCGGCAGGTAGAGGCCGAACTCGCCGGGCCGCGAAGGTTTGACCGGCGTCGCGCTGCCCTGCACCGAAAAATTCTCGCCGATGCGCTGCAAAAATGTTGTCGCATCCATACCGTTCAGGTCGGCCATGATGCGGTTGTAATCCATGATTTTCATCTGGTGGTGGGGGAAGATCACGGACAGAAAATAGTTGTAGCTCTCATCGCCGCTGTGCTTGGGATTGGCGGCGCGGCGCGCGGCGGCGATGCGCGAAGCGGCAGCCGAACGGTGGTGCCCGTCGGCGATGTAGAGGGCATGCATGGCATCGAAGGCGGCAGTCAACTGGACTAGCGTTGCCGCATCGCGGATCACCCACAGCGTATGGCGGACGCCGTCATCGGCGGTGACATCGGCATCGGGAATTCCTTGCGCTACGCGCTCCAGCAGCCCGTCCACCTGCGGCGCGGCAGGATAGGCCAGCAGCACCGGGCCGGTCTGGGCGTTGAGCGCATCGATCTGGCGTACCCGGTCGTCCTCCTTATCGGGGCGGGTGAACTCGTGCTTGCGGATGCGGTTGGTGTCGTAGTCCTGCACCGAAGCCGCCGCCACCAACCCGGTCTGGCTGTGGCTGCCCATGATCAGGCGGTAGGCGTAATAGCAGGGCGCCGCATCGCGCACCAGCACGCCCTCTGCCAGCATCTTGCCGAGATTTTCCGCTGCCTTGGCATAAACCTGCGGCGTATAGGGATCGATGCCCTCGGGCAGGTCGATTTCCGGCTTGGAAATATGCAGGAAGCTCCACGGCTTGTCTGCCGCGCGCACGCGCGCTTCTGCGGAGGAGAGCACGTCGTAGGGCGGCGCGGCAATTTCGGCGGCACGGGACGGAGCGGGGCGCAAACCGGCAAAAGGGCGAATCAGGCTCATTCGAAAATCCTTGTTGGAAAGCGGCCATTTTACCAGCTCGCCGAATAAATTCCCTAGGGACGCGCGGGTAGGCAGGGATTACAGCGCGGTCTCATTGGTTTCGCCGGTGCGAATGCGAATGACCTGCTCCACTGTCGAGATGAAGATTTTGCCGTCGCCGATCTTGCCGGTATGGGCGGCTTTGATGATCGCTTCAACTGCAGTGTCGAGTAATTCGGTTGCAACCACCACTTCAACTTTTATTTTTGGCAGGAAATCTACTACATATTCTGCGCCACGATACAACTCGGTGTGCCCTTTTTGCCGTCCGAATCCCTTTACCTCGGTGACTGTCAGGCCACTGACTCCCAGCTCGGAAAGCGCCTCGCGCACCTCATCCAGCTTGAATGGCTTGATAATCGCTTCGATCTTTTTCATGGTGTGCTCCTTGAGTGTGTTGGTTGTTTTGCCGGGTTTACATGGCCATTTGGTTACGCTGGCGAATTTTGCCAGCAGCCACTGAATACCACGACCCTGAGGCTGCCCATTGTATGGACAGACGGGTTTCTGCTCAACCTGAATTTAACCGCAACCAAAGGGATGCGTTTTTCACGGGCTGGGGCAGGGAGGGTGAACCATGCTCCAACTGTTTTCTTGACCATGTTACAATTCACCCGAGTTCGCTAAAGGATGGCGACAATAATAGGTAATAGAATGTCCTTTGCCCCATAAAATGCAGCACCGTTCGAGTTTCGCCTTTAACTAAATTCAATCTCAACTCAAGGAAACCCAAGCATGTCCAGCGTAGAAACTGTGAGCGCGTTAGAGCGCTGTCTTAACGCGTCCATCCCCCAGCAAGCCATTCGCGGCGAGGTTGCTGCCCGCCTGAAAAAAATCGGGCGCACCGCAAAAATTTCCGGTTTCCGTCCGGGCAAAATCCCGGAGAAGGTTCTGGAGCAGCATTATGGCGCACAAGCGCGCCAGGAAGTTTTGGGCGACGCACTGCAACGCTCGTTTGCCGAGGCGGTGAAACTCAACAATTTAGCGGTGGCAGGGCATCCGCAGTTCGAGCTCAAGACCAACGACTTGAATGCCGACCAGATTGAATACAGCGCGATTTTTGAGGTGTATCCGGAAGTGGTGATCGGCGACTTGTCCGGCGAAACATTGGATCGTCTGGTTTGCGAATTGACGCAGGCTGATGTGGATAACACCATCATGACGTTGCGCAAACAGCGTGCCACTTTCGAGTTGGTGGATCGCGCCGCGCAGGCAGAAGATCAGGTGCGTGTCGATTTTACCGGCAAGCTGAACGGTGAAGTTTTTCAGGGCGGCGAAGCTAAGGATTATCCGTTTGTGCTGGGTGTGGGGCGCATGTTGCCGGAGTTTGAGGCGGCCGTCACCGGCATGAAGGCGGGCGAGACCAAGTCTTTTGACATGACTTTCCCGGACGATTATCACGGCAAGGACGTGGCGGGCAAGCAGGTGACTTTCACCGTCACGCTGCACAAGGTGGAGGCGCCGAAACTGCCGGAAGTGGATGCGGCATTTGCCGAGGCTGTCGGTATCGAGGACGGTGATGTCAGCAAGCTGGAAAGCGAGGTGCGCACCAATCTCCAGCGTGAGGTGGTGCGCCGCCTGAAGATGCGTAACAAGGAAGCTGCCATGGAGGTGTTATTGAAGGTGGCCAGCTTCGATGTACCTAAAACGCTGGTGGAAGGTGAAGCTCGCAATTTGATGCAGCAAACCGCGCAGGACATGGAGTCGCGCGGGATGAAAATGAAGGATGTGGCATTGCCGCCGGAATTATTCACCGAACGTGCAGAAAAACGTGTCAAGCTGGGCTTGGTTTTTGCCGATTTGACGCGGAAACATGACTTGAAAGCCAAGCCGGAACAGGTGCGAGTCCTGGTGGAGGACTACGCGCAAAGCTTTGATCAGCCTGAAGATGTGGTGCGCTGGTTTTATACTGACGCCGCGCAGATGCAGGAGGCAGAGAACCTGATTCTGGAAGAAAATATCGTGGCGTGGACGATGGAGCAGGCAAACACTACAGATAAGGCCATTCCATTTAACGAATTGATGGGGAATTGACGCGATGCACTATCAAGAGCCGCAAAATATCGGTTTGATCCCGATGGTCGTGGAAACCAGTGGGCGCGGCGAGCGAGCATACGACATCTATTCGCGTTTGCTCAAAGAACGCGTGGTGTTTCTGGTCGGCGAGGTCAACGACCATTCGGCGAACCTGATCGTGGCGCAGATGTTGTTTCTGGAATCGGAAAATCCAGACAAGGATATTCACTTCTACATCAATTCGCCAGGCGGCTCGGTGACCGCCGGCATGGCGATTTACGATACCATGCAATTCATCAAGCCCGACATCAGCACGCTGTGCGTCGGCCAGGCGGCGAGCATGGGCGCATTTTTGCTGGCGGCGGGCGAGAAGGGCAAGCGCTTCTGTCTGCCCAACTCGCGCGTGATGATCCATCAGCCGCTGGGCGGTTTCCGCGGCCAGGCTTCGGATGTCGAAATCCACGCGCGTGAAATTTTGTACCTGAAGCAAAGGCTCAATCAGTTGTTGGCGCAGCATACCGGACAACCGGTCGAGACCATCGAGCGCGACACGGATCGCGATAATTTTCTGAGCGCGCTGGATGCGGTGAAATACGGCATGGCGGATCAAGTGCTGGAAAAGCGCGTTTGACGTGAAACTCGCGTAGCGATTCGTAGTTTCATCAGGGGCGGGCGTGGCGGCGAATTGCCGGTAACACAATACAGAGGTAGCAGCGATGGCGGGTGAAAAAAAATCGGGTGACAAGTTGCTTTACTGCTCATTCTGCGGCAAGAGCCAGCATGAGGTGCGCAAGTTGATTGCGGGTCCGTCGGTGTTCGTGTGCGATGAATGTATCGCACTGTGCAACGACATCATGCGCGAGGAAACCCAGAACGACCAGGCCAAAGCGGACAAGGATAGCAAGTCGGACTTGCCCGTGCCGAAAGATATTTGCGCGGCGCTTGACGAGTATGTCATCAGGCAGGAGCGGGCCAAGCGGATTTTGTCGGTGGCAGTGTATAACCACTACAAGCGCCTCAAGAGCGACAGCAAGGATGGTGTGGAATTGGCCAAGAGCAATATCCTGCTGATCGGACCCACCGGCTCCGGCAAGACCCTGCTGGCACAAACATTGGCGCGTTTGCTGGATGTGCCGTTTGTGATGGCCGATGCGACCACATTGACCGAAGCGGGTTACGTCGGCGAGGATGTCGAAAATATCATCCAGAAACTGTTGCAGACCTGCGATTACGATGTGGAAAAAGCACAGCGTGGCATTGTCTACATTGATGAGATCGACAAGATTTCGCGCAAGTCGGATAACCCTTCGATAACGCGCGACGTGTCTGGCGAAGGCGTGCAACAGGCTTTGCTCAAGCTGATCGAAGGCACCAAGGCTTCGATTCCGCCGCAGGGCGGGCGCAAACACCCGAATACGGAATTTCTGCATGTCGATACCACCAACATCCTGTTTATTTGCGGCGGTGCGTTCGATGGGCTGGAAAAAGTCATCCGCAACCGTTCATCGAAGGCCAGCATCGGCTTTGGCGCAACTATCAGCAGCAAGGACGAGCGCAAGACCGGCGAGACCTTGCGCGATGTGGAGCCCGAAGATCTGATCAAGTTTGGTCTGATTCCAGAATTTGTCGGGCGCTTGCCGGTGGTGGCAACATTGGAAGAATTGGATGAGGCCGCGCTGGTGCAGATTCTCATCGAGCCGAAAAATGCGCTGACCAAGCAATATCAAAAGCTGTTTGCGATGGAAGGCGTAGAACTGGAGTTCCGCGAAGGTGTGCTGCAGGCCATTGCACGCAAGGCCTTGGCGCGAAAAGCCGGCGCGCGCGGGTTGCGCTCGATACTCGAAAATGCATTACTGGACATCATGTTTGACTTGCCTTCGACGGAAAATGTCAGCAAAGTGTTGCTGGACGAAACGGGGGGGGCGGGAGAAATCAAACCCATTGTTATTTATGCGGATGCGCATAAGGCGGCCTGATCAATATCTTAAATACTGGTTTTTTCCCTTGTTCCCGGGGCGGTTGAATTTTTTCGAGCCACCCCCATCTAACCATCCATTCCACGAATAGGTTATTGTCATGTCAGAACAAGATACTTCAAACGCTGTTACAGCCAATCTGCATCCGTTGTTGCCCTTGCGCGACGTCGTGGTGTTTCCGCACATGGTCATCCCGCTGTTTGTCGGTCGTACCAAATCCATCAAAGCGCTGGAAACTGCGATGGAGGCAGGCAAGGGGATTGTGCTGGTCGCGCAAAAATTGGCGGCCAAGGATGATCCGGGCAGGGATGACTTGTACGCCGTTGGCAGCATGGCAAACATTCTGCAAATGCTTAAACTGCCCGATGGCACGGTGAAGGTGCTGGTGGAAGGCACGCAGCGCGTCAATGTACTGCGCGTGTTCGATGCGGACAGCCATTTTGATGCAGAGGTGGAGATTGTTCCTGTCGAAGATGGGGCGGACAGCGAATCCGAGGCGATGCGCCGCGCGCTAATCGCACAATTCGACCAGTATGTGAAGCTCAACAAAAAAATTCCTCCGGAAATATTGACTTCCCTGGCCGGTATCGATGATGCCGGCCGCCTGGCCGATACAATCGCCGCCCACTTGCCGCTCAAGCTGGAGCAAAAGCAAGAGGTGTTGGAGGTTTTTGTGGTGCGCAAACGGCTTGAACATCTGCTCGGTTTGCTTGAAGCGGAGATCGATATTCTCCAGGTCGAGAAGCGCATCCGTGGGCGCGTGAAGCGCCAGATGGAGAAAAGCCAGCGCGAGTATTATTTGAACGAACAAGTCAAGGCGATCCAGAAGGAGTTGGGCGAGGGCGAAGAAGGTGGTGATCTTGATGAGCTGGAAAAAAAGATCAATGCCGCGCATATGCCAAAAGAGGCGCGCACCAAAGCTGAAGCGGAGCTGAAAAAGCTGCGCCTGATGTCGCCGATGTCCGCAGAGGCGACTGTGGTGCGCAATTACATTGACGTGCTGACGGGGTTGCCGTGGAAGAAAAAAACCAAAATCAGCGCCGATCTGAAAAAGGCTGAGGTGGTGCTGGAAGAAGATCATTATGGTCTGGATAAGGTCAAGGAACGCATTCTCGAATACCTTGCCGTGCAACAACGGGTGAACAAACTGAAGGGGCCTATCTTGTGCCTGGTTGGACCGCCCGGGGTAGGTAAAACCTCACTGGGGCAGTCTATCGCGCGCGCCACCAACCGCAAATTCGTGCGTATGTCGCTGGGCGGGGTACGCGACGAATCGGAGATTCGCGGCCATCGCCGTACCTATATTGGCTCCATGCCGGGTAAGATCCTGCAAAACATGGGCAAGGTCGCGGTGAAAAATCCGTTATTCCTGCTCGACGAAGTCGACAAGATGGGAATGGATTTCCGCGGCGATCCGGCGTCCGCCCTGCTCGAAGTCCTCGACCCCGAGCAGAACCATACTTTCGTCGACCATTACGTCGAAGTCGAGTACGATCTTTCGGACGTGATGTTCGTGTGTACGGCCAACACGCTCAACATTCCGCCGGCGCTGCTCGACCGGATGGAAATCATCCGCCTCTCTGGCTACACCGAAGACGAGAAGGTCAATATCGCGATCCGTCACCTGCTGAAGAAGCAGCTGAAGAACCACGGCCTGAAGGCCGAAGAGATCTCGGTTTCGGACAGCGCAGTGCGCGACATCGTTCGCTATTACACGCGCGAAGCCGGCGTGCGCAGCCTCGAACGCGAGTTATCCAAGATCTGCCGCAAGGTGGTTAAGATGCTGGTGGCGGGCGACGTGAGCCAGCGCAAGGTTGCGGTTACCGCGCGCAGTCTCGACAAGTTTCTCGGCGTGCGCCGTTACACCTACGGCATGGCGGAGAAGAACAATCAGGTGGGCCAGGTCACGGGCCTTGCCTGGACCGAAGTGGGCGGTGAATTGCTCACCATCGAGAGTTCGGTGATGACCGGCAAAGGCAAGACCATCACCACCGGCAAGCTCGGCGAGGTGATGCAGGAATCGATCCAGGCCGCGCTGTCGGTCGTGCGCAGCCGTTCGCGCAGG
>JAUYJO010000230.1 GCA_030700315.1 Gallionella sp.
TACCTCGCTGAAATCCAATATCGATTTAACCGCCGCTTCGACTTGTCGGTCATTCTGCACAGACTGCTTCGAGCATCAGCCGTTACTTCGCCGCATCCGGAGCGTCTCATTCGTGCGGCTGAACATTGTGGCTAATCAGGACAATAGATAATGAATATGCGGGAAGCCAAAGAAAAACGCCGTCTTTGGGACGGCGTTGAACCCCGTTGGGGGTATTATTGGGACGGCGGCTATCACATCGTGCCTTGGATGCAGCGCCATTGCTTGTTCTACGTTTTTTAATTTTTGAAGTTGCCCCCAAAGTTGCCCCCTGTTGGGGCTTGCTGCCCCTTATCGCCTTCCTATTTTTTATGCCAAAGGGTTTGCATCTCAACTGCCAGCGCCGCAAATTCCGCCAGCGTTTCCTTGTCCCCTTTCAACCAGCGCGCAGCGCGACTTTCTGGATCGTAGTCTTTCTGTTCAACTTCTTGAACCATGCAGCCAGCAGACTGGAATGAGTGGGCAATATGGAACCCAAGGTTAACGGCTGATTCCGGATCGAGCCCACCGACACGAATCAGGGAAGCCGTCGCAATCAAGAAGTTTTCCGCAACCCACTCGAATGCCTGCGCTTGGCCTTGCTTCACCCCGAAGGTCATGCTGTCCATCACCTCCTGTTCCGTTAATTTCAGATAGCCGCCCTCAGGTGGCGCGCTATTGTTATCCTCTCGGGCTTGCCGTGTTGTGATGCTACAATTCAAAGCAGCCATGATGTTTAACCTCCAGTAAGGTTGCGTTTTGGTTAGGGGTTGGCCGGTGGTGGTACACCGGGCAGCCCCGCTTTCCCCATGATCCGCATGGGGGACGGTGAAACTCTATGCGGCCAGCCTCGCCACCGGCTGGCGTTCTTCAGCCCTTTGCCGCGCTTCCCATAAATCGCGCTGCCCCTGCATCCGCAGCCAGAAGCCGGGGGAGGTTCCCAGCGCTTCGCTCAGGCGTATATCCATATCGGCGCTTACGGCGGCGTGCCCGTTGAGGATGCGCGATAGCATCACTCTGGAAATTCCCAGGTGTTGGGAAAAGGCGGTAACGCTTAGTCCCAGATCATCTATCCAGCCCGTCAGGACTTCGCCGGGGTGGGCGGGGTTGTGCATGTCCATCGTTTTTTCCTCAGTGGTAATCAAGGTAATCCACCAGCTCAACATCCGTATCATCGAACCTGAAAACTACCCGCCAATTCGCTTGCACGGTCAGTGACCAATAGCCGGAACGGTCGCCAACCAAGCCATGCAACCGCCAGCCGGGGCGCTTCAAGTCTGCCGGTTCGCGGGCTACGCTAAGGGCGGTTAGTTGTTCCCTCAGTCGCGCGGCATGTTTCGGCTGAATGCCCGCCAAGCTCCCCGTTTTGTAGAAAGCCTCAAGCCCTTTATGCCGGAATGTTTTAATCATAATCTGTTAAGCGTGGATTTACAATGGTAACGCCATCAAGTATTCGCGCTTGCGCTGGGTGAAACGCTTGGGGTTCATCGGTTGCGCTTCGCATTCTTCGGCGGCGATGCACAACACGGCGGCCAGGGCGCGCAGTTGTTGCGGTGTCAGATCGGCATCATGGCCGGGCAGGTTGCGCACCTGTGCCAGCGGCTTGCGGTCGCGTGTCTGGGTCAATACAACATCAAGGTGGTTATCCATTCTGCTACTCCTTTCCGAAGTTGGTTTCTGCCAGCGTGCGCACCATCGCCGCCGCACGTGTTTCCGTGCGAGGGGCGGGCGGCTCTACCGGCGGGGTGGTTTCCTTCACCGGCTTGGGCGGCTTCACGTACACCCGGTGCAGCCGGTCAAGCTCTTGCATCACGCGCAGGTATTCGGCCAGCCATCGGGGGATCGGCTCACCGGTTGCCCACCGCGATACCGTGGTATCGCTCACCTCCAGCTTGCGCGCCAGCTCGCTTTGTTTCCACCCCAAACTGTCTAGGGCTTGCCTCAATTCGTCTTTATCCATAATGCCCTCGCGTGCGCGTGAATCCGTGATGTAAAAATAGTATCAATTATTTTTCTTATTGTAAACGTATTTGCATATTTATTTTACGTATCGGGAGTTGTTCATTTGACATAACACCAGTTGTGCGTATTTCAAAAAAAGGCAACAAGCTGTATTCATTACGCTTTTTTTCGTGTGCGATTTTATGGAAAAAGTTATGCACAGGTTTAGCGTTTTTACCCAAAAAGTTATGCACAGCCTGCGCGGTGGGTGTGGCGCGGCAGTAATTTAGCGCGGCATCCGGTGTCTGAAACAGACAAAAATGCCTGAAAAACCCCTCCGAGTAGGGACAGTCCCTACAGTTTTTTGCCTGATTCCGAAATAGTAGGGACGGCTAAACCTAGCAACGGCGCGGCTTCCCGGTCAGCGTCCCCACTGTCCCTACAGTCCCTACTAAAAAACAGGGGGGGTAGACTAAAAACAGGAAACGAGGTGCGGGCGTTCATGCCGATTTTGAAAACAGCGGAATGATGTTTGCACCCTTGGCTAAACCCTCCAAATAGTCAGCCCATGACTGCATCATTTTTTTACGCTCGGGCAGGTACTCGGCGTAGTTGTATGCCGCCCTCACGCCGTCGCGCTCAGCGTGTGCCAGTTGCCGCTCGATTGCGTCCCGGTTAAAGCCTTGTTCATTTAGTAGGGTGCTGGCCATGCTTCGGAATCCGTGGCCGGTCATTTCATCGGTGGTGTAATCCATGCGGCGCAACGCAGCCAGTACAGCGTTTTCACTCATTGGGCGGGCGGCAGATCGCGCACCGGGAAAAACATATTTGCCTGATCCGGTTAGTGGGTGCAGCTCACGCAGTATTGCCACGGCTTGTGTGGACAAGGGAACTATATGCACCGCGTCCATTTTCATGCGCGCGGCGGGTATGCGCCACTCGGCTTTATCCAGATCAATTTCTGCCCATTCCGCTTTGCGCAGTTCGCCAGGGCGCAGGAATACCAAAGGGGCGAGGCGCAGGGCACAGCGGGTTATGAATGCCCCTTGATAGCCCTCAATGTCGCGCAGCAGTTCGCCTATGGCCTTCGGGTCAGTGATCGATGCGTGATGCTTTTCTTTCACGGGTGGCAGTGCGCCGCGCAAGTCTGCCGCCGTGTCGCGTTGTGCCCGGCCTGTTGCAATGGCATAGCGAAAAACCTGCCCACAATTGGCAAGGGCGCGGTGCGCTGTTTCCAGCGCGCCCCGGCTTTCAATGCGGCGGATCGCTGCCAGCAGGTCGGGTGCCGTTACATCACCGACAGGGCACGCACCCAGCCAGGGGAATATATCCACCTCCAAACGCCGGATGATTTTGCTTGAGTGGTTTTCTTTCCAGTTGGGCGCGTGCTTATCAAACCACTCGCGAGCAACTATCTCAAAGCTGTTTGCGGCACGTTCGCCTTGCGCGGCCTTGGCTGCTTTCTTGTTTGCGCTGGGGTCAACACCAGCCGCCAGCAGCTTGCGCGCCTCGGCGTGTTTATCTCGGGCATCCTTTAGCCCAACGTCTGGATACACCCCAAGGGAAAGGCGCTTTTCTTTCCCCTCGAAGCGATACTTGAATCGCCACCACTTACCCCCACTGGGGGCAACTTCAATGTACAGCCCGCCACCATCGGCCAACTTGCGCGGTTTGTCGGCAGGCTTCGCGTTGCGGATCACG
The DNA here is from genome assembly GCA_030700315.1 of Gallionella sp. Taxonomy (GTDB): domain Bacteria; phylum Pseudomonadota; class Gammaproteobacteria; order Burkholderiales; family Gallionellaceae; genus Gallionella. Next base: position 3,661 of record JAUYJO010000230.1, read on the forward strand.
GTATCGGATAGTGGCATGGGGGCAACTCCTTTCGTTGTTGGTGCAATTGCCCCGAATGTTGCCCCCAGTTGCCCCCGGTTGTCAATGGATAAGCATGGACGGCGCTGGATTGCAAAACAAAGAAAAAGCCCGCTGGACGCGGGCTTTAAGGATGGTGCTGGATTGCTATGGATACTCAATTGGTGGAGACGGCGGGAATTGAACCCGCGTCCGCAAGCACTCTACAGGCAGTTCTACATACTTAGCCATGTTATTTAATTTGATCCCGTACACGCCAACCGGCGGGCTGGTAAAGGACGAGTCACCTTATTTTTAGCTCCGATCAAAGTGACCCTGACCGGCACGATTCCGTGTAATTTACCTCACTCATCTCAGCCTTGCGACTTTGAGCCCCTCCATGGACAGCAGGGTGTGAGGTTCAGCCGACTAAGCGGCTAAAGCGTAGTTTTCGTCGTTTGCGACTAGTTTTTTCCAGCTGATTTACGAGGTGGCGGGTCCTCGGTATGCCCTACTCTGCTTTGCAACCCACGTCGAAGCCAAGTCGTCCCCGGTTCGATTTTGCTACTTCTGCACAACGGTACAGATTGTAGCAGATTCAGAGAGCGAGATAACCGATTAGTTCCGTAGGTTTGTCTATGCTGCCTTGGGCGTTCCAGCTCTTTACCGATACGTCGTCGCTGACATAACCGTAGCTGGCGATGATGCCGCGCATGCCACTGGCGTTGGCGGCTTGCATGTCGCGCAGGTCGTCGCCCAGATAGAGGCATTGCTCCGGCGCGACGCCGATGAGCTCGCAAGCCTTGAGCATCGGCTCGGGATGCGGCTTGGCGTGCGCGCAGGTGTCGCCGCTGATCAGGCAGGCGGCGCGTTCGGCATAGCCCAAGGCTTGCATCAGCGGCGCGGTGTAGCGGTGCGGTTTGTTGGTGACGATACCCCATTTGATGCCGCGCTGTTCCAAAGCGGCAACCAGATCAGCCATGCCGCCGAACAGTCGTGTATGCGCGCAGATGTTGCGCTCGTAATAGTCGAGGAAGATGTTGCGCAACGCATCGTAATCCGGCGCATCCGGCTCGATGCCGAAACCTAATTTGAGCAGGCCGCGCGAGCCGTGCGAGGCTTGCGGGCGAATCACATCCAGCGGTAGCGGCGGCAGTTGGCGCGTGGCGCGGGTGTGGTTCAGTGCGGCTGCAAGGTCGGGAGCGGTGTCCGCGAAGGTGCCGTCGAGGTCGAACAGAACGGCCTTAACAGAAGACAGAAGACAGAAGACAGAAGACAGAGGTCTTGTTGCCGCTACGCGGTAATTATTCAATAAAGGCGTGGCACAGCCACTCAACATTCTGTCATCTGTCATCTGTCATCCGTCCTCTGATCGCGACAAGCGATCATGTAGTTCACATCCGTATCTTTGCCCAGCGAATACACCTGGCTGAGCGGGTTGTAGCTCATGCCGATAATATCCTCGATGTTCAGGTCTGCATTGCGGCAAAACTGCGCCAGTTCGGAGGGCTTGATGAACTTGGTGTAGTCATGTGTGCCGCGCGGCAGCAGTTTCAGCACATATTCGGCGCCGAGAATGGCGAACAGATAGGATTTCGGGTTGCGGTTGAGCGTGGAGAAGAACACCCAGCCGCCCGGTTTGACCAGTTGCGCGCAGGCTGCCACCACGCTTTGCGGGTCGGGCACATGTTCGAGCATTTCCATGCAGGTGATAACATCGTAGCGGCCGGGCCGTTCGGCGGCCAATTCTTCCACGGCGATCTTGCGGTAATTGACCTGCCTGCCGCTTTCCAGCAGGTGCAGCTTGGCGACTTGCAGGGCTTTGTCGGACAGGTCGATGCCGCTGACCTCCGCGCCCAATCCCGCCATGCTTTCAGACAGTATTCCGCCGCCGCAGCCGACATCCAGCACGACCTTACCGGCCAGTCCGGCGTGGCGGTCGATATAGCCGAGGCGCAGCGGGTTGATGTCGTGCAGCGGCTTGAATTCGCTGTTCGGGTCCCACCACTTGTGGGCCAGTTGCGAAAATTTATCCAGTTCTGTGGGGTCGGCGTTGGTCATGGCGTGGGTATTGGCAATAGGGCGGCAACTTTAACAAAACTTGTCGCTTCAGCCAAATGGTATCGGTGCATATGCGGGTGGCTTGGGGTCGGGGCGCTGTGCTAAAATGCGCGCTTTGTCATGCGTCAATTGCGTTAAGGTCAAAGCAAAATCCATGGAACAACAATTCGCCAAAGAAACCCTGCCGGTCAGCCTTGAAGAGGAAATGCGCAAGTCCTATCTGGACTATGCGATGAGCGTGATTATCGGTCGCGCGCTGCCGGATGTGCGCGACGGACTGAAGCCGGTGCATCGCCGCGTGCTGTTCGCGATGCACGAGTTGTCCAACGACTATAACAAAGCCTATAAGAAGTCGGCGCGTATCGTCGGCGACGTGATCGGTAAATACCACCCGCACGGGGACACGGCGGTATATGACACCATCGTGCGCATGGCGCAGGATTTCTCGCTGCGCTATCCGCTGGTGGATGGGCAGGGCAACTTTGGTTCTGTGGACGGCGACAACGCGGCGGCGATGCGTTATACCGAAATCCGCATGGCGAAAATCGCGCACGAATTGCTCGCCGACCTGGACAAGGAAACCGTGGACTTCGGGCCGAACTATGACGGCTCCGAGCACGAACCGCTGGTGTTTCCGTCACGCTTCCCCAACCTGCTGGTGAACGGCTCTTCCGGTATCGCGGTGGGCATGGCGACCAACATTCCGCCGCACAATCTGAACGAGGTGGTGGATGCCTGTCTCGCGCTGCTGAAGAACCCCGATCTGGATATCGAGCAGCTCATCGAGTACGTGCCGGCACCGGATTTCCCGACTGCTGGTTTCATCTACGGCTTGGCCGGGGTGAAGGAGGGTTATCGCACCGGGCGCGGGCGCGTGATCATGCGCGGACGCACTCATTTCGAAGATATCGGCAAGGGCGAGCGCCAAGCCATTATCATCGACGAGCTGCCCTATCAGGTGAACAAGGCCAACCTGCTGATCAAGATCGGCGAGCTGGTGCGAGAGAAACGCCTGGAAGGCATTTCCGAGATCCGCGACGAATCGGACAAGTCAGGGATGCGCGCGGTGATCGAGCTGAAGCGCGGCGAGAACGCCGATGTGATTCTCAACAAACTGTACAAAGACACGCAATTGCAGGACAGCTTCGGCATCAACATGGTCGCGATTATCGACGGCCAGCCCAAGCTGCTCAACCTCAAGCAGGTGATCGACGCGTTCCTGCGCCACCGCCGCGAAGTGGTCACGCGCCGTACCCTGTTCGAATTGCGCAAGGCGCGCGAACGCGGCCATATTCTGGAAGGCCTGGCAGTGGCACTGTCCAACGTGGACGAGATCATCGCCTTGATCAAGGCTGCCCCGACGCCCGCCGATGCCAAGCGCGAGCTGATGGCGCGTTCGTGGCGTTCGTCGCTGGTGGAAGACATGTTGAGTCGCGTCAGCGACGCTTCGCGCCCGGAAGGTTTGCTGCCCGAATTCGGTCTGGTGGGGCAAGGCAATACGCGCGGCTATCACCTCTCCGACGCACAAGCTCAGGCGATCCTGGAATTGCGCCTGCAACGCCTGACCGGTTTGGAGCAGGACAAAATCGTCGGCGAGTATCGCGAAGTGATGGACAAGATCGCCGACCTGCTCGACATCTTGGCCAAGCCGCAGCGCGTGACGCAAATCATCCACGATGAATTAGTCGCGGTGAAAGCGCAGTTCGGCGACAAGCGCCGCAGCGAGATCATCACGCACACCCAGGACATGAGCATGGAAGACCTGATCGCGCCGGAAGATGTGGTGGTCACGCTGTCGCATGGCGGCTACATGAAGGCGCAGAAGCTCGACGAATACCGCGCGCAGAAACGCGGCGGACGCGGCAAGCAGGCTGCCAGCACCAAGGAAGACGATTTCGTCGACAACCTGTTCATCGCCAATACCCACAATTACATCCTGTGCTTCTCCAACCGCGGGCGCGTGTACTGGCTCAAGGTCTATGAAGTGCCGCAGGGCAGCCGTATTGCGCGCGGCAAGCCGATCGTGAACCTGTTGCCGCTGGAAGACGGCGAGAAAATCAATGCGGTGTTGCCGGTGAGCGAGTTCGTCGAAGATAAATATGTATTCTTCGCCACCGCCGACGGCACGGTGAAAAAAACCCCGCTGGCGCAGTTCGCCAACCCGCGCACGAAAGGCATCATCGCCATCGCGCTGGACGAGGGTGATTTCCTGATCGGCGTGGCGCTGACCGACGGCAATCATGACGTGATGCTGTTCTCCGACGAGGGCAAGGCGGTACGTTTCGATGAAAACGACGTGCGCGCAACGGGGCGCGACACGCGTGGCGTGCGCGGCATGAACCTGGCCCAAGGAAAGAAAGCTGGGGGCGGCAAGGTGATCTCGCTGCTGGTCGCGGAAAACGAGCAGCAGAGCGTGCTCACCGCCACCGAGAACGGCTACGGCAAGCGCACCCCGATCGCCGAATACACCCGCCACGGGCGCGGCACGCAGGGCATGATCGCGATCCAGACCTCGGCGCGCAACGGCAAGGTGGTCGCGGCGACGCTGGTGAGCGTGGAAGATGAAATCATGCTGATAGGCACCAACGGCGTGATGATCCGCACCCGCGTCAAGGAGATCCGCGAAATGAGCCGTTCCACTCAGGGCGTTACGCTGATCAATCTGGACAAGGACGATAAACTGGCCGGCTTGAGCCGCATCGCCGAACCGGAAGAAGAAGCAGAGGGATAAATGTAGGTCGGGCTTAACCAGCGACTTGGCTGCCGTATTTTGGCGGCCTAGTACCATGTAACGCCTGTATCTTCGCAAACTAACCCCTCCAAACCTCCCCTTGTCATGGGAGGCTTAAAGGCTTCCCCATGACAAGGTGAGATTGAGGGGGGTTCTAAGGTGTTACTGCGTACTAGTCGGATGGCTATGCAAAGCTCGCCCGGCATGGTGTGTATAGCCCACCCTACGGTTGCTATTTTTTAAACTAGGAGTAATAAAACATGACGATTTACAATTTCAGCGCGGGTCCGGCAGTGTTGCCGAAAGAAGTGTTGCTGCAGGCGCAGGCGGAATTGCCCGACTGGCACGGCAGCGGCATGTCGGTAATGGAAATGTCGCATCGCGGCAAGGAATACATGAGCATCCAGGCGCAGGCCGAAGCCGATCTGCGCGAGCTGATGGGCATTCCCGCCAATTACAAGGTGCTGTTCCTGCAAGGCGGGGCCAGCCAGCAGTTCGCCATGATCCCGATGAATCTGCTGCGCGGCAAAACTTCAGCCGATTACCTGAATACCGGCGAATGGTCGAAGAAGGCGATCGGCGAGGCAAAAAAATTCTGTGCAGCAAATGTCGTGGCGAGCAACGCAGACAGGAATTGCACCTATATTCCGGCGTTCGACTCCTGGCAGCGCGACCCGAATGCCGCCTATCTGCATTACACCCCGAACGAAACCATCGGCGGTGTGGAATTCAACTGGTTGCCGGAAGTAGGCGATGTGCCGCTGGTGGCGGACATGTCTTCCAATATCCTGTCGCGTCCGGTTGACGTGAGCAAGCACGGCCTGATTTACGCGGGCGCGCAAAAGAACATCGGCCCGGCAGGCCTGACCTTGGTCATCGTGCGCGACGATCTGATCGGGCAGACGGTCGCGGGAACGCCGACCATGCTGGATTACAAGACACATGCCGACAACGATTCGATGTACAACACTCCGCCGACTTACGGCATTTACATCGCCGGGCTGGTGTTCCAGTGGTTGAAAAAAAATGGCGGCATTGCCGCGATGGAACAGACCAATATCGCCAAGGCCGGGCTGCTGTATGCGGCGATTGATGCCAGCAACGGTTTTTACAACTGCCCGGTGGCGTTATCGGACCGTTCGCGCATGAATGTGCCGTTTACCTTAAAGGATGCGGCATTGGACGGCGATTTCCTGAAGCAGGCCGATGCGCGCGGGCTGCTGCAACTGAAGGGACACCGCTCGGTGGGCGGGATGCGCGCCTCGATTTACAACGCCATGCCGCTGGCAGGCGTGCAAACACTGGTTGATTTCATGAATGAGTTTGCCAAGAAAAACGGCTAGTTCAGATTTGCGTTAAAAACGATAATCATTCTGTAGGGTGCGCCCCACGCACCATTAACATTGGTGCGCATGGCGCACCCTACGATTGGAACAACAAGAAAATGGCTAACCCATACCGCATTCTCACGCTGAACAAGATTTCCGCCCAAGGGTTGAAACGCTTTCATGCGGCTGTTTACCAGGTCAGCGCCGACATCGCCGAACCGGACGCGATTCTGGTGCGCTCGCAAGTCATGCACGACATGGAGATTCCTGCCAGCGTGAAAGCGATCGCGCGTGCAGGCGCCGGAACCAACAATGTCCCCGTTGCCAAAATGAGCGCGCGCGGTGTGCCGGTATTCAATGCGGCGGGTGCGAACGCCAATGCGGTCAAGGAGCTGGTGGTCGCCGGCATGTTGCTGGCGGCGCGCAACATCGTACCCGCGCTGCAATTTACGGCAGGCTTACAGGGTGATGATGCCGCGATACACAAGCTGGTCGAGGACGGCAAGAAGCATTATGCGGGCATCGAGTTGCGCGGTCGCACGCTGGGTATTGTTGGCCTGGGGGCAATTGGGCGCCAAGTCGCCGATACCGCGCTGGCTCTCGGCATGAATGTATACGGCTATGACCCGGAGCTGACCGTGGATGCGGCGTGGAGCCTGTCGTCGCAGGTGAAAAAGGCGCATAGCGTCGAGGAGCTGCTCAAGCACAGCAATTTCGTCACGTTGCATGTGCCGTTGGTGGATGCGACGCGCGGCCTGATTAACGTCAAGCGCGTACAGGCGATGAAACCGGGCAGCGTGCTGCTGAACTTTTCGCGCGATGCGATCGTCGAGGAAGACGCGGTGCTGGCGGGGTTGGCCAGCAAGCATTTGCATTACTACGTGTGCGATTTCCCCGCGCAAAAATTGCAGGGGCAGGCCAACGTGGTGGCTTTGCCGCATCTCGGCGCATCCACCGAAGAGGCGGAAGAAAATTGCGCGGTGATGGTGGTGGATCAAGTGCGCGAATATCTGGAACACGGCAACATCACCAATACGGTAAATTTTCCGACACTGGTCATGCCGCGCGAATCGGCATTCCGCCTGGCGATTGCCAACAGCAACGTGCCGAACATGTTGGGGCAAATTTCCACCACGCTGGCACAGGCGGGCATCAACATCCACAACATGATGAACAAATCGCGCGGCAATATGGCTTACACGCTGGTGGATACCGATAGCGCGCTGCCCGCCGCGTTGATCGCGCAGATCGCCGCCATTCCCGGCGTATTGATGGTACGAGACTTGCCTTTGGCAGAAACAGCATGAGCGGGAATTTAAAACAGCTCCGCAAACAGATCGATCATCTGGATGATGAGCTTCTGAAGCTCGTCAACCAACGCGCCGCCCTGGCGCAGCAGATCGGCCACCTAAAGGAGGATGGCGTGGTGTTGCGCCCGGAGCGCGAGGCACAGGTATTACAGCGCTTGCAGGGCAACAACCAGGGGCCGTTGAGCAATGCCGCCGTGGCGCAGTTGTTCACCGAAATCATGTCGCAATGCCGTGCGCTGGAAGCGCCGCTGACCGTGGCTTACCTGGGGCCGGAAGGAACCTTTACCGAGGCGGCGGCGCTGAAACGTTTCGGCGCCGCCATACAGAAATTGCCGTGCGCGACCATCGATGAAGTGTTTCAAGCGACGGAAAGCGGCGCGGCCCATTACGGCGTGATCCCGGTGGAAAATTCCACCGAGGGCGCGGTGGGGCGCACGCTGGATTTGCTGATGCACAGCCCGTTGCAGATAGGCGGCGAAGTGATGCTGGCCATCCATCAATGCCTGCTGTCGCAGCAATGCAAATTGAGCGAGATCAAGACCGTTTACTCGCATTCGCAGTCTTTCGGCCAATGCCAGAATTGGCTCAACAAACACCTGCCGAATGCTTTGCTGGTGCATGTTTCCAGTAACGCCGAAGCGGCGCGGCTGGCCGCAGAGAATCCGGACAGCGCGGCCATTGCCGGGAGCCAGGCAGCGGCGCTGTTCGGACTGAACCTGTGCGTGAAAAATATTGAGGACGACGCCAAAAACACCACGCGTTTCCTGGTGCTGGGCAAGCAGCAGGTCGCACCGAGCGGCAACGACAAAACTTCGCTGGTGCTGTCCGCCGCGAATCGCCCCGGCGCGGTGCACGACCTGCTGGTGCCGCTGTCCAGCCACGGCGTGAGCATGACCAAATTCGAGTCGCGCCCTGCCCGTTCGGGATTGTGGGAATACGTGTTCTATATGGACATCGAAGGGCATCAGCATGACGCCAAAGTGGCTGCCGCACTGGCCGGGCTCAAACAAGTCGCCGCGTTCGTAAAAATCCTGGGGTCATACCCGGTTGCCGTATAGGCGGCTGTACTGGAGTTAATGCATGGCAATGCCGCAACTGTGCTGGGATATCAATTTCCTGAAAAACAATCCGACGTTGAAGGATGAAAATTACGGCATTCCCGCCGAGGTGAAGCACACCGACTATCCGGTGCGCCTGGTGCGCTATTGGTTCATGTATCACTTCCTGCGCGAGGATGCGGCGCGCAAGGGGGCGCTGGACGTGTGCGAAATCGGCGTGGACGTCGGGCAGATGCTCGGTTTCATGAATGCGGCCGCGCAGCATGGCGGCGAGAAAGTGCCGCTGGCCAGTTGGGATGCGGTGGATGCGCTGATCCGCAAGGATATTCTCGAACGCGCCGGCTATAACCATTTTTACGAAGTCGATCTGGAAAGCCCGGAGTTCAAGCTCGATGAGGGCAAACAGTACGATGCGATGATCCTGCTGCACGTGCTGGAACATCTGTTCAAGCCGGAAGCGCTGATCGCGAAAATCGTGCCGCAGCTCAAGCCGGGCGGCATGCTGATCGGCGGCTTTCCGTCCACGCCGGATTCCATGGCGCAGTCGCGCGAGGACAAGATACGCCCCGACGCCAGAAAATACGGGCATGTCAGCGTGTTCTCGCCGCAGCGCGTGCGCGACATGGCGGCGGAGAACGGACTGGAAGTGGAATTTTTGAGCGGCGCATTTTTCATGCGCAAGAAAGGATTTTTCCTGGAGAACTTCAAGTGGTGGCTGCGCTTCAACCTGTGGTTCGGTGCGCTGTTTCCGGGTTGGCCGGGTGAGACCTACTGGATCCTGCGCAAACCGAGTTGAGAGGCTGGCAACATATCCCCTCCCCCTTGCAGGGGGAGGGTTAGGGTGGGGGTAGAAGCTTGGTGTGAATGCAGTCAGAATTTCTACCCCCTAGATAAAACAACTAGCCATTCGACTAGGCTGCAAACAGCAGCAGCCAAGTCGCTGGTTAATCCCAGCCCCCTGCAAGGGGGAAGGAGTTGAAACCCGCCGCCTTCAGGCGGCTCACGGTTTTATCGGCCCCTTTGAGGGGGCTCACAATGAAGGCTCCAGGCTCTGCCGGGGAATTGTTACTTTTAGAGTTGAGATGATGGATTACACACAACTGGCTCCGGCCTACATCCGCGCGATTGCGCCCTACCAGCCCGGCAAGCCGATTTCCGAGCTGGAGCGCGAACTCGGCATCAGCGGCATCGTAAAACTGGCCTCCAACGAGAACCCGTTGGGTTGCAGCCCGCTGGCCATGGCTGCGATGCAGGAAGCGCTCAAGACCATCGCGCTGTATCCGGACGGCAACGGCTTCGCGCTGAAAGACGCGCTGGTGCAACGCTACGGCGTGGCGCATGACCAGGTCGTGCTGGGCAACGGCTCCAACGACATGCTGGAGCTGGCGGCGCGCGCCTTCCTCAGCATCGGTGACAAGGCCGTTTATTCGGATCATGCTTTTGCGGTTTACCCGCTGGCGACGCAGGCGGTCGGCGCGACCGGCGTCAGCGTGCCCGCCATCGACTTCGGCCATGACCTGAAGGCGATGCTGCAAGCTGCCGTAAAACAACAGGCCAAGCTGGTGTTCATCGCCAACCCGAACAACCCGACCGGCACTTTCCTGAGTGCGGCTGCATTGCTGGATTTCATGCGCGCCCTGCCCGCGAATATCCTTGTAGTGCTGGACGAGGCCTATAACGAATATCTGCCGCAAGAGAACCGCTACAATTCGGTGGCGTGGCTGGAAGAATTGCCCAACCTGATTGTCTCGCGCACTTTCTCCAAGGCTTACGGCCTAGCCGGGCTGCGCGTGGGTTACGCGTTCGCCCATGCGCAGGTGGCCGACATGCTGAACCGTGTGCGCCAGCCGTTCAACGTCAACAGCGTGGCGCAGGCCGCTGCGGTGGCGGCGTTGCAGGACGAAGACTTCGTGCGCCAGACGAACGAACTGAACCGGCGCGGCATGGCGCAGATTACCGCAGGGTTGGACAAGATGGGGCTGGAATACATCCCGTCGTTCGGTAACTTTGTCAGCTTCAAGATTGCTGACGCGATGGCGGTGTATCGCCGCTTGCTGGAACTGGGGGTGATCGTGCGACCGATCGCCAATTACGACATGCCGGGCTGGCTGCGCGTGAGCATCGGCCTGGAAACAGAGAATGATAAATTTTTGTCCGCACTGAAGCGGATTATTGGAGAGAAGCAATGATTATCGTAATGGGGAAAGATGTCACTGACGAGCAGATCGGCGCAGTGGTGAAGAGGCTGGAAACAGCGGGTTTGAAAGCGAATATTTCGCGCGGCATCGAACGCACCGTGATCGGCGCGATCGGCGACGAGCGTCCCCTGACCGAGGAAATGTTCACGCCGCTGCCGGGTGTCGAGTCGGCGATGCATATCGCAAAACAGTACAAGATCGTATCGCGCGAATCGCATCGCGAAAACACCGTGATCGACATCGCCGGCATCCCGCTCGGCGGCAAGCAGATTCAGGTGATCGCCGGGCCATGCTCGGTGGAAACCCAGGAGCAGATGGACCTGTCCGCCAAATACACGCATGAAGCCGGCTGCCGCATGATGCGCGGCGGCGCGTTCAAGCCGCGCACCAGCCCTTATGCCTTTCAGGGCAAGGGCAAGGAAGGTTTGGACATGTTCCGCAAGGCGGTCGCCCCATACAAATTGCCCATCGTCACCGAGCTGATGGACGTGCGCCAGATCGAAATCTTCATGGAATACGATGTGGACGTGATCCAGATCGGCACGCGCAACATGCAGAATTTCGACCTGCTCAAGGAAGTCGGGCGCATCAACAAGCCGGTGATCCTCAAGCGCGGCATGTCGGCGACCATCTCCGAATGGCTGATGTCGGCGGAATACATC
>JAUYJO010000231.1 GCA_030700315.1 Gallionella sp.
TACCTCGCTGAAATCCAATATCGATTTAACCGCCGCTTCGACTTGTCGGTCATTCTGCACAGACTGCTTCGAGCATCAGCCGTTACTTCGCCGCATCCGGAGCGTCTCATTCGTGCGGCTGAACATTGTGGCTAATCAGGAAACGGAAAGACATGGCAGAATACTTCGCTAACTTGGAACCCTGTCTGGTCGGCATGGAAGCCTGCGGCAGCGCGCACCACTGGGCGCGGAAACTGGAAGGGTACGGCCACACCGTCAAGCTGATGGCGCCGCAGTTCGTGAAACCGTACGTGAAGACCAACAAGAACGACATGGCCGACGCGGAAGCGATCTGCGAGGCGGTGGGCAGACCCAACATGCGCTTTGTACGGACAAAAAACGTCGAACAGCAGGGGGCGCTGTCCGTGCACCGGGCAAGACAGGGGTTCATCAAAGCGAGAACGGCACAGGGCAACCAGATACGCGGCTTGCTCTCCGAATTCGGCATCATCATCCCGCAAGGCATCCGCCAGATCATAGGGCGCGTGCCGGAGATACTGGAAGACGGCGACAACGGGCTGCCTGGCATCATGCGCCAACTGATAGCGCGCCTGACCGACAACCTGAAAGAGATGGACCGCCAGGTCGACGATCTGGAAACGCAAATCGGGGCATGGCACCGCGAAAACGCGGCCAGCCGGAAATTGGCGGAGATACCCGGGATCGGCCCGATCACCGCCAGCGCGATCGTCGCGACGATAGGCGACGCCAGAGAATTCGAGAACGTCCGCCAGTTGGCGGCCTGGCTGGGGCTGGTGCCCCGGCAAAGCTCCAGCGGTGGCAAGCAAGCCCTGCTCGGCATCAGCAAGCGTGGCGACACGTACCTGCGCACCCTGCTGATACACGGCGCGAGGGCGGTCATCCGGTTCGCGGAGAACAAGGCAGAGCCGGACAGCTGGATCAGGAAACTGATGGCGAGGCGTAACAAAAACGTGGCCGCCGTCGCCCTGGCGAACAAAAATGCCCGGATCGTCTGGGCGCTGCTGGCCAAGGACAGAATGTTCCGCCCCGGTTATGCGACGGCAAAAGCCGCCGTCGCATAATCGGGGCGGTCGGGTAAAAGCAACAACAGAAGCAACTGGAAAAGCGATAAGGAGAAAGACTTCCACCGATTGCAAGGGCAATCATGAAATAATGGCGAGACAGGTCAGACCGCGGGCGACTTAACCTGCAAGTTTCACAGCACCCCGAGTGCGATAACGTGATCAGGAGTTGCCCGGCGAATTCCATCAGGGACAGAAGCAATGCGCTTCACATAAAGTCCGGATGTATGGCTGCAATCTTTACCTTCTCAAAATCGTCGATTGAAAGCTTGGCAAAAAGTGGGCGTCCATGTATGAAACAACACAAAATGGAACCCCAAACCCAAACCCCCTCCAGCTCCCCCTTGTCAGTGTCAGGGGGAGAGCCCACCTCCTCCCCTGACAAGGGGAGGCCGGGAGGGGTTCGGGGTAAAAGGTGGGGCAATCTTGCGAGGCGTTTCATCATCGGGGGTGGCTGCTGCCATGCACATTAGGCACAATATACGCACCACTCTGGCGATCCTGCACGATACCGCTGCGGCGGCCTTGGCTTGGAGCCTCGCTTACCTGCTGCGTTTCAACTTCGACCTCCCCGATAATTTCGCCGCCGAACTGCGCCAGACCCTGATCTGGATCGTGCCGCTGCAAATGCTGATTTTCTGGCGCTTTGGCCTGTATCGCGGCATCTGGCGCTACGCCAGCACCGCCGACTTGCGCCGCATCGTGCTGGCGGTCGCGCTGTCGGCCGCCGCGATTCCGCTGCTGTTCTGGATGCTGCGCCTCGGCCTGGTGATCCCGCGTTCGGTGCTGGTGATCAATCCGTTGTTGCTGATTTTGCTGATGGGCGGCAGCCGTTTCATCTACCGCCTGTGGAAAGAGCAAGGGTTGTACGGCGGCATCAGGCTGGACGGCGAACCGGTGCTGGTGCTCGGCGCGGGCGATGCGGCAGCGAGCCTATCCAAGGAGCTGTCCAAGAGCAGCGACTGGCGGCTGGTCGGATTTCTCGACGACAATGCCGGGCGCCACGGGCGCACGCTGAACGGCATCCGCGTGCTGGGCGGGTTGGAAAGCTTGCCCGAATGGGCGGAACGGCTCGGTGTGTCGCAGGCCATTATCGCCATGCCGTCCAGTTCGCACCAGCAGCGCAAGCGCGCGATCCAGTTGTGCAATGCCGCCCAGGTCAAGGCTCTCACCGTGCCATCGTTCGACGACCTGATGAGCGGCAAGGTGGCCGTATCGCAACTGCGCGCCATCGAACTGGACGATCTGCTCGGGCGTGATCCGGTGGTGCTGGACGATGCCGGACTGCATGGCCTGCTGACGGAAAAAGTAGTCATGGTGACCGGCGCGGGCGGCTCGATCGGCTCCGAGCTGTGCCGCCAGATCGCGCGCTTCGCCCCCGCAAAACTGGTGCTGTTCGAGCAGAGCGAATTCGCGCTGTACACCATCGAGCAGGAGCTGCAACACAACTTTTCCGCCTTGGAGTTCGTCTGCCTGGTCGGCGATGTGCGCGATGCGGCGCGTGTCGATGAAGTCGTGCGCCAGCAACAGCCGACGACGCTGTTCCACGCGGCGGCCTACAAGCATGTGCCGCTGATGGAGCAGCGCAACGCCTGGCAGGCGATCCGCAACAACGTGCTGGGCACCTGGACGGTGGCGCGCGCGGCGCAGCGGTACGGCGTCGGCAAATTCGTGATGATCTCTACCGACAAGGCGGTCAATCCGACCAACGTGATGGGCGCCTCCAAGCGGCTTGCCGAGATGGTATGCCAGGCCTTGCAAAGTCAAACTCCCCTCTCACCGGCGGGGAGAGGGGCGGGGGGAGAGGGGGGGGCTAGGTTTGTCATCGTGCGCTTCGGCAATGTGCTGGGCAGCACCGGCAGCGTGATCCCCAAATTTCGCGAACAGATTGCGCGGGGCGGCCCAATCACCGTCACCCATCCCGAGATCACCCGCTATTTCATGTCCATTCCCGAAGCGGCGCAACTGGTATTGCAGGCCGGGTTAATGGGGCAGGGCGGCGAAATTTTTGTGCTCGACATGGGCGAGCCGGTAAAAATCGCCGAACTTGCGAAAGAACTGATCCGCCTGTCCGGCTTGAGCGAAGAAGAAATAAAAATCGAGTTCACCGGCCTGCGCCCCGGTGAGAAACTCTACGAAGAATTGCTGGCGGACAGCGAACACACCCTGCCCACCCCGCATCCCAAGTTGCGCATCGCGCAGGCACGACAGGCCGATGCGGCCTGGCTGGAAAAATTGCTGGAGTGGTCTTCTGTTCCAACCATGCCCGATGAGCAGGTGCGCGCTGCGTTGCATGAATGGGTGCCGGAGTATCGGTCGAACCCTTGACGGAAGTTGCGAATTAACCGCCCTGCGGCGCTGCATTGCTGCTGAAACTTGCGCGCCTGGCTCGATGACTTGACGCACCCGTTCAGCCACATTGGCGACCAAACTGGAATCGTGTTTATCGGTACGTGCTTTACAAAAAACCTATGAAAATAATTATTGGAAAATGGCTGGCTCACTCGGTTATCGCGCGGTAAGCCACGGGGCGGAGTTAACCTCACGCTGGGCCGCAATCGCCTTGGGGTTTTCGATCCCGATATCGGTGGCGCTGGACAGCCTGTTGGCGCTGATTATCCTGCTGGCTTGCCTGCTGACTATCGGCTACCAAGGCAAGGCAGAGGCCATTCGCACCAATCCGGTGGCTTGGCTGTCCATCGCGCTGTTTTGTCTGTATCTGATCGGCTGCACTTACAGCGTTGGCAACCATGAGGATATGCTTACGGGCCTTGGCAAGGCCGCCCGGCTAATGTTTATTCCGTTGCTGATTCTCGTGTTTCAGGATGCCTCCACACGCCGCCGCGCATGGTACGGATTCATCGGCGCGATGTTGCTGACCCTGGTTTTATCGTATCTGCTATGGCTGGGCTTGCTGCCTCAAGGCGGGATCATCAGGGGCAGCGCCGCCAATCCGACTATTTTCAAGCTGCATATCACCCATAATTTGTTTATGGCCTTCACCGCCTTTGCCTGCGCGGCCCAGGCGCGCTATGCCGCCACTTCACGGTGGCGAAGCATCTGGGCGGCGCTGGCATTGCTGGCCGCCTTCAATGTGCTGTTCATGGTGCAAGGGCGCACCGGGCATCTGGTGTTGCTGGCATTGCTGGTTTACATCGGGGTAGTCTGGCTGCGCTGGAAAGGGGTCGCCTTCACCTTGGCCGCAATCGGAGTGCTGGCCGCATTGACCTATGCATTGCCCTCCAGCACCCTGCATCAACGCGCGGCATTGGCATACCACGAATTTTCTGCCGCCCAACCAGACGTGGCGGCAACCACCCGCTCTTCGGTCGGCCAACGCTTGGAGTTTTACCGCAACACGCTGGAAATCGTGCGGCAGCATCCGCTGCTTGGCGCGGGAACCGGCGGCTTCCGGCAAGCCTATGCCGGTCAGGTACGCGATACCGGCCGGATTGCTACCCACAACCCGCACAACGAATACCTGATGGTGGCCGCCCAGCTGGGTCTGGTCGGATTGCTGCTGCTGCTGGCGTTGTTTGCGGTGCAATGGCGTCTGGCGGCGCAACTGCCGACGATACGCGAACAGGTGTTGGCGCGCGGTATGCTGTTGTCGGTGATAGTTGCCAGCGCCGTTTCCTCAACCCTGATCGACCACGCGGAAGGCTGGTTCTACGTGTGGATGAGCGGTCTCCTGTTTGCGGCGTTAAAGTCGTCCCAGCATTCATAGGGAGAGCATGGATTGCGTTAGTGGGGTATCTGGATAAATGCGGTAAGTTAGCGGCGCCATGGGCTGGGAGGGACTTCCACGTGGAGAGACGAAGGCGCGCCCTTACCAGAACAGGGCGGCACAGGCCGATCTTCCCCAGCTTTTCTGGGTCTCGGGTTTGCCACGATGTCCCGAAAGGAAATGGGATGCATAGCTACCGACTGTTCAAGAAGCCTGTAGAAGAGCATTCCCCTGGCTCGCGACCCTCTGCGGTTAAATCGGAAGACAAATTCGTCCAAATAGGCTCTTGCATATGATCCGCACTGAAAGACCCTTGGTGGGTGCCGAGCAGCCACCTTTTTACGAGAGCCGCCACGCGGTGTACTGCCGGGAGAATTTCGTGCGTGTCCATGCCAGAACCCTTGATAGATGTGCTTCGATGAATATAGTCATTCCCTGCCGCCAATGGGTAGGAAGCCAATCCGTCGGCCAGTACCGTAGAGCCAGATTCAACATGAGTCAGGAGAAAGGATCGCAGGGTGTCGGCCTCAGCATTGGGAATGACTTGAATGCGACAGCGGCCAAATCCTTTTGGGTGTGCCTGTTCAACGGCCACAGCAACAAGGACTTTGCCAGCAGCCCCGCGCCCGCGCTTTTCTGGGCGAACGCCTCCAATCATTGTTTCATCCACTTCGACATCGCCGGAAAGTCGCATGTGTTCGGCGTGCCCAATGGCACCACGAAATCGGTGCAGCATCGCCCAAGCGGTCTCGCAGGAGCCAACCCCATAAGGCGGTGGAGCGTTTTGGCCGAAACCCCGTTCTTCGGTGCCGTCATGTGCCAGGCAGCAGCGAACCATACGGTGAGTGGCGTTTTCGTGTGATGAAAAATCGTACCCGCCGCTGCAGAAATTCTGCGACGGCACACTTTACACCACCACCGACCATCTTTCATGCGCCAACCCATGCCGCCAGCACATTCGGGGCAGGAAAAGCCGGACGGCCAGCGCAACCAGTCCAAGTAATCGAGGCAGGCAGCATCATCAGGAAACCAGCCGAGGAAGTCAGCGTAGTCCTTGGGGTAGTCCTTACCAGCCTGCGGCCTGGTCTGCGATGTTGTGCCCGCCATTCATGCATATTAGCATCGCCGCGCATTTATCTGGATACCCCGCTATAATTATTTCTTCAGGCGACAGAAACCACTAGTCGCTTTCCCAAGGCGGATACCGCGCGCATGAGGGTAGACAAGGCCATACCTCGACCGGCTCCGGCATTACGTCGCGGATACCGCGCGCATGAGGGTAGACAACGTGACGGAGGGATTCTCGGCATCAAGCAGACGATCGACGATCGCACGGCTGGTGTGCATCCTCCGTGCCATTTCTGATTTTGTGAGATGCTGAGCTTTCATTTCCTCTTCGATTTGACAAGCCAGAACCTTCTTGATGGCTCCCTCGTTACAGGCTTCGTAAATTTCTTCTTCCTTCAGAAAGTCGTCGAAATTGCTTCCAATGGGCATGATCGCTTCTCCTAAAAATCAATCCGGCTTTCCGCCAGCCGAATATCTGTTTGCGGTGTGGCTTGCGCTTTCTTGATGAAACCATGCAGCAAAACCATTTGCACATCTTTGACAGCAAAAAGAACCCTGGCAATCCTGGTCGGCAGATGGGTTCGTACCTCCCACACCTGACCAGACAATTTTCTTACCAACGGCATCCCAACTGGCCAGCGGTATTGAACGGGCTTGATATCTTCGCCAATCAGTAGCCGCTCTTCACGCGAAAGCGCTTTAACCTATTTTCCTCAGTTGCCTCCTGTAAAATCACCCCAAACGTAGCGCTGGCAATGGTTTGCGACCGAAGAGGAGGGTCACCCAATGGGTGGGATGAAATTTGAGCAAAAAGCGCTGGTAAAAGCGGTCGATGGTGCCCTGC
>JAUYJO010000236.1 GCA_030700315.1 Gallionella sp.
CACCTCGCAACGCCTCCAAACCTACCTTCGCCTTGAACTCCGGGGTGTGGGTTTTACGCTTCTTCGCTTCGCTCATTTCTTTTCTTCCTTTATGACAGCGCACATCTTAAACTGCTGTCTTGAAAACAGGGTCCACTATAGCAAAATCAATGGGTAGGTCGGGTTTTAACCCGACATGTCGGGCTGAAGCCCGACCTACGTCCAAATGGATTATCTGGGTTTATCCAAAGTAGTTCAGCAATGGAATCTGCCCGCCATCCAGCCTTGCTTTTGATAGGGGTCGAGCAAGGCTTTCTCCCTCCCGATTGTGGCTTCCCCATCGGGATGGGTAAAGCGGGCGGTAGCGCAATCGTGGCTTGAGCCTGCCCTGAGATTGTCGGTGTGGCCGCCCGCCGCGATGAAGAATTATACGGGCTTATGTGAAAGATTATCGCTATCGTGATCGTAACGGGTGCATTCGAAAGGGGTGGTCAACTCCCTTTACCGTTCGCCCTGAGCCAAGTAAGCCATGCGTCCCAAACCCAAACCCCCTCCAGCTCCCCCTTGTCAGGGGGAGAGCCCACCTCCTCCCCCTGACAAGCATGTCCTGAGCTTGCCGAAGTGGGGGAGCTGGAGGGGGTTTGGGGTGGTCGCTGGATCAATGACTCGTGGATTGATCGAGTTTTGGTTTATCACAGATAACCCATTTGGACGTAGGTCGGGCTTCAGCCCGACATGTCGGGTTAAAACCCGACCTACAACCCATTGATTTTGCAATGCCTCAATATCTAATAGATTATCTGGGTTTATCCTCATTGGCGGCTTCGGTTTGCACAGAAGCCAGGTTGCGCAAGTCGGCGCGCAAGGATTCCAGCTCCAGGGACAACGCTTCGAAATCGACGGAAGATGCCCAAAACTGCCTGATTCGCCCGCGCTTGCGTTCGCGCTCGACGCGGCCGCGCAGGCGCGGCTCGCGCTCCCTGGACAATCGCTGCGCAACCCACTGTCCGCCCATACGGTGGTAGCAGTCGTTCTCGCGGCAGCCGGTTATCAGCACGCCGTCAACCCGGTGCTCATGCAGCGCGTATTCGATAAAGGACGGCGGCAGCATGGCGGTGCAGGGCAAGCTCATGACGGCCACGCCCGCGCTGCGCAGCTTGCCGATGTCTGCGGCGTTGTCACAACCGAACACCATGACCCGCGCGTCGCCTTGCAGTTTGGCCAGATCGTCCGACATTGCGGCGCGCAGCCCGGTCATGGGCATGGAGGGCATTTCGATGCCGCTGACATAGCCTGCATCAATCCTGAACGGGGTGGATGAGGGGCACGCGCCGGCGCAGATGCCGCAACTGACGCAGCGATCCGCG
Source organism: Gallionella sp. (assembly GCA_030700315.1). Lineage (GTDB taxonomy): Bacteria > Pseudomonadota > Gammaproteobacteria > Burkholderiales > Gallionellaceae > Gallionella. The sequence continues at coordinate 1,347 of JAUYJO010000236.1, forward strand.
ACAACCTTCGCCTCTTCCCGAAATTGCAAGCCATCGCTGCGTTGTTGCATCACCACCGCTTCGTAGGGGCAATCGGCAACGCAGCGCCGGCACCCGTTGCAATTATTGAGGCTGACTTCGGCAACGGGTATCTGTTTTGCTCTGCAAGGCAGCCACGGCAATACGCCCAACAGCAGGGTGATTCCGAACACCAGCGCCCACACCTGCCCTGCCGACCAGCTATCCAGCAACGGGCTGACGAACAGGTAAAACCAGTCGATCTCGACTGTGCCGGGCTCCACGTACAGGTCCGCCGGCCCTTGGCTCAACGCCGGTTTGAGCAGGGATAGCGCCAGCATCCCCAGCAACATCCCCAGCGCAAGCCCGCGCTTCGGGTTAACCGTCGGGTAGCTGATGCGCATGATGTGTACCCATAACAAAAACAGGATGAGCACCGGGATGGTCACATGCGAAAACGAGATCATCGTGAAAAAACGATTATCTATACCGTTCGCGGAAGCGAAATAGCTCGACATCGGCATGCTGAATATGGGCAGCCAGTCGAGCCACTCCACGAGAGTCGTCAAGGAGTATTGCGCCAGCTTGTCCCAGACCATCCAGTAACCGTTGATGCCTGCAATATAGATCAACCAGATCAGCGGTATGCCGGTGAACCAGGTAAACCAGCGCGCGCCGCGATAGCGCCCCAGGATGAACTCGCGCAACAGGTGCAGGAACATCACCACCACCAGCGCATCGGAAGCATAGCGGTGCAAACTGCGCATGATGCCGCCGAGATACCACTCTTGGTGCATGAGGCTTTCGACAGACTTGAAAGTGTCTTCCACACCGGTATCGTAGAAGGCATAGATATAGACACCGCTGACGACGACGACCCAGAAAAAATAGAATCCCAACGCACCCAGATGGTAGAAGGGGTTGAGGTCGTTACCGAAAATTTTATTCAGCGCGCCTTCGAAGCGCAGCAGCATCTTGTGCGCAACAGTTTCGGTGTGTTTGGAAGTAGTCAATCTGCAATACGCCCCAAATAAGCGGTTAAAACGGTTAAATTCATCCGCCCAAAGCGCGATGGCATAATATAATAAGCGGGTCGTAACACATTAATGGGGAATCAACTTGGAAGTTCTTTATTACACGGTAGTGGCCGCATGTCTTTATTTCACGTCCGACTGGATACTCGACCGCATCGAAGTTTCGCGCGGTGAGCGCTTCAAAAACCGCAGTGTCGTTTTCTTTCTCATCATCCTGGTATTGGCGGTCATCTCTTTCGGCTTCATGAAGTATGTTTTACTTACCTCCGAGGTGGCGCCAAAGTAACGGGCAAGCGCCCTTTCGGCCAGCCCGATATCCCACGCGCCTTGTGTCCGCTGAAACAGCACAAGGCGCGGGAACAACCCCAAACGAAGCGCTCGGGTCACCCTACGCCTTGCGGCGCATGGCCTTGAACACCACCACCAGGAATATCACTCCACCAACCACAGCGACCAGCCCGCCCAAGCCCATCAAGCCCATGCCCGCCGTCTGCGCAAAACCTTGCAGCCCTTGCGCGGCGCCCGCGACTTTGCGCTGCACGCCATATCCGCCCGACCACAGCAAGCCGATGATGTGGAACAACTGCCCCGCACCGTAGATATAGGACATCAGGGTGGCCCATTTCAGATTCGGTGTGCTATAGCCGAGACGCGGCAGCAGATGCAGGGTCAGCCCCATGAAGGCCAGGCTGATGGCGCCACCGGTGCCGTGATAGTGCGCCGTAATAATCGTGTTGCTGTCGCCGATCATCAGGCTGATTCCACCGCCGACCGCGAACAGGATGATGGACGAAATCAGTGCCGCGCGTTGCGGGTTGGTTTCCGGCGAGCTTTTCACCGCGCCGACGCCATAGAGCACCGCCAGGCCGAGCGGCACGGGGGCGAAGGCACCGCCGGCTTTCATCAGGGTGGTGAATTGCTCCATGTAATCGCCCATATCGCCGGCAAAAGTCAGGTAAATGACGGGTGCATAGAATACCGGCAGCAGCCCCAGCACCAGGAAGGCGGACGCGACCCTCGGGGTCAGCGGAATTTTCGCGCCGCAGGCATCCGCCAGCCACAGCCAGCCGGCCAGCATCAGCAGCGCATAGCTGAACTGCAGGATATGACCGCCGCCCCAGAACAACATGTCGTAGTATTCCGTGCTTTCGAAGACGTTCCTCGGAATGATGTCATACGACCAGGCAAAACAAATCAGGGCAAACACCGTGGAGATCGATGCAGCATAAAAGCCCAGACGTATCGAACCTTCGCCGCCCTGCCACAATTCCCTGGAAGGCACCGCGATCAGGCTACGCAATACCAGCACCGCCACGCCGACAGTAAAAGTTATCAAGCCGGTAAAGAAAAAAGTGCTTTCAATAACCGGCACATAATTGCTCATCAGCGGCTTGCCGACCGCGATAAAAGGGGACAGCACAATCACTGTAGCCCCTACCGTGGCCAGCACCAGCGCCAGCCAGCCAAGGCCGATAAATCGGGGGGTTGAGTTCAGGCTCCACAGCACCCCGGCGAAAGCCATAAACCATAACAGCACCGACAAATCCACATGCACCACCAGCGCGGTATGGAAAAAATCGACCCAGGGGAAAATATCCTGGACGTAAGGAGCGCGCGAAAGCACCAGGAGAATGGCGAATATCCCGGCACCCACCAGCGATGCAATGCCGAGCCACAACCAGCCGGCGGCCAGTTTGCGGCTGGCATCCGACGGCATGGTCAGGGTAAATCCGTTGCTGTGCTTTTCTTCGCCGGTCGCATTTGCGCCTTGTCCGGCATCCGTTTGCTGATAAATTGAACTCACTTCGCTATCCTTGCTTTGTATTCTTGTTCCTGAAAATAAATCCGCCTTCAGCGCTCTTGAAGTCGATCACCATGATACGTCCCGGTGCGAGTTCAACTGTTTCTTCCTTGTGATAGTTGAAATCATCCCCGACACGGTCTTTCAACCGCGCTTTCAAGGTATGGGTACCGGCCTTCACCAGAATGCGCCGGTAAATATTGGAATTGCCGCTGTGCGACAACCCGGCAGGCCTCAGCACCACATGGTAAAGCTGCTTGCCGTCCATTTCCAGTTCGACCACCACATCGGCGCGTTCTCGGCTCGGGCAGATCACCGTCGATTTGCGCTGGTAGGCAGGCAATTTTGCCAGCTCTTCCGGTGTGCGCTCGCGGCACTTCTCCTTGAGTTGCCCGGCATGGCCAAAACTCAACTTGATCAGCGTTTCGTCCGGCTGCATGTAGGTGTATTCGGGGTAGGTGGCAAAGTAGCCGATCGCCCCCATGAACACGGCATAGAACAATCCCTGGAAGACATATTGCAATGGCTTAACCATGTTTCACCTCCTCGGAAGATATGGGTGATTCCGCAGCCGGAACCGTATAACAGGCTACCGTAAACTTGTCGGAAAAGTACTGGTCTTCCGGCAGCCTCTTGCCCATGAAGGCCAGACGACCGACCTCGACCATTTCTGGCGAACCGCAGGCGTATACCTGATAGCCGGACATGTCCTGGCAATCCTGCAAAATAGCCTCGTGTACCAACCCGGTTCTGCCCTGCCAGCCGTGCTCCGGCTTCGGCTCGGACAAGACCGGGATGAATTTGAAATTGTCGTGCTCCTGCTGCCATTTCTCCGGCAAGCCCGCAAGATAGAAATCCTCCGGTGATCTCGCGCCCCAATACAGCGTCATGGGGCGTTTCATGCCGGCCTGGATGGCATGCTCCACCATACCCTTGACGGCGCCGAAACCGCACCCTCCAGACATGAAGATGACCGGCTTGTTGCCGTCTTCGCGCAGGAAGAAATTGCCGTACGGCCCTTCCGCTTGCAGCACGTCGCCTTCTTTCATCTCGCTGAAGACGTGGGTAGTAAATTTTCCGCCCGGCACCAGCCGGATATGCAGCAGCAAATGCTCCGACTCGTGCGGTGCGTTGGCGATGGAATAGCTGCGTTTGGAGCCGTCGTCCAATATCACGGCAATATACTGGCCGGCGATAAAGTTCATGTGCTCGCCCCCTTCCGGCAACAGTTCGAGCAGCATGACATCCGGCGCGGCGCGCTCCATTTTTTGCACGCGGAATTTCATGCTCTTGACCGGGAAGCGATGCATTTCGTCGACTTCGTGGCATTCTATGTCCAAATCGGACAGCGGTTTCGCGCAGCAGAACAGCGCCTTGCCCTCCGCCTTTTCCGCTACGGTCAGCACGCCGTCCTGATAAGTGCCGTAATCGACCGTGCCTTTCAACACCCGGCCTTTGCAGACGCCGCATGCCCCGTCGCGGCAAACGTAGGGCAGGTTCACTCCCTGGCGCAATGCCGCTTCGAGCACGGTCTCGCCATCCCTGGCGGTGAGTTTATGCCCGCAGGGAACGGTGTTGATCTCGTGTTCCCCCTTGCCGCGCTTTGCCCCCCCCATAAAAGGCAGCACCAGCAGAAGTGTCGTGAAACCGACAGACAGCGCCCAAACCTTGCCCGCACCCCAAGCATAAAGCAACGGGAAGGTCCACAGATACCACCAGTCCATATTCATGGTGAAGAGCGCTTCATCCAGATCGCCATGGCCCTGGCTCAACGCCGGGTGGTACAGCGAAAGGATAACCATAGACGCGACCAAACCGATCGTCACCGGTCGGGGCGGATTGGTCTTGGCCTGCGGAACGCGCTGAGTATGCACCCAGATGAGCCCGAATATACCCAAAGGTACGCCGAGATGGACCAGCGAAAGCAAGGTGAAGAAACGGTCGCTCACGCTGCCATGTTCCAGGAAATTACGTGCCAACGGGGTAGTGAAGATCGGCAGAAAATCCAGCCATTCCGCGCTGGCAACCGCGAGGAATTGGGCAAAACTGTCCCACACCAGCCAATAGCCGTTGATGCCGGCGATATAGGTCAGCCACAGTAGCGCGATGCCGGTGTACCAGGAAAACCAGCGGAAGTTGCGGTAGCGGTCGAAGGCAAAATAGCGCAGCATGTGCAAGACGCCGAACAGTATCATCCCGTCCGAAGCATAGCGATGCAGGCTGCGCACGACGCCGCCCATGTACCATTGCTCCTTGGTGATGTATTCGACGGAACTGAAAGCGTCTTCGACGCCGGTGTCGTAGAAAGCGAAAATATAAAAACCGCTGACGATGACGATCCAGAACATCAGGTAAGTGATGCCCCCCAAATAGTAAAAGGGGTTCAACGCGGATCCGAACACGACGTTGAGCATGCTCTCCAAGCGCAAAAATATACTTTGACCCATGCGATGCATAAGTTTAATCACCGTGCCTCCTCGAAAATAATTTTTTGATAAAGAGCGCGCCTGCCTGCCGAAAAAGTATTTGCAGCTTGCTCAATCATGGTTCGGGTAATTGCGCTTGGGGCTGCGGCGATATTCGAGCGCGATCCACCATGCAATAAGAAGCGAAACCAGAAAACCCAAGCCTATTCCGTAAAAATAGTTGTAGCTCACTTTGTATTTCCCCTCTTTCGAGTCGTAGACCGTACAAAAGAGTTTTACTTTGTTCGACAACCCGGCCAGCCCCGGCTCCGCTGTCTTGATGTTATAAATCATCTCCCGCAAGGGCTCGATCAGGGTTTTGTTATCGAATTCTTCGCCATATATCTGGCGGTAAACCTTGCCCTGCCCGTCAACAAACGTTGTTTGAGTGATATGGTCGAACCCGCCCTCGTCGGTCGGAAAAAAGGTGAAACCCAGATCCTTGCTTAATTTTTTGATCGTCTCGGGGTCTGAACTGACAAATTCCCAGTTGGTCAGGTCGATGCCCATGCGCTTGGCAAAATCATCCATCGCCTCGGGCGTATCGTTTTCGGTGTCGAAACCCACCGTCAACACACCGAAGCTATCTTCTCCAAACGCCTCCTGGGATGCCTTGAGGGTGCTCAAACTGCGTGTCGTCGTTGCGCAGATGAACGGGCAATGCGTGAAAATCATGCTGATGACCAGCGGCTTGCCACGGTAATCGGCAAGGCGCACCTTGCGTCCGCTCCTGTCGGTGAAGCTGTAGTCGCCGACCTGATTGCCTATTGCGGCCTGGCTGATGCGCAGGATTTCCTTTTCGTCAATGATCGGTGTTCCGCTGCCCGCTGGCACGGGCAGTATCTGCGAATTCGCCTGCGCCGCAGCCGGTTTACTGTGCGAGGCGCGGCTTGATTCCCAGCTCTGCGACAAATAGTAAAGCATTCCGGGCAACAAAACCCCGAAACCCAAGACTACTAAAGTGATCGGCAATAAAAAACGTCGCACAATTCCGCTTTCAATAATTCAACCGTGTGCCGAAGTATGGCTAGTCGGCTACAGTAACGCAGGAACACCAAGAATACCCGACTATTTTAATAAGATATAGCAAAAAAGCAAGCTAAATTATGTTTTGCTAATACACTCTTGAATGATAGAAATGAAAAGCCCGCCTGAACAGCATTCAGACGGGCTATATTGAAATCTTGAAAAATCAGGCGCCGAAATTCACTTCCAGCATCAACGCAATCATCAACACGCTAAACTGCACCAGCGACGCAACAAAATTGGCCATCGCCGCTTCCTTCGTTGGTTTTTGTACCAGTTGTACGCTTTTGACGATGAAATATGCCCCGCCCAACAAGGCACCGGTCAGATAAATCCAGCCCAAACCATAAAACGCCGGCAAAATGGAAACCAGCACCAGTAAGAGGGTGTGCCCCAGAATAATACGTGCCGCTTTCTTGTCGCCCTTGACCACAGGCAGCATCGGAACACCGGCTGCGGCGTATTGATCGCGAATGACAATGGCCAAGCTCCAGAAATGGGGCGGCGTCCACAGGAACAATACCAAGGCCAGCAACCCGGGAAGCGGGCCAAACGAAGGATCGACCGCCGCCGCGCCGGCCAGCACCGCGAAGCTTCCCGCCAGCCCGCCGAACACGATGTTCAGCCAGGTGCGCCGTTTCAACCAGGCCGTATAAACGATGGCATAGGTAAACGCACCGAGGAAAATGTTCAGCGCCGTCATCGTATTGAAGGCAAAGGCGGCAGAAATGACCGCAATAGCCAGCATCATTCCGATGATCACCAGCCACTTGCGGCTGTGCTGGAAATAGCCATTCAAGAATGGGCGATTTTGGGTGCGCGTCATTTTCGCATCAATATCGCGCTCGAAGTATTGGTTGAAGGCTCCGGCAGCCGCGGAGGCCATCATCACCGTCAACGACAGGATCAGAACCTGCCAGCTCGTCAACGCCTGGCCCGGAGTGATTGCCATGCCGCCCAAGGCCGCCAAGGTTATCACCACGCCGATGCGCAATTTGAAGAGATTGATATATTGTTTGATCGCTATCATCTTGGTTCCCGAGCCCTTCCTCTCTCCTTGATGCGGAGAAGGTATAGTCTATTTTCAAATTCCAGAATACGTCTAACCTGAACCAGGTAAACCAACCTGCGGCTCAGGTTAGAGGTCTCCCTCTAACCCAATTTCACTTATTGCATGAGTCCAGAATCGGGGAAGGACGCCGCAATGGCGTCCCCCCGTCATCCCGTTACTTTAAGACAAGCCCCAGACTGTGGACAGGTACTTGAAGTTGATGAAGTAGTACAACACGATCGTCACCAAAAGAATCATGGCGAGTACAAAGGTGCCGGGTGCTTCCATACCCCATGTACCAATGTGCTTCTTGCCGGTTCTTTCTGCAACCACATCGGCGTCTTCCACTTTCGGCCATGGTGCGGCATCTTCTGCAATGCGCTCACCCGTAAAGATGGATGCCAGCACAACCAGAATGAACATGATCGCGCCAACCGACATGATGACACCGAAAATTTCGCCCAATTCCATCAAACCCTTGGCGACTTCCGGATACTCATAAGCCAGCGGTTGACCGGCAAAGCTGATATCCGGGTGGCGGCGTTGCACGCCCATGGTACCCGCACCCATCAAGGCGATCGAGAAAACCCAAGCACCGAGGCTGAAAATATAGGGTTGCCATTTCGCCATGCCTGCCAGCGCGATCTTGCGCTGGAACACCACCGGAATCAGGTAGTAAGTGACCGCCATGAATGCCATGGTCGTACCGACCACCAAGGTGCCATGGAAGTGGCCCGGCAGATAGACCGTGTTATGGATAACCATGTTGATCTGCTCAACGCTCATCACCACGCCGGAAACACCGCCGATGAAGCCGAAACCGACCAGCGACAGGAACATGCCGGAGAAAACCGGATTGCCCCAGGGAGCCTTGCGCAGCCAGGTGAACAGGCCGGTATCCAGCCCCTTGCGACGCTGTGCAACTTCAATGGAACCAGGAACGGTCAAACCGTGGATCATACTGGCCAATACGGCGAGGTAAATCGCGTAGCTGGTGTTGAATATCTTCCAGGAAGAGGTCAAACCAGGATCGGACAGCAGATGGTGCGCGGAACCCAGTTGCAGGAACAGGATGTACAACAGGAACGCGCCACGGCTCACCTTCTCGGACATCGGTTTGGCACCGAATACCAGCGAAGCGATGAGATACCAGATGGTGATGTGGGTCGCCACGTTGATCTGTTGCGAAGAGTGGCCGAAACCCCACCAGATAACCCGGTAAACCATCGGATCAATGTGGCTGATCAGCCCGATGGACCAGAGGAAGGTCGGGATCAGGATCAGCGCGCCGGACACGATGGTGAAAACGGCAATCACGGTCGCCGTCACACCGCCGAATACCACCATCGGGAGCGAGCCCTTATAGCAGTTTTCCCTTTTGGCAACCACCAGCGTACCGAGGAACACAAAACAGCCGATCAAGGCGCCCACGGCAAACAGGATCAGACCCAAGTAGAAATGCGGTTGCGCCTGCAGCGGAGGATAGGAAGTCATCATCACGCTCGATGGCGCGCCGCCCCACACGGGTGCCAGCACCGCTACAGCAACCAGCGCCGCACCGACCAGCATCAGCCAGAACTGCGCCCATGCCCATTTCGGTGCCGCGATCCGGCTACCCAGGATATGCGCCCCCAGGAAATACAACGCGGCCATTTCGAAGAAGATGATCCACACAGCCAGATTGACCAGGCCGTGCGCCGTCAGCGCCATGTAAAACAATTCCGGACCGAGCAACTGCACGCTCGGCATACGTGTAAGCCCCACCAGGAGGCCAAACAAACCGCCGACCAGCAGAAACACTACTGCGGCAAACGCATTCCACTTGACCAGTGTGTTGGCCGTCCTGTGAATCTTCAGGCCGGACACCGGGTCAATGCGAAAATCAGATGTTGTCGTCGCCATTATTCTTTACTCCTTTACGTAAATTCTGCCCAGCATCGTGTGATGTCCGAGCGTATCGTTGCCCCCGCAGTACTCGCCGCAGGCGATGGCGAAAGTACCCGTTTTATTGGGAGTCATGGTAGTAACCTGCTCGTAGCCAGGATAGACTTGGAAATTGATATTCTCAGGCAACAACGAAAAACCATGCCCCACGTCGTAGGAAGAAATATGAATGCGATATTTCTCTCCCTTCTTCAGCTCGAGGATAGGCCGCCATTGCCAGGACATGCCGGCCAGATAAACGTCGCTGCCGGGTGGTGGGGCCACCACGGGCTCGCCGGTCGCTTCATCCGTGCGGATGGTGTATTTCTCGGTCATGTCGCCAACTTTTTTGGCGAATGCGTCCGGGGTGGTTTTGTAGGTTTCATTGCTCATGTTCTGCGGCCCGACGAAGTGCCAGCCCACCATCCAGACAAACATGAATACGCACCACGAAAATGCAATTACTATCCACCATATTTCACTGCGTTCGATTGGTTCACGCCACCAATCAGGGTTGGTTGGGGGGGTATAAGACGTTCCCATAGTTGTATTACTCCTTAAACTTGATTAATCAATACAGCGTCTTTACGGAGCCGGTGGTACGTTTATCACGTCCCACAATCCCCACAACGTATAAAGCACCAAAGGCACTACAACAGCGATTACCAGCATCAGCCACTGGTTATCCAATGCCTTTTGCATGAAATGGGGATCTGCACCACTTGAAGTTGGTCCGGACATCTTTCACTCCTCCCTAAAAATTAATGGCTGACGCCATCGTACAGTTAACAAAAACAACTCTAGTTTTTAAATTTTTACTGCCTGGCTATTTTGCACCGCGATTCCAGCCACCTTTTCAGGGTGACCCGCAATCTCGTACTTCATTAAAAAACTTATTTTAACGACCGATCAGGACGAAGAGGCCGATGAGAAAGTAGGCTACAGCACCGACAGCCAACAGCACAGTCAACATCAGCATATTGTTGCGCAGCATTTGCCGCACGAAAGAAACTGGCTCGTTTCTCATTTCGGATGATTCCATTGGATAGCCTCCCGTTCAGATTATATTTTCAGCTTAATTCAACGCAATTGTTCTGCGACAATTTGACGCGCCGACGAATTTTGTCCCAACCCGCAAAGCCTGTCAAGCATAAATAACGAGTGTTTTTATCAAGTATTTTTTCGCAGCGCGCCCCCTCTTGCCCCCCCGCTCACTCGCACAACAAAATATTATTACAATTCAATCTGTTGACTATTTTATTCGAGGGCGCTTTCAGCGCCACCCCGCAACCGTCAAGGCGCAAAAATACCCCCACTTTAGGACAGGGTTTTCAGGCTTTCCACAGCGTCCACAGGCCGATAATGACAAAACCCGCTCCGGCGGCGTAATGCAGATATTTTTCGTTAATATAGTTCGACAACGCGCCACCGACCAGCACACCGATACCGGAAGCGGCAATCAACGCCAGCGACGCGCCGAAAAAAATCGTCCATTTGCTGACCTCTTTGTCCGAGGCGAACAGCATGGTGGCGAGTTGAGTTTTGTCGCCCATTTCGGCGATAAACACCGAAACGAATACGACACCGAGTATTTTCCAGTCCATACATTGATCCCAATAAAATTATCCCAGATAGTTCATTAGGGTTGTAGGTCGGGTTTTAACCCGACATGTCGGGCTGAAGCCCGACCTACGTCCAAATGGATTATCTGGGATTATTTCAACCCCAGCACGTCCTGCATGTCGTAAAGACCGGCCGGACTGACTTGCAAATATCTTGCGGCACGCAGCGCACCCAACGCAAAAGTGGCGCGACTGCTGGCCTTGTGGGTGATTTCGATGCGTTCGCCGACACCGGCGTAGAGCACGGTATGGTCGCCGACGATATCGCCGCCGCGCACCGTGGCAAAGCCGATGGTGGAAGGGTCGCGTTCGCCGGTCACACCTTCGCGGCCATACACCGCGCATTGCGCCAGGTCGCGCCCCAGCGTGCGTGCCACCACTTCGCCCATGCCCAGCGCGGTGCCGGACGGCGCGTCCACCTTGTGGCGGTGGTGCGCCTCGATGATTTCTATATCGTAGCCGTGGCTCAAAACCCGCGAAGCGGTTTCCAGCAGCTTGAACACCAGGTTCACGCCAACGCTCATGTTGGGGGCGAACACGATGCCGATATGCTGCGCCGCCGCGCCGAGCTGCGCCTTCTGCTGCGCGTTCAGGCCGGTCGTGCCGATCACCATGTTGACGCCCAGCCTGCGGCAAATATCGAGGTGAAGCAGCGTGCCTTCGGGACGGGTGAAGTCGATCAGCACATCCGCACCTGGCAGCGCGGCCTCTGCATCCGCGCCGATCATTACGCCACAGGCCGCGCCGCATAGCTCTCCGGCATCTTTGCCGAGCAACGCGCTGCCACCATGCTCCAGCGCGGCGTGCAACACCAGATCGTCCGCTTGCGCCACGCCTTCCAGCAAGGCGCGCCCCATACGCCCGCCGCTACCGGCAATGGCGATTCTTATTTTATTACCCATACTTTTTCCTTTGCCTGTCCGTGAGCTCTCCGGCAATCATCCGATCATGGTTTCGCACAGTCATTGTTTCGCCTGGTCATCATCCATGCGCACCAGATTATCGCCTTCGAAATAAAGTGTCAGACGCTGTTTCTCGACCACTTTACCCTCCTGTTCCAGCATATATATATAGTCCCAGCGGTTGCCGTGAAAGACATCGCTGACCATCGGCGTGCCCAGCACATAACGCACCTGATGCTTCGACATACCCAATTTGAGCTTCTCGCGCATTTCCGCCGGAATAGAATTTCCCTGGCGGATATCCATCTTGTATGGCGACAAGACCGGCGAAGAAACATAGCTGCACGAAGCCAGCAACGTGGAAAGCAAAATCAGTTTAATACGCATAATCATCCCGGTTAATTCTCAAAATTGTTAACGTGAAACAACACAAAATGGAACCCCAAACCCCCTCCAGCTCCCCCTTGTGCGAGCATCCGCTGCGCGGATTGCCTGCTTACCCCGCTTCAGGGGGAGAGCCCACCTCCTCCCCTGACAAGGGGAGGCCGGGATAACCAGCGACTTGGCCATCGTCTTTTGATGGCCTAGTCGAATGGCTAGTTGTTTCACCAGGGGTTCGGTGTAACAAGGTGGAGCAATCTTGCGTGTCGCTTCATCATCATGGGTGGCTACTGCCATGCCCGTTAAGGGATACAGAAATTACAAGCGTACCGTTTGGTCATGAACCTCACGATGAGGTAGGTCGGGATTCATCCCGACGGGGTTGGGTTATGCGGCGCTCTGTCAGGATGAATCCCGACCTACGAAACCCGCCCCCGATTCATAAAAGGTACTTTTACAATTTCTGCATCCCTAAGCCGTCGGCCAGCCGTTGCCAGCGCTGGGCTGCCCCCGCCAGTTCAGCAAGGTACAGAGTTTTTGCAGCACATCATAGGCCCACCCGGTGGCGGACAATTCATCAGCGAGCATCCCGTGGGGCAACCCAAGGGGGCGACCCCCTTGCTTGTAGCGGTGGAAACTCTCTTGGCTGCGGCAGCGGAGAGGCTCCAATGAACATTTGCGGGCGCATTTTTAGCCAGGAATGCCAGCAGCGCGCCATCGGCTTGGGCACAGGTTATCTTCGCTGTTTTTCCGGGTTTCTTCATCGGCTTGCTCGAACATTCTGCGGCCTTGTACACCGCATCCTTTTCCAGATCGGCAACCAGGGCGGACAGGCTCTTGGCCGAACCTTTGAGTTCGATGACAACACCGGTTCCGCTGACGGGCACCGCCTCTCCTGCCCAAGCAGGCACAACGATCAAAGCTGACAACAGCAGCAACAGATTTTTCATGGTTACACTCCCTTTGTGGTTAAAAAATAGTCACGGTTTGCTTCATCACCAGGCGAACTTGAGCTTGGCATACACCAGCCGCCCGTTGCTGAAGCGCGGGTTAAGCCGGTCGATATCCGCATATTGAAAGCGCGTGTCGGTGGCGTTGCGCACACCGGCGGCCAACGAGCATGATCGGTTGAATTGCCAGCTCAGGTCGGCATCCAGTTGATTGAAGCTATCCTGATAAGGAAGGAACACAAAATAGGGTGGGGGAAGTGAGTAATCTGCAATTTTGTGCGTACCGGTGACCTGGTTATGGCTCCAGGCCAGATTCGCCGCCCATTGCGCGCTGGCGAACCAGCGCAGCGCCAATTGTTGCGCGCGCAAATGTTGTTCATCGACAGAATCCTGTGCTACAGATAGTGGGGGATTCTGGATACGCTCATCGTCAAAGGCCAAGCTCATGCCCCATGGTTTTCCCTCCGGTTGCCAGTGCAACGCCAGTCTGGATTCGTCAACTTGCTGTTCGAGCAAAAGCTGCTGCCCTGTATCGTCTATGTATGGGTCGCCCGTCTTGCGCCGCTGTGTTTGTGCAGCCAGCAACCAGGCGGGGTTCAGTTGCCGATCCGCGCCCAGGCTAATGGCTTTTACCAGTTTGCCGTTATCGCTGGGGCGTGCCAGCAAGACGCCCGCCAGGCTGGTCGGCGCAAGCATGGCATCGCCCGCTGCGAAAACACCCATACCTTGCCATGCCGCGAGGCGCACATGCGTCCCGACATCCGGCGTCCAGACCGCCCCCAGCTTGGGTTGCCAGCGCGCCAGGCTGTTGTTTTGTCCCGCAAGCGCAATATTAAATTGCTTGTCGATTTTGCCCCAGCCCAATCCCGCTTCCAGTTGCCACTGCGGGTTCAGCGTCTGCTGCCAGGCCGCATACACTTGTTGCGCCTTTTGCGAGTAATCGAAGCTGTAAGGAAACGAGTACCAATAATTTATTTGCGCGCGCGTCTGTTGCGCGCCCAGTTGCGCGGCATAGGCTGCCCCGCTGCGGCGATATTGCAATTCCTCGCCGTGCGCGCTGCTGCTGGCATATGTTGAGAAGCTATAATTTGGCGGGACAGACAAATCATACTGATCGATCATTTGATCGGTCTTCTGCAGGCTCCACAAACCCCGCAACTCGCTGCCGTCCGCCAGGCTATGGCGCAAGCCCAGGCGCGTGACCTTGCTGTTATCTACAATCGAAGCATTGATCCCGCCCGGATCTACCGGATAAAACGTCTCGCCGTGTTGTGAGTTGAAGGTCTGGTGCGACACAAACGCCTGCGTGGCGTGGGTCGGTCGCCATTGCACGATAGCCTGCGCTATGGTGTTATCGAGGTTATCGAATGGCGCAAACCCGCCTCCCTTGAATTGGTGCCCCGCAATGCCCAGCCCCAGCGTGTCGTTGCCCACACCCAGGCGAATTTGTTCGCCGTTGCTATTCTGGCTGCCGACAACAGCATCTGCTTCCAGCGTGGCGCGCCCGCCGAACAGCTCGTCGTAATTGCGATAGCTGGCCTGCTGCGCGCTGAGCCCGCTGACTACGCCATGCTGCGGGGTGGATGCGCCGGTTTGCCCTGCCATGTCGCCATAGATATCCAATGCCGCCGGCAGGTTGCCCGGCCTGTCGTTGAACAGGCTTTGCAGCAGCAGGCTGCGCCGCGCCGATTCGCCGGAGCGCTGCCCTTGCAGAACATCGGCCTGGTTCCTCAAGTTGGCCGCATTTTTTTCGCTGACCGAAGCGGTCAGCGTGTGAAACGCGAGGCTGTCCATTCCCAAGCGGCGCTGTATTTCGGCGAGATTGGCCTGCAATAATTGTTCGTCTTCCCGGAGCAGATTTTCGCCGCGATAAACCTGCCGGTATGCGCTCCGCGCCTGCGCCTGGCGCAAGCTTTCGCGGGCGTCCGGCAGACGGTTGGCCTGCAATTCTGCCTGGGCCTGATACAGCCAGGGGATGGGGTCTTTGGGGTCGGCTTGCTGGGCGCTGTCAAAACTGGTCATGGCCGCCCCGGTCTGGCCGAGTTGCTGTTGCGCGCGCCCGAGGTAGGTGAGTATCAGCGCGTTGCCGGTGTCGGCTTCATTCGCCGCCTGCAATTTTCTCTGTCCGGCCTGGAAGTTGCCCAGCTTTATTTCGGCCAGACCCAAGCCGAATAATGCCTTGGCGTCCTCTGGGTCGCGCCGCAAAGCGGTTTCAAATGCGGCCTTGGCCTCCCGGGCTTGCCCGTTTATCAGATGAACCAAGCCGCTCACGGAAATGACATAGGGGTGCGTGGCTTCCGCTCCTTCCGCCCAATTCACCAGCGCCACGGCCGACTGAACCCGGTCGAGCGTCAGGTCGAGCTCGGCCTCGCGCGCCAAGGCGACCGCCTGTTGCGGCGTGCCGATATTCGACGGCTGGTTATTGAAGCCGTGCATCGCGTCGCGCGCTTCCGCCAAACGCCCCATCCCTTGCAAAGCGTAAGACAGTGCCAGAGGCGGCAATATACTGCCCTGCATATTTTTCCCCTGGTTTTTTCCCTGGTCTTTTCCCTGATCTTTTCTCTGGCCTTGCGCATGTTGCGCGGCATCCAGCGCCTGCTGCATTTGCCCCTGCTGCAGGCACGCCATCGCGGTGAGCGCATAGGCATCCGCCGCGTACCGGGCGTCGGCAAGCCAAGGCGCCAGTATTTTTATTGCCTGCTCGGACTGCTTGCCTTGCAGCAAAAAACTGGCGTGCAACAAATTCAGCTCGGCCTTTGCCCCGGTGCTGGTCACGCTTTTGCCAGCATCGTCGAGCAGTATCAGCGCCTCGATAAAGCGGCCTTCCCGCTGCGCCTGCAAGGCGGCTTGCATCACGGGGGGGAGCTGCAATGGTTGATATTGTGTCGCCACATCAGGCAGCGTCCAGAGCGCACTCTGGCCTTGCCCCACGGCTTGCTCCGACTGGGGCTGGATTTGTCCCAGGTATACATTTTCATCGGCGGCCAGCGCCGCTTCCGTGGCCATGCCGAATCCTGCCCCCAACAGCAGCAAAATACCCAAATGTTTCATTGGGTGAATTCTGGATACTTTAAACAACGTGACATTCCCCTTGTAACTGAAAATAAAGCACCCCGTAGCTTGCTGCGGGGTATTGGGTAGATGGCTTTTCGTAGGTCGGGTTTCAACCCGACATTTTGCTTCGATTCGCCAACCCCGTCGGGTTGAAACCCGACCTACGAAAAACATTACGCCGCAAGTGGCGGGTAATCAAATCCAAAGAGATTAAAACTGGCCGCAGCAGGATGATGTCAATTGCGTTTTTTGGATGATACCTCAAGCCGCCGCACCCAACATCTCCGCCGCATGTTTGCGCGTCGTATCGGTAATCTTCACGCCGCCCAACATGCGCGCGATCTCCTCGACGCGCTGTTCGCCGTCCAATACAGCGATACGGCTCAATGTGACGCCGTTCTCCGCCGCCTTGCTCACCTGCCACTGTTGGTCGGCGGCGGCGGCGACCTGCGGCAGATGCGTCACGCACAACACCTGATAATTCTTGCCCAGCTTCTTGAGCAAATGCCCGACGATTTCCGCGACACGCCCGCCGATGCCGCTGTCCACCTCGTCGAAAATCAGCGTCGGCACGCTGGCGACTTGGGTCGCGGCGACCTGGATTGCCAGGCTGATGCGCGACAGTTCGCCGCCCGAGGCGACCTTGGCCAAGCTGCGCGGCTGCACGCCGGGATTGGCGGCGACCTGAAACTCGATCGTCTCCAGGCCGCAAGCATTCCCGCCAAGATCATCATTTTGGGCCAGCGGCAGCAGCGCCACCGCGAAACTGCCGCCCTCCATCGCCAGCGTCTGCATCGCCCCGGTGATTTCGCGCGCCAGCTTGTCGGCGGCTTTTTTGCGCGCCACCGTCAACTTCTGCGCCGCCGCCAGATAGCTTTGCTGCGCGGATTTTTCCTGCTGTTCCAGCGCGGCCAGATCGGCATCGCCGCCCAGCTCGGCCAATCGCGCCACGATGCGCTGCAAGGATTCCTCCAGCAGCTCCGGCGCGACGCGGTGTTTGCGCGCGGCATCCATCACATTCTGGATGCGCTGCTCCTGCTCGCGCAGGCGTTGCGGGTCGGTATCCAGACGTTGCTGGTAATGGCGTAGCGCATACACCGCTTCCTGCAACTCGGCCTGCGCGCTTTCCAGCATCCGCAAGGCTTCACCCAGGCTGGCATCGTGCGCCAGGCCATCGCGCAAGCGCGCCATCAGCGCGTTGAGTTGCGCGAGGCAGGCGGTGTCCGCCTCGCTCAAGGTTTCGATGCCGAATGCCGCAGTCTCCAGCAGGCTCGCGGCATGGGCGAGGCGCGCGTAATCCGCCTGCATTTCTTGCCATTCCACCGCGTTAAAACCCAGCCCTTCCAGCTCGTCGCGCTGAAAGCGCAACAGCTCGCGCTCGGCGGCCACCGCCCCGGCATTCTCGCTGAGGCTGATGCGGCGGCGGCGCAAAGTCTGCCAATCGCGGTACAGGGTTGCGACTTTCTCCGCATCGGCGACCACGCCCGCATAACCGTCCAGCAACATGCGCTGCGCGTCGGGGCGCAGCAGCGATTGGTGCGCGTGCTGGCCGTGAATATCCAGCAACATTTCGCCCGCGTCGCGCATCTGTTGCAGCGTGGCGCTGCGCCCGTTGATGAAGCCGCGCGAACGCCCGCCGGCATCCAGCACGCGGCGCAACAGGCACACGCCCTCATCGCCTTCCAGCTCCTGCTCAAGCAACCATGCCCGCAAATGCGGCAACGCGGCGATGTCGAATTCGGCGGCGATCTCGGCGCGCTCGCAGCCGTTGCGCACCATCGCCGCATCGCCGCGCTCGCCGAGCGCCAGCGACAACGCGTCGATCAGGATGGATTTTCCCGCGCCGGTCTCACCGGTCAACGCGGTAAAGCCGGAAGAAAAATCCAGTTCGAGCGAGGAGACGATGACGAAATCGCGGATGGCCAAGAACTTCAGCATTTATCTGGGAATTTCAGCATTTATCAGGAAACTTCAGCATTGATCGGCAAATTGCAGCATTTAACGTGAAACTCGCGCAGCGGTCGTTCGCTTGGCTGCGCCCCCCTCGCTTCGCTCTCCCCGCTTGCGGGAGAGGATTGAGGAGAGGGAAACGGACATGGCAGTTTCATTATCATGGGTGGCTACTGTCATGCCCGTTAGAGTGTTTGGTTCCAGAGCAGCTTTTCGCGCAGCGTGTGATAGTAGCTATGCCCCACCGGATGCAGCAGGCAGGCAAGTTCGGGATGACGCGTGACGATGATCTTGTCGTGCAACTCCAGGTCGTAGTTGGTGTGGCTGTCGAAACGCACGCTGATATCGCCGGTGCGGTGCATCAGGATTTCCAGCACCGACGAGCTCTTCACCACAATGGGGCGGTTGCTCAGCGTATGCGGGCACACCGGCACCAGCTCGAGCACATCCAGGCCGGGGTGCAATATCGGGCCGCCCGCCGACATCGCATAGGCGGTCGAACCGGTGGGTGTCGAGACAATCAGCCCGTCGGCGCGCTGGTTGTAAAGATATTCGCCGTCGATGCGCACCTCGAACTCGACCATGCTGCTGATGTGGTTGCGGTGCACCGCCACCTCGTTAAAGGCCAGCCCGCCAAACACTTCGACATCGTTGCGCAACACGCGCGCCACCAGCAACAGGCGCTGCTCGGTGACGAATTTGCCGTCCAGCATCGCCACGATACTGTCCTGCATATTTTCCAGGGTGAGATCGGTGAGAAACCCCAGCCTGCCCTGATTGACCCCGACCAGCGGCACCTGGTGCGGCGACAGAGTGCGCGCGATATTCAGCATGGTGCCATCGCCGCCCATCACGATGGCCAAGTCCACCGCATGGGCCATTTCGCCCAGGCTCATCGCCGGATAAGGGCAGGATGCGATCTGTTCGGCAGTCAGGCTATCCACCACCACATTCAGCCCCCTGGACGACAAAAAAGCGGCCAGATGCAACAACGGCTCGGCGATTTCCGGAGCCTTGTGTTTACCGATCAGCGCGACGTTCTGGAAGGGGAATTTCATGGGCGCGATTAAACCACATTGCCAGTGCAATGACAAAGCCGGGGCGGATTTTCTTGCCGCAGGCAAAGGCCGCGAAGCCCGCTGAACCTGATAGCGGGGCGGCAAACAAATTTGCGAAACGGGCATGGCGGCTACCCGGCAGAAACGCCCAGCTCCGCGCACAGCTTGCCCAGCATCGCGCGCAGCTCGCTGACCTCCGCGTCGAGCCTGGCGACGTTGGCCTTCAGCGCGGCGATTTCGCCCACCGTCACATCGCCAGACGGATTGGGCGATGCCGCTCCGGCAGACACGCGTTCCTCGATAAGCGGCGCGCCGGAGAGCAGATGCATCCAGCGGTTTTCGCGCGCGCCGGGCTGGCGCGGCAGTTCCACCACCAGCCCGCCCGCCGCGCGCTCGGCCAGTTCGACCAGAAAACTCTCGACCGAAGAAATATCCGCGAACTTGTGCAACCTCTCGCAATTGAGGCGCAACTCCCCCGCCGTCTGCGGGCCGCGCAACATCAGCAGGGCCAGCAACGCGGTGGACTGCGTGGGGATGTGCAGCACCCGCTCAATGTTGTGCGCATAACGCGACGCCCTCCCCCCGCTGGTTTCGACGATCAACGACAACCCGCGCAGGCTATCCAGCGCCACCAGCACCTCCGCTTCGGAAGCCTCGATCACCGGATCGCGGCTGCTCTTCTGGTTGCAGCCGGAGACCAGCGAATTCAGCGTCAACGGATAAGAGTCCGGCACCGTGCGCTGTTTCTCGGCGAGCACGCCGAGGACGCGGGTTTCAAGCAGGGAAAGAACGGGGAGCGTGGCAGACATCTATTTATCCTGAAAAAAGCAGTTAACGGTTTTGTAGGTCGGGTTTTAACCCGACATGTCGGGCTGAAGCCCGACCTACGCCCAAATGGATTATCTGGGTTAAAAGGAAATTCAAATATTCCGGCTCTTCTTGATCAGGTCGTGAGCAAGCTGGATTTCTTTTGCCTGCTCGGTGGCCATCGCGATCATGTCTTCCGGCACGCCCTGCCCCATCAGCTTATCCGGGTGGTATTGGCTCATCAGCTTGCGATAGGCGCGCTTGATTTCCGCGTCTGTGCTGTCCTTGGTCACGCCCAGCGCCTTGTAGGCATCGTCCAGCGCAGCAACCGTATCGGCTTGCCCCCCGCCAAAATGCGCTTGGTTCAGCACCATGTCCAGCAACTGCCTGAACGCTGCCTGATCGTAGCCAAGGTGGCCGGCAATCTCGGCGAGCAACACTTCTTCAGCCGGATGGAATTGCCCATCCGCCAGCGCCATCACGATCAGATAAACCAGCAGCATCTGCTTCAGATCTTTGGTGTGCCCGCAGACCGACATGAAGCGCTGGCAGGTCGGCCCGATGTCGAACGCCGGATCGGCTCCCCGCTTGAACAACGCGATGGCCTGCGATCGATGTTCCGCAGTCATGCCCAGCTTCTGCATGAACTGCTCGACATGTTCGATCTCGCTCTGCGAAACCTGCCCATCCGCCTTCGCCAGCTTGCCCATCGAGAGGAACACCGTCTCAAGAAACACCGCCTGGCGCATCGCGTTCTGCAAAGGATTCATCCCGCCCGAGCCAAGCGCCCGCATCCGGTCAAAAAATGACCCGGCGAAAAACCCGAGCAACCCGCCCCAGAACCCGAACAACAAATAACCCGCGATGGCACCGATGAGCTTGAACAAGGCAACTCCAAAATGAAAAAACCAAGGCGCGCATTATACCTGCGCCGCCACATCGACCCTCCCCGCATACCCAATTGACGAGCCTGCATTGAGATGTTACTTTGGTGTCACTTTCACAAGGAGCCCGTCATGGCCGCCACCACCACACTGAAATTACCCGAAGAACTGAAAGCGCGCATCGCCTCCGCCGCACAGGCATCCGGAAAATCCCCGCACGCCTTTATGGTCGAAGCGCTGGAAGCGCAAGCCCGCTTGGCCGAAATGCGCCAGTCATTCATGGATGACGCAATCGCCTCTGCCGCCGAAGCGGATGCGGGCGGTGCGCTCTACGCAATGGAAGACGTGCAGGCATACATCCTTGCTCGCACCTCGGGAAAGGCTGCGAAACGCCCCAAGCCCGTTGCACGTACTGATACCAAAACCAAGGCTAAAACAGCCAAACGTACCGCACGGTGATCACCGTGCCCAAGGTACATTTCACCGAACAGGCGCTGTCCGACCTGGAGCGGATATTCCAGTTCCTCGAACACGAAGCACCGGATTTCGCCATTACGGCCGGTGAAGAAATCGTCGATGCCACCTCGGTATTGCAGCGCCACCCTCTGATCGGCCGCCCCGCTCCGCACAACCTGCGCGAACTCATCATCTCAAAAGGTCATACCGGTTACGTGGCGCTGTACCGCTTCCTGCCCGCAAAAGACCGCATCGACATTCTCGCCATCCGCCACCAGCGCGAGAGCGGCTTCATAGATTGACTGCGCCCAAACCAATACCCCTCACAACACTATTGACATTCCCCCAGAAACTAAAATAAAGTTCGCCCCTCTTGCACTTCCGCCACACGCACATCGCACCGCACGCACGGTACGAGGCAACCGGCGAAACCCCCAGAATTAGGAGCTGGCGCAAGAACATCTCGAACGAGATAAAGCGATGCGAGGAAAACTTCCCGCATCGCAACGTTGATTCCCGCTTTATAGACGGGAACAACGGCCAGCTTCCGTTTTAAGGGGGATTCACTTGTCAATTTCCATCCTATGCGTCCATGGCGTAAACCATGGCGACCTTGATCCAGACCTCGAAGGTTCTTGGAGCAAGGCCATTTGCGATGGCCTCGTCGCATGGAACCCCAAACTCCAAGGCGCAATCACCTGCGACTTCCTCAAGTACGACAGCCTGTTCGAGCAAGCGCCACTCAACCCCGCCTCCTACGCCCAAGCCTTCGCCGAGCTGCTCGCCAGCGGCATCATCCACGGCATAGGCGATCTGTTCTCGCGCGAGCGCGGCCTGTTCGAGGTGCCCGATAAAATCCGCTGGACGGCGGGCATGGTGGCGCAGTGGGTGAGCGACGATGGCCTCAAAAGCAAAGCGCGCGCGCATATCCTGAAACAGATGAACGCCAAGAACTACGACCTCGTCTGCGCGCACAGCCTCGGCTCGCTGCTCTGCTACGACATGCCTGGGCACATTCGCACCACTACGACACCCTTGCATCATGGATATTTCAAGAACCCTGGCGTGCAGGGCAGGCACGCTGGATTTTCGCGACTATTCCGTACCCAAGGATAATCCGATACACAATGTTCAAAGCACTCAAGCTTTACAGGATGCAATCTACAATCAAATTTCCCGCTCGCATGTCGTGGTCATTCCAAGCGGGATGTACGCTACAGATAGCAAATGGATACAGAAGGAAATTGACGGAGCGAGGCTATACAACAAACCCATCCTTGCCGTAAATCCATGGGGACAGGAACGCAAAGCAGGTGTTGTCTTAAATAACGCTGACGATGGTGTTGGCTGGAACAAGCAACCCCTCATCAACGCAATTTGGCAGCTATACTATGCGCGAAATCCATAGCACTCCCATTTTTATTCCGATGAAGGAATGGAGCCGCCGCATATTCATGCGGACACAGGAGATGGAGAGTGCAAGTATTGGCTGGAGCCTATACGGTTAGCAAGAAGCCGCAACATCAGCCCCACCGAGTTGCGGCGAATTGAAGCGGCAGTTTTTGAGCATCAGGATTTCTTCAGGGAGAAATGGCATGAGTTCTTCCATCACTGAACTGGAGCATTGCGCCACCCGTGTCTGGGTGTCAGGTCGCATTGTTTTCGTCGAACTCACGGATGGCCGCCAGATAGGTTTCCCCGCCGCCCGTTTCAAATTGCTGCGCGACGCAAGCGAAGAGCAACTCAAGCAAGTTACGCTGCGGGCAAATGGCACCGCGCTGCGCTGGGAAGAACCGGACGAAGATATTTCGGTAAGCGGCATCGTTGAGGGGCATTTCCAGCTTCCGCTTCCGATGGCAGCTTGAATGCAACAGCCTCCATGAAACCCATCTCACCTGACCAGTATTCCAGCAACCTCCCGCGCAAATATACTATTGCGCTGATCGGCTGGAGCGTGTTGGTAGCAGTGTCGCTGGCATGGAACATTCACCATGAGAGAGGCGAAACCATGAACATGGCCATCGCCACCGCCCGCGCCAACATTAACAAAGACTTCAGCTTCCGCAAATGGGTGGCATCCCACGGGGGCGTCTATGTGACACCCTCCGAGCGCACCCCGCCCAACCCCTATCTCAACGTGCCCGACCGCGACGTGGTCACCACCACAGGCAAAGTGCTCACCCTGATGAACCCGGCCTACGCCCTGCGCGAGATGCAGAACAATTTTGGTAATTTTTATGGCATCCGCAGCCATATCACCAGCCTGAGTCCACTTAACCCCCATAACGCCGCCGATGCATGGGAAACAGGCGCATTGAAGCGCTTCGAGCAAGGCAGCAAGGAGGCTATGGAGGTGCAGCAGATAAACGGGCAGCCCTATCTGAGAGTGATGCTGCCTTTCGTTGTAGAACCCGATTGCCTCAAGTGCCATGCGAATCAGGGTTATAAAGTGGGCGACATCCGTGGCGGCATCGGCACGGATGTGTCCTTGACGGCTTATCTGGCGGACGAACGGGAACGCAACACCACAACGATAGGGTCACACGGCCTGATATGGCTGATGGGATTGATGGGGTCGGGTTTTGCCTACCGTCGCGAACGTCGTCTGGACAACGAGCGAGATCAAGCCGAGGCAGCAAAGCAGGAAGCTCTGGATCGCCTCCATAAAAGCGAGTGGCAGCTGCGTGCCTATCTGGATAACATCTCCGACACCATCTGGCTGATCAATGCGAACATGAACATAGCCTATGTCTCACCCAGCGTCACGCATTTGCTGGGTGTTTTACCGGAGGAACTGGTCGGTCGGCCAAGCGCTCTGGTCATACATCCGGATGATATGGGTATCGTAACCGATGCCATGCGTTATGTGATGGAACATCCCGGTGAACCCCATACGATCCAGTACCGGGTCTGCCACAAGGATGGCCGCTGGATTCATGTGGAAAGCACCGGTGTAAACATGCAGGGCAACCCGGCAATCAATGGTGTGCTCGTCGCCATGCGGGATGTCACCGAGCGCAAACAGGCGGAGATAGCGCTACGGGAAAGCGAGAACCGTTTTCGCACCATTGCAAATTCGGCTCCTCTCCTGATATGGATGTCGGGTGCCGACAAACTCTGCAATTTTTTCAACAAAGGTCGGCTACAGTTCACCGGTCGCAGCATGGAACAGGAGGCCGGCAACGGATGGACGGAAGGTGTACACCCGGATGACCTGAAGAATTGCGTCGATACTTATGTCAACGCTTTTGATGCGCGCCAGGAATTTTGCATGGAATACCGGTTGCGCCGGTACGATGGCGAGTATCGTTGGCTCATGGATTGCGGGGTTCCGCGCTTTGACAGCGCCGGAATGTTTCTTGGCTATATCGGCAATTGTATCGACATCACCGAACGCAAACAGGCAGAGGCGGAGATCAAGAGCCTGGCGTTCTACGACACGCTCACCCACCTGCCAAATCGGCGGCTGCTGATGGATCGGCTCAAGCAGGCATTGGCTTCCAGTGCCCGTAGCGGCCGGGGAGGCGCGCTGCTGTTTATCGACCTGGACAAGTTCAAAAACCTCAACGACACTCTTGGCCACGACATCGGCGACTTGCTTCTGCAACAGGTGGCACAACGTCTCGAATCCTGTATACGCGAAGGCGACACCGTTGCCCGGTTAGGCGGCGATGAATTTGTGGTGATGCTTGAAGACCTGAGCGAACATGATCTTGAGGCTGCTGCACAGGCTGAAGTAGTCGGCGAGAAAATTCTCGCAACACTCAACCAGTCTTACCAGCTTGCCACACATGTGCATCACAATACCCCCAGTATCGGCGTGACCCTTTTCGGCGGCTCCGGGCACAGCCAGGATGAACTGTTGCAGCAGGCGGATATCGCCATGTATCAGGCCAAGAGAGCCGGCCGCAACGTCCTGCGATTCTTCGATCCCGCCATGCAGGCCACCATCACCGCGCGAGCCCTCCAGGAGATCGATCTGCGCCGTGCCGTCGCCGAGCAGAAGCAATTCCTGCTCTACTATCAGGCGCAGATTGATTCATCGGGCAGATTGATCGGTGCCGAAGCCCTGGTGCGCTGGCAACACCCAACACGCGGCCTGATGCTTCCCGGCGAATTCATCCCGCTCGCCGAAGAAACCGGGCTGATCCTGCCCTTGGGACACTGGGTGCTGACAACCGCCTGCCAACAACTGGTCGCCTGGGCTGCACAACCGGAAACAGCACATCTTACCGTGGCAGTCAATGTCAGCGCCAAACAGTTCCATCTGCCAACTTTCGTCGATGAAGTGCTGACGCTGGTCGATCACTTTGGGGTGGACCCCACAAGGCTCAAGCTGGAAATCACCGAAAGCATGTTGCTGGACAATGTGGATGACACCATCGCCAACATGACCGTGCTGAAAGCCCGTGGTATAGGTTTCTCCATGGACGATTTCGGCACCGGCTATTCATCCTTGCAATACCTCAAACGGTTGCCGCTCGATCAGCTCAAAATTGACCAGTCGTTCGTCCACGATATTGCCACCGATAATAGCGATAAAACGATTGTGCATACCATCATTGCCATGGCGCAAGGCTTGAACCTGAACGTCATTGCCGAGGGGGTGGAGACGGTAGAGCAACGACAAATCCTTCTGGATAGAGGCTGCACTACCTTCCAGGGGTATCTGCTTGGCAGGCCGATACCGATTGAACAGTTCGAGGCGCTACTGAAGCAAGGCTGATTACTGATAAATGGTATCAAAATCGAGCCAAAGCCCTCGCCTTGAGGCGAGGGTTGCTAGCCAGACATCCCCAATGTTTCGCCACGGGGTTGTTGCATGCCACCTGGAATAGATGGTGGTCATCCAGCCGGGCGGCACCCATCGGGCCGCCCCACAGGCAGCCGGTGTCGGGCGCGATGACGTTTTTTCGGTGCGGCAGGCCAAGCGCCGACCAGTGGCCGAAGATCACGGTTGAAGCGGCACTGGCGCGGTTGGGGATATCGAACCATGGCAGGTAGCCGGGCGGGATGTCCTTCACTTCGCCCTTGAATTTGAATTCCATCTTGCCCATCATCGTGCAGATGCGAAGACCCGATGGCCCGATTCACCGAGCCGCCGCCACTGAAAGAAGACGCTACGGAGATGGAGAAGATGCGCCATTTGCTACTGACGATGGCGGGGCGGGCGCTCTACGCGAAACGGAAATGCACGGTGGAGCCGGTGTTTGGCATCATCAAGGCGATACTGGGGTTCCGGCAATTCTCGCTGCGGGGGCTTGAGAACGTCGGCGACGAGTTCGATCTGGTCGCGATGGCGTGGAACTTGAAGCGAATGTTTGTGCTGGCAGGGTAGTTTGGGGCGGTAATGGGGTGATTTGCGATGAAAATGGACGTTCTTTAGCCCTCTAAAAATTCATTTAGGGAGACAGAAATCACAAATGTACCGCTTGGCCATGAACCTCACGATGATGTAGGTCGGGATTCATCCCGACGGGGTTGGGTTATGCGGCGCTCTGTCGGGATGAATCCCGACCTACGAAACCCACCC
>JAUYJO010000237.1 GCA_030700315.1 Gallionella sp.
CACCTCGCAACGCCTCCAAACCTACCTTCGCCTTGAACTCCGGGGTGTGGGTTTTACGCTTCTTCGCTTCGCTCATTTCTTTTCTTCCTTTATGACAGCGCACATCTTAAACTGCTGTCTTGAAAACAGGGTCCACTATAATATCCGGTGTGATGCGGTCGAGCGAATCGATCACTGGAGCGTCGAGTTGATCGCTCAGCAGGCAGCCGTCTATATCTCGTTGCTCCGTAATACCACTCGTAGGTTCCGGCAAATGTGCGGAGCTTGGCTCCAAATGTGCGGAGCTCCCCCCGAATTGTTCGGAGCCAGCACCGAACACTTCTTCCGGCTTCGGTATCGCCGCTCCCGGAAGGCAATAAACCGCACCACGGCCATCGTAAATATTGATCCCGGCATTTTCCTTAAAGAATTGGGCAAATGTCCGGTCGCTGAAATCCAACACATAGCCGCTCGCCATTCCAAACATATCCTCGAATCGCCGTTTTTCCAGACTTGTTAGGCTAGACACTGGCGACCTCATCTTCGACATTAGTCACACAAATATCACCGGATAACAGCTTTGGCAGCAGCGCATCGCGCAGGGTGGCAAGACTGCGGGATTGAGCGCGGTTAGCTTCGGCCTGCTCAAAGAGTGGCGCGCAGGTGCGGTGGAAGGCTTCGATAATCTTCGGCTCGTTAGGCAGTGCGACTTTCATGGTTCCGATGATTTCGGGACGCACGGCGGGATAGGCTCCGCCGTCATCCGCCGGTTCAACTCGATCTTGTCGTCCAATGTGCCGAGGATGCCAGCAAGCGTCGCTCCGTGCTTTCGGAGGTCATCGCCGTGAACGCCAGCTTTGATCGCTGCCCGGCTGTCAGTCCGGCCAGTGTGTCACTCGGCGTATCGAGGCTGAGCGCACGTGTGTAATTGCCAGCACTGACAATGAACAGCACGGAGTACCGGAACGAAAGCCAGTCTAGTAGTCGCGCCCAAGGTGACATCACGCGCTCGAATATGCGCGCCTCGTCGCCAATGGATAAATTGATTACGCGAACCGAAGGCGCAACGCGGCATCCTGCCCTTCACCTTCGCAGATGCGCTTCACAGCCCGATGGATCAGATCAATCAGGAGAACGTCATCCGGCGTGTGTTCGCGCCGACGCTTGTTGAAGTTGTCGTTAAAATCGGGACGCAGAACCGGTCGAACATAAAGACGGTGCGCTAGCGGCTGCGTAGCGCCATCAAGCTCGCCGTGCAGAATCAGCGAGGCCATCGCCGTTCCATGCACCCGATCCTTCGCTTCGTACTCGCTCTCACATCCGTCTGGGTCGTCAACGAGAAGCCGCCCTTGCAGAAGCTGATGGTTCTGCAAGGGCAGGCCATCCAGCAAGGCCACCACCGGCAGCTTCTCCGATGCACCGGCAACCTCGGCCTGGGCGGTAACTTCCTCCTCGTTCACGCCATCGGTGATCGACTGCGCTTTGGGTCGGAAGAACATGATCCGGTCGGAAAGAGCCAACCCCGATGTTTCACCGGCAAGCACCCGTTCAACTGCCGCCGCAGGTAGCTCGACGAGCAAACCGTGATACGCAATCTCGGCTATCAGTGCATGACGTAGAACTTTCCCCCCGAGCTCCTGAACGAGTCCAATAATTTCCTCGCGGGCTGCATCGTTCTTCTGTTGCGAAACGAAATACCACGCTTCAATCTCAAAGCGGATGGCCTGAAGACCCTCGTCAATGCAAGCCTGCCAATAGCTGCGGACATCAGAATCAATGCGATCAGCCACACTCCAGTGGCGGATGGTGCGCAACTGCCCAAACAAATTCCGAAACTTGTTTAACCCGCTATCAAACTTCGCCGTCGTATCCTTCTGGTAACGAGTCCAGAGCGCCAGCAATTGCGTGAGCGCTTCCTGATTGCTCGCCAGCAGAAACAGCCGCCCGGAAAACGGTTTGCCATCCTTGCCCTCGATGAAAAAATCTTCGTCCGGCGCAATCTCGTCATCGGCTCATTCCACCAGCCACTCCAATCCCGGTATCTTGGCAACGGCGTTTGAGAAATCAGCTATCGTCCCCGCCACCTCGATAACCAAGATCAGCTCCGGGTTCTCCATCGGTGCTGACTGTTGAAGTTTCAGGCGCTTGGCATCGAAGGCTTGCTGTAGAACTGTGAGCTGCGGTGTGATGCGGGCGAGTTGCCGCGTAAGCTCAGGTATGTGAACGGAACCACCCCCTCCGGAAAGTTTGCTTCGTTCTGCCTGGGCAGGAACAGGGAAGAGCAGAAGCGGAAAGTTGCCTGTTGCCATCCGTCGGATTGGTTCTGGTTATTGGCTAACGGTGAATCGCGCCTGCCACTGCTTGAGCCTTGCCGCCACGATGCGCTTCAGGTTCGCATCGGGAAGTGCCAGAACATAGCGGCGCTGAATATCCTCGCAAAATTGCTCCAAGTCAGAAAAGCTGGAGGCTTGAATCTTGGTTGACAAAGTCTTCGGCGAAAAGCCGAGTGGCGCATCCAACCCCGTCTGAAAGCGCGTGAACCATTCCTCTTTCTGCGCGGTTGTCGGCGCGGGCAATGAAAGCCGCAACTGGAAGCGACGCCACACCGCCCGATCCAGCAACTCGGCATGATTGGTTGCCGTCACAACCACAACGTGGCTGGGCAAGGCATCAATCTGAAGCAGTAGCGAACTGACGACACGCTTGATCTCCCCCGTTTCGTGGACATCGCCCCGCTCCTTGCCGAGCGTGTCGAACTCGTCGAAGAACAAGACGCATTGGTGTGTACGCACGAAATCGAACAATTTTTTCAGACGGCCACTGGTCTCGCCCAGAAAACTGCCGATGACCGCTTCATAGCGCACGACAAAAAGAGGAACCAGCAACTGCGCGGCAATCGCCTCAGCCAGAGAAGTCTTGCCGTTGCCCGGTGGGCCGGACAGCAACACGCGATGCCGTGGCTCCAGCCCGTAAGAACGCAATATGTCCTTGCGATGCTGCTCTTCGACCAACTCACGGCAAGCCTCAAGCGCAGGCGCATCCAGAAACAGCGATTCGAGAGTACGGCGCGGCTCCACCTCGTACAGCAAACCGCCGTGCCCGCCATCGAATGAACGGACGACCTCAGGCGTGCGTTGCCGTCCGTTTACGGCGCGCAGATTCTCTTCGAGTTTGTCGGCGAGTTGATGGTGATGCTTGGCGCGCTCTTCCGCCGCCATAGCCTCCACCGTCGTGCGCAACAACTGCTGGTCACCTTGACTGCCAGCCTTGACGAGACTGACTAGAAGGTCTGCTCGTGACATATTTCCACCTCTTGTAATTAGGTTTGATTATATCGCTAGGGGAGGGTAGCTGGAACCATAATCTTGCCGCTCCAGCGATGTTGCTCAATCGTGCTGGTGAGCCGCTCCGGCAGGTTATAAATAGGTTAAAGGTTACCTGCGACACTTGCCCGGAAAGCCTTGCTGCGCTGTGGTTTCGGAAAAATTTTCCCCTACTCAAACACCATGTCGAGTTGCACGGAGCATCACTTTCCCTACTCATCCGACAATAGTCAGCACCGGACAACGGCAACATGATTGCCGTTGATCTGCCATGAGTCCAGAAATCCCGCTGCCACCAGCGCTTTCAAGGCCTGGATAACCACCCTGCGGAGATTGTCGTGGCGGCTGATGGTGAGGTCGGCGGCACGCTGAATTTATTCGAGAGGAAGCGGGTGCGGTTGCTTGTGGCTGGCCAGGTAGCCGTGCAGCCAGGTGGCCAACCCTTCCGGCAACTGCCGGCGCTGCGCCCAGTGGATGTAGGTGTAATGCTGTCCATGAAACAGCGCCGCCAGTTTCGGCGCGAGCTTGACTCGGTAGCGCGGCAGCGGCTTGCTGGTGTTCTCGCCCTGCCAGCAGAAGGCCGGGATCATGGAGAGCGAGATGGTGTGCTTGGTGCGCTCGGCATAAAAAGCCAGCGCGGTGGCCTGCAAGCGCGTGAGGCATTTACGCAGGTGGGCGTAGGTCTCGCCGGAGGGTGTCCAGCCGACTGCATTGCAAAAACTGTATGGCGTAAGCGCCCAACGTGGTATCGCTGGCCATCTGGATCAGTTGCAGCCAGACCGTGGCATCGTCCTGCCGCAGTTCCTCGCCCGTGTAGGTGATGCGCCCTTTGCCGATGATCGCCAATGTTTCCTGCCGCAAATATCGTCGCATTTGATTGCGGTTGCGCGCGTTGAACAGCGCGCTGCGTAAAAACTCGTTCGGCGCGCAGCGGACTTCTTCCGGCCACAGCGGAAGCTGGTCGCCACGTTGATAGCCCCGTATCTGTTGAATTCGTTTGAGGTAAAGCTTGATCGGTTTGTGCATGGCGGTCGGAGTCCAGCACGTGACGCTAACTTCCGCCCGCATTTGATGACATCCGAAATGTGACCCGGCAGGGCGCATTTCAACGCCTCAATCCTGACGCGGTGATGTTCAATTCGATTCACGATCAATAGTCATTGATGGAGTGACTATGCCGAATTGGATGAGAGGTGCTTTATGAACCAGCGGTTGATACGCCTTCCGCAAGTCAAGGCCATGGTTGGCCTTGGCACAACGGCGATTTACGACAAAATCAAGAAGGGTGAATTCCCGAGGCAGGTCAAGCTCGGGCGCTTATCCGGATGGGTCGAGTCAGAGGTGCAGGATTGGATAAGCCAGCAGATATTGGCAAGTCGTCCAGAGCCAGCAAGTTTATTGCCTCACGCGCAAGCTGCATGTTGACGATAATTTCCTCTGGAATTTTGTCTATCCAGTCCGCCCAGGCTTGCATCATGTTCCTGCGTTCTGGCAGGTACTCGGCATGGTTGTAGGCGGCCTTGGTTTTGTTGCCTTCGACGTGGGCAAACTGGCGCTCGATCCACTCGGAGTGAAAGCCCATTTCGTGCAGCCGCGTTGAAGCGGTCGCCCGGAAATCGTGCCCTGTCCACTGGCCGGATGGATAGCTGTTCTGACTTTGGTGTCTGTGAGAGATGGCATACCGGATAACTCGAAATCTTGTCCGGTATCTTATCCGGTTTTTTTCAGGCTGTCACCGAAAAATTACGAATGATTGCGAAGTAAAAACCTATATACAGAGCGGCTTGCAGGGTATGTTGCGAATGGCGACGAAAGCTGCCAAATGCCAGTAGTAATTGTCGATCAATAGTGGTAACCGTGCTTATCCGGTTGTCACACCCAGCCAAAAACGATGGCTCTTTTCCGATAGAAAGTGGGACGACACCCCAGATTTCGGCATCATGAAGGCCATCCGGTAAGATGGATGCGATGAAATCTGCTCCCATGTGGGAAATTCC
>JAUYJO010000005.1 GCA_030700315.1 Gallionella sp.
TACCTTCCTTGTGTATGCAGGCTCTTGGCCTCGGATACTCCACGGTATGGGCGAATAGGGCGGGAGGCCAATCTACGATCAGGCTCTGGCTAAAAACCAGTCCTCAGGTCGGGACGGCCTTCCCGGTGAAACGTAAAACTTTACTCAACCTCCTATACAGCATTTCAGTAAATTCGATCATACAAGGTCGGGGTTCATCCCGACGGGGTTGGGTTATGCGACGCTCTGTCGGGATGAATCCCGACCTACGAAACCCGCCCCCGATTCATCAAAGGTACTTTTACAATTTCTGCATCCCTTATTGCACACGCGGCTTCCCGGATTCTGCTGCGCGCCATCCAGGCTACAGAACCTTACCCGGATTCATCAGCCCCTGCGGGTCAAAAACCTGCTTGATACTGCGCATCAGTTCCAGCTCCAGGGGGTCTTTATAGTCGCGCAGTGTTTCGCGCTTGAGCTGCCCCACGCCGTGCTCGGCGCTGATGCTGCCGTCCAGTTCGCGCACTACTTGATAAACCAGATTGTTCACCGCTCCCTCTTGCTGCTCGATGAATATCTCGTTCTGCGCGGCATCCGCCATTGAGGCATTGTAGTGGATGTTGCCGTCGCCCATGTGGCCGAACGCGACGATGCGGATGCCGGGAAAGGCGTCCCGCAATGCGGTATCGGCGCGCGCGATGAATTCCGCCACGCGGCTGACCGGCACGGAGATGTCGTGCTTGATGCTGATGCCTTCGCGCTTTTGCGCGTCGCTGATGTTCTGGCGCAGCTTCCACCAGTTTTCCGCCGCGCCGGCATCGGCGGTGACGGCGAACTCCGGAATGCCCGTACCGAAACTCTGGATCGCGCCGCGCAGCGCGTCGCCCAGCGGACGCTGCTGCATATCGTCCGACTGGATCAGCAGATAATATTCGTACCTTTGGGCAAAGGGCTCGGCGGTTCCAGTAACATGCTTGAGCACAATGTCCAGGCTGCTGCGCGAAATGATCTCGAAAGCGCTCAGGGTGTCGCCGCAGAAGGCGCGAACATGCGCCAGCAGGCGCACGGCGATCTCGGGATCGGTGATGGCGACGATGGCGGTGGCGCTGGACTGCGGGCGCGGAAACAGCTTGAGCACGGCGGCGGTGATGATGCCCAGCGTGCCTTCCGCGCCGATGAACAGGTGCTTCAAATCATAGCCGGAGTTGTTCTTGCGCAGGCTGCGCAGGCCGTTCCAGATGCGCCCGTCCGGCAGCACGACCTCCAGCCCCAGCACCAGATCGCGCGCGTTGCCGTAACGCAACACGCCATTGCCGCCGGCATTGGTGGACAGGTTGCCGCCGATTTCGCAATGGTGCAGGGTTGCCGTGAGTTCGAGCGGGAACAGACGGTTATGCTGTTCCGCAGCTTGGCGAACATCGGCCAGGATGCAACCCGCCTCGACGGTCATGGTGTAATTCACCGGATCGATCGCGCGGATGCGCTTCATGCGCGACAGGTTCAGCACGATTTGCCGACCGCCTTCGGCCAGCGGCACCGATGCCCCGCACAAGCTGGTGTTGCCGCCCTGCGGCACGATGGCGATTTGGTTTGCGACGGACAGCTTCACGATTTCCGCGACTTGCTGCGTGTCCGCCGGAAACACCACCGCCAGCGCGCTGCCCAAATAACGGCCGCGCTTGTCGGCGCAATACGGCCCGGCAGCCCCGCCGGTCAGCACGGCCTCGCTGCCGACGATGGCAGCGGCAGCGTTAAAAAAATCTGCGCCATACCCGGAATCAGCGCGACACCGCACTTGACGAATGACCGTCATGAAATTCAGGCTTTTTTGGCCATGAACGGCTTGACGCACATCTGGTAGAGCGACGAGAAAATCATGACCGTCGAGGCGAGGCTGTAGCCGAACCCGCCGATCATCACTAGCCAGGCAAATCCCGGCACCATTTTGGTGAGCCACCAGGCTGCAATATCGAGAATCAGGAACAGAAAGGGCGTAAAAATAAGCAACGCCTTGGTGATCGGGCTGAAACCGGTGGCAAAGCTGAAGATCAGACCGACGAAAAAGAAGATGAACGAAATGCCAAACAAGTGAATATGCGAAACCCGTGTCAGGGTCGTTACGCTGGCGCCGTGGTCGATCTCCGCCACTTTGATCATAGTGTCTTTATCGCCCACATTGACCAAGCCCGGCATGTTTGCATGGCAAGCGACACAATACTGGTCGGTGACCGGCTTGATCTTCGATTCCCACTCGGCTTCAGGCGCACCGGCGCGGGCCCATTTGATCATCTCCAGTTTGTTTTCGGCAGGCGCATAATCTTTCATCGATCCGTTGAGTTTGGCCTCCAGCTTGGAGCCTTCGCGGTTGCCGTAATAGCTGTACACCAGATCATCCATCGACAACCCGAATTTGCCGTCCGCCATGCCGTGGGTCAGCATGATTTGCCCGCCAGCCATCAGCAGACCCAGGCCGACGACGAGAAGGTATCCGGTGAATAGCGCCTTAACCGGTAAAACCAGATTTTCCAAAGTTGGCCATGTCAGTTCTTTCATTTTGCTTCTCCTGTTGTTTGCGGTTTACGGTCGCATAAAGTAAGGCTGCACAATCCTCTCACCCTTAAACTGGCTGAATACTAGCAGAAAAAATTATTTCGGCACAATTCGCGAGGCCATCGTGGTGCGAATCAACTGATGTGTACTGACCTAATGCCGCGTAATGAGCCAACAGACTGCTCTCACTAACGGGCATGGCAAATAACCACCCTGACAATGAAACATTTACCAAGATAGCTCCACGCGTTTTAGGGAGACAGAAATCACAAACGTACCGTTTGGTCATGAACCTCACGATGAGGTAGGTCGGGATTCATCCCGACGGGGTTGGGTTATGCGGCGCTCTGTCGGGATGAATCCCGACCTACGAA
>JAUYJO010000006.1 GCA_030700315.1 Gallionella sp.
ATTGACGCCGCGCTCCAAAACCTTACAATCCCCATAAGCACCGCTCTCCACAGGTTCAGTCCAACGAGGTTTATCCGCCGCCGGCAGGTTGGCGCGTTGAATAGGCTTGGGAGGGGCGGCGGATAAACGCTATTCGTTCGATCCTTGCCTATTCGGTTGCTTGCCTAAACGATCTTCTGTAGGGCGGATGAGCGTAGCGTTATCCGCCGTATGGGTAGCCATGCGGCGGATAACGGCCTGTGGCCTCATCCGCCCTACGAAGACTATTTTGGCCTCCATGAATTCGCAACCATTTTGGCAACAAACCGGATGGGCAAGGTTCGATCCGCCCGGCATGTTTTTGGGACGGCGTGTAGAATCCGCCCTCGTGTGTCATCGAATCAAAAAAACCGACAACACCAACCTTCAATCGCGGCGCAAAGCAAGCCCATGCATCAGCCTGCCCGACAAGTAATAAGCGGCAATTGCGGCAAAACGCAGCCACACGCCCACAACGACCAAGCCCATCAATAATCCGGGGTACTGGCGCCGGAAAAATTTTCGGTAGAAACGTATCATTCCCTTGTGCTTGTTCCACTCGACAAAGATAGGTCTGGACTTGCTGCAATAACCCTTGTAATGCACCATACGCGCATCCGGCACGAAAAGAATTTTCCAGTTTTTTTGGCGGAATCTCATGCACCAGTCCAAATCTTCGCAGTGCATGAAGTAGCCTTCATCCAGCAGGCCGACCTCTTCCAGCGCCTCGCGCCGGGCCAGCATGCATGCACCGGATATGGCTTCCACCTCGACAGGATGATCGGGCAACGGTTGCTGGTGCAACATGAAATCGGAAAATAATTTGGGGTAGCGGTTGCCCAGCGCGCTGAATCCAAACGCCTTGACGAATGAGCGCCACGGCGTCGGAACAGCACGCCTGTCTCCGCTCTGCTCGGTGCCGTCTGGATCGGTAAGCAATCCGCCGACCATACCGATATCGTTGGCGCTATGCACCGCAGCGAGGAGAGCCGTAATCGCACCCGCTTGCAGGACACAATCCGGATTAAGGAAAAGGATATGCTCGCCATCCGCGATTTGTGCGCCCTGGTTGCAGGCTACCGCAAAACCAAGATTGCGTTCGTTGCAAATTAAGCGCACCGCCGGAAAAGCATCGCGCAACGCGGCCATGCTGCTGTCGGCAGAGGCGTTGTCTACCACGATGATTTGTTCGGCCTGCTGCTGCGCCGACGCGACGCAATCCAGCAATATTTTGCCGGCGTTGTAATTCACAATCACCACTGAAGTATTGCAGTTTGCAGCAACGGTATCTGAACGCCTCTCCAGATAGCTTATACCGGACAAATAGTCGCGCGATTTATACCAGTCTGCCGTTGCCTGTAGCCCCTGCCGCAAAGTGAACGCCGGTTGCCAGCCCAACTCCTGGCGAATCAGATCGTCATTGATGCACAGTGAACCCAATAAACGCTCGATTGAATCTGGCCTGCCAAATAATTTGCCCAACCCGCGCAATAACATCTCGGGCAGAGGGAACAATCCTGAAGACTTGCCCAGCCCTGCGGCTATCTGCCGCACCAACTCCGCAATTGAAACATCTGCGCCGTCGCGCACCAGATAGGTTTTTCCGGCTGCGGCGGGATGCCTCGCGCAGGCGATCAGAACATCGACCAGATTGCCCAGATAAATCAGGCTGCGCTTGTTATGCACACCCGCCAGCGGCAGGGGAATGCCTTTGTCTACCGCCGCCATCAGGCTAACGAAATTCCCTTTCACGCCGGGGCCGTATACCAGGGGCGGACGCAGGATGACCACTTCCAGGCCGGTTTGCTGCGCCACGTCATGCAAGGCCTGTTCGGCATGCCATTTCGACACGGCATAAGGGTCCTGCGGATCGGGCGGGTCGGATTCGACAAAGGGTTGGGCTTCGCTGGTTTGTTCCCCGTTGACCTTGATGGAACTGACATAAACGAACCGCCTCACTCCGGCTGCCGCCGCCTGACGCGCCAGATTGGCCGTGCCTTGCGTATTGACCCTGAGAAACTCCGCCAGCGGGTCGGCGGCCGTATCTTCCATCACATGCACCCGCGCCGCGAGGTGGATGACCACATCCACCTCGCGCAGCGCGTCCGCCCAATTCGTTTCGCCATCAATCGCGCCTACGGATAGCGTTTCTACCGCGACGGACAATGCACAAGGGGCGCGCACAGCCGCCCTGACTTGCCATCCCTGGCGCAGCATTTCCTTACACAATAACTGGCCAATAAAACCATTGGCACCTGTCACCAGCGCTGTTTTTTTCGTGGATCGGCTCATCTGATCAATTCGTATAATCTGATAGGTATCTTCAGCGCCAACAATAGGGCATTGGTGTACAGTCCATTCTCTCTACACGCACTGATGATTTCCCGGTTCAGTTTTAGCCGTGCCCGGTATCCGCTATTGCTTACCCCGCCAGAGCGCATGACAACGCTAACCTTGTCGAGAAATTTCCAGGAAATTTTCTGTTTGAGGCACAATCTGACCAGCATCTCAAAATCGGCTGCAATGCGGTAGCGGGTATTGTATGGGCCAGCACTTTCAAGGCATGATCTCTTGCAGTAAAACGTTGGGTGCGCGGGCATAACGCCTATCCGCAACAACCCTGCGCCGAGCTTTTTAACCCGATATTTCCGCAAGATTTTATTCATGTCCACTTGGCTGACGATATTCAGGCCAGAGAAAATCGCATCCACATTCATCGCACAAAATCTGTCCGCATACTCCTGCATGATTTCCTGCCCGGCGAACTGATCATCCGCATTCAACATGCCGATATATGCGCCTGAAGCAAGGGCTATCCCTTTATTCATCGCATCATATATCCCGCCATCTTTTCCGCTGACCCAATAATCGATGGCATGCTCATACTGCTTCAAAATTTCGACTGTTCCATCATTGGAACCTCCATCGACGATGATATATTCAATGTTGTTGTAGGCTTGGTTGATAACGCTTTGAATGGTGCCCTCAACAGTTAACGCACCATTGAACACGACCGTGATGACCGTAATAAGCGGCTTGTTTGGAAGTGAGCTTTTATAGATCCCTCTGGTGCGCAACCCGCCCTCGCGGCCCTTATCGGCTGGCAATTTGAGCTGGAAATGCAACTTGCAATCCGGCTCATGGTATAGCTCGGGCGGCGTATCGGACACCCGTTGCGTAGTCGAATAACGCACGTCCAGGCAACGCGTCTCCACCGGCCAACTTTGATTCATGGTTTCCACTCTTTTTCTTGCCAGATTTTTTCATAGAAAGATCGGGTTTCCAGGTAGCAGGTTTCCCACGAAAAGCGCTTGGCCTGCGCATATCCCTTGCCGATCCTGTCGCTCCGGAACGCTGCATTCTCCAGCTTCAGGATTTGATCCGCAAACGCATCTTGACGGATATCGTCAACCAGCACACCGGCATCGCCGCAAGCCTCCGGAATAGCGGATACATTTGCCGCTATCACCGGACATCCCGCCGCCATCGCTTCTATTATCGGGATACCAAACCCCTCGTAGCTGGATGGATAAAGCAAGGCGTGCGCACAGTTATAAAACAAATTAAGACGCTTATTATCAACCGCCGGCAAGTGTATGTGCCTGCCCTGAAGAAGTTTCTGCGACAGCTCTGCTTCGCCTGGCTTAAGTTCACCGCCGCCCACACTCACCAGCCAATAATTCGGCAACGCTGCCAGCGACTCCAGTGCAAGGCAAAAGTTCTTATAGGAGTCGCGAGCGCCCACGAAAAGCACGAAAGGTGTATCCAAAAGAACAGGCGGCAAAAGCTGCCGGTCTGCTGGCTCCAGTGGTTTATAGAGTTCCGAAGCGCCCAGGTGGATGACATGTATCTTGCTTTCGGGAGTCTCAGGGTAAAACCCCAACAGGTCGCGCTTGGTGCTTTCAGATATGCAAATAATGCCGTTCGCCGCCCTTACCGCAGTTTTTTTTTGCATGGAATGCGCCCATCTTGGGACACCCCGGCGAAATCGCTCATAGGTAAAGTCATATACCGTGACAACATTGGTTGCGCGGACAAGCTGCGGTCGCCGGTAGTAGCTTGAGTGATAAAGAAATTGCCCGCCCCCGACCGCAGGATAGGCGAGATAACGCGACAACGATGGGGGCAACGGCCTATCGTCAATCAACATTACCGGGTCAAAATCAAGTTTCTTCCGGAAGATATTTGACATGGCACAGGGATTCTCGACCATTTTAATTGAGAGCCTGTCCCTTGTCATTCGCCTGAGAAGTTCATACCAATAGACGGATATACCCCCGGTACGCTGAAGCGAAAAAATGATGTTGTCCAAAACAAGATTCATGCTTGCGGCGAAAAGCTTACCGGCTTTGAGCGGGAATTTTTCCCCGCTCAACCCCAATCATGAACCGAACGGCATCCGGCGTAAATTTTTCAGCCTTCCATCCCAACATGCGCCCGCCAAGTATTTGGTAGTTAAACCCAAATAATCCATTAGAAAAAACTGCGTCATACCGGCGCACGCCGGTATCCAGATGACTACAAATTCCCCACGTAAGTGGGACAACACCTTGGTTTTGTCCGCTTTGCGGAGCATTTTCTATTGCTGGATACCGGCCTGTGCCGGTATGACGGCCTAATGGGTTATTTGAGTTAAATGCGATCCTCATTCGCCGGCCTTATTGATTTTATGGTCAGGATTTATTAGCGCGTAATGATCCGGCAGCGTTCGCGATGGCATCCTGTATTTCACAAAAAGCGCTATCGGATAGGCCAGGCGCCCGGTTAATAAATTAAATCGCCGCTGATTGACAGGCTGATCGGTGAGCATGTGAATACCGTGCGCCGAATAAAATTTCAGCCTCAGCTGTTCTGCAATACACAGCATCGTTTGCGGTTGATAAAACGAAATATGCTGGCCTGTATCGAAAGCGTAGTACCACCAATCAGCAGCCGGAGGGATGCCCTCATAAAGCTGGGTAGAAAAAATGAGTGTGCGCGACCCATAATTTTTCATCGCTTCAGTGATAAACACGAGCGGGTCATGAACGTGCTCCACAACTTCGAAAGCGGTCAATGCGTTGAAAGGAGCCGTTGCCTTGTCCGCCTCAAACCCCCTCGCGAACAAATTCTGGCAGTATTTGTCACTCCAATGGAAATCGAACCCGATATCCCGCATTAGCCGCGTCATCATGCCGTATCCGCCAGCCACATCCAGATAGGCACCCTTAGCATCAAGTTCGAAATAAAGCAGCGCCGCCAACCGGGCCGCAATGGAAATATTCCTCTGAACCAGCCCCGTGTCGGATATGGCAATCGCATCGCTATACGCCTCATCCAGCCAATAGGGTTCTTCAGTTTGCAACAAACCGCATCTGGGGCAGCGGTAGTAAGAGACTTGGTATTTCCGCAACAATGTTGCCGAAAACGCAAGATCCATTGATGAATTGCATACTGGGCACTGCGGCATATCAGACACGCGATCCCGATAGAAGCAGCGCCTTTAACGTGAAACTCGCGCAGCGATTCGTTCGCCTCCTCGCCCGCTTGCGGGAGAGGATTGAGGTGAGGGAAACGGGCATAACAAGTTTCATAATCAGGTGTGGCACACTTGCCATGCCCGTTAGCATAATTTCCGCCAGCTCTTGCGGTAAAAAATAAAGAACAATGATTTGGTTTTCATCCAGAACATGCCGCGTGTTTTATTATGAATAAAGTCGAAAATATAGGCTGCCACAACGAGCGAAATTACAGTTGCTATTGCAGCACCTTCAATTCCATACGCCGGAATCATGACATAGTTCAAACATAACTTGACCATCACACCGAGCAATGCCATCCGGAATGCAAGGCGTTGAAGATTTTCGTTCAAGTACCATTGCCCGCTTGCAACCCCGAGGAAAACAAAAATGCCGCCCCAGATATGTATTGAAAGCACCCCTGCGGCCTGTGTGTAATTCGCGCCAAATAGCAAGGTGATGACCCATTCCGAAAAAAAAGTCATGGGCACTGCGATTGCCAGCGATATTCCCACCATGAGATTGTAAAGTTGCTGCATTCGCCGGATATATAAGGCCTCATCGAGCTGTTTAGCCGCAATGACAGATGGAAATACAGAGCTGACTATTGCCACGGGTATGAAATACCATACTTCGCTAATCCTTGCTGCAGCAGAATACAATCCAACTTCCTTATCCCCCAACATTTGCCCGAGCATAATCTGATCGATGCGCATGTAAATCATGATCGCGAGACCCGATAATATCAGCGGCCAGCCATCTTTCAATAATGCAACCGCTACATCTGCCCGAAAGCGCCATTCCCGGATGTCTTGATGATTAACGCGATAAGCGACCAGAAGAAATATTGATGAAAGCACGGTTTCAGCCGATCCGGCCCAGACAAAAGCAATGAGCGGCGCGTCATTAAGCAGGAGTATGATTTTCGCAATCGTCGCTATGGCAAATGCACCGTTCACCGCAAGGACGGTAAATTTCGACTGCACTTTTGCCTGAAAATTAAGGTCGATGACGTTAAATGATAGAAAGACATAACCTGCTGCCGAGATCGCCACCAGCAATAACGTGAACATTTCACCGCTACGCGCCAAGGAAATAGCGGCGATGGCCATTATCAGCGCGCACACACTGCCGATAATTCTTAATGCGAATGCGCTGCCCAATATTTCATTTTTTCGGGCGGGATTCTTTACCAATTCCCGCACCACAACGCCATCCAAACCCAGTGCGGCAAAGGCCCCGAACAGTGCGGCGAATGCGATGGCAAAATTCCACAACCCGTATTGCACCGGGCCCAAATAACGTGCAATCCAGACACTCACAATCAGCCCCACGCCCATGCGCAGAATTTTGTCGGCGAAGAGCCAGCCCGTATTGCCGATGATCGCCTGGAGACCGCGACGGCTTTCAAGCCTTGTACGGATAATTCCGGGAAGATATTTTACCCAAGAGGCATTCATTGCTGTCTGGTTAACGTGAAACTCGCGCAGCGATTCGTTCGCCTCCTCTCCCGCTTGCGGGAGAGGATTGAGGAGAGGGAACGGGCATGGCAAGTTTCATTATATGGGGTGGCTACTCGCCATGCCCGTTAGTCGTTGACAAGCAGATCGCAGATGCAAGCCTTAATGGCGATTTTCATGGTTTTCCTTCAAGGTAATCCTGGTAGGCGCTCGCAACGCCGTCACGCAGCTTTGTGCTTGCCTGCCACCCCATTTGTCTCAACTTGCCCACATCCAGCAACTTGCGCATCGTGCCATCCGGCTTGGAAGCGTCAAAAGCAAGTATTCCGGTAAATCCAACCACCTCCCTGACCAGTTCGGCCAATTCACGGATGCTCAGGTCTTCGCCGCAACCCACGTTCACCAGCGGCGGCTGTGTTTCGCTGAACAGCGCCTGCAGCTTTTCCTCGGGTTGTTCCAGCAAATAGAGGCATGCCTCCGCCATATCGTCGCTGTAAATAAACTCGCGCCTCGGCGTGCCTGTGCCCCAGACCACCATTTGTTGGTCGCCGCGCTGTTTTGCTTCATGCATCTTGCGTATCAGTGCGGGCAGGACATGGGAGTTGGCCAGGTCATAGTTGTCGCCCGGTCCATAAGAATTGGTCGGCATGGCGGCGACGTATTTCGTGCCGTACTGGCGGTTGTATGACCAGCACATTTCGACGCCGGCAATCTTGGCCAGCGCATAAGGCCGGTTGGTCGGCTCCAGCGGGCCGGTCAACAGATATTCTTCCTTGATGGGTTGAGGGCAGTCCCTGGGGTAAATACAGGATGAACCCAGGAATAACAGGCGCTTGACATTGTTACGCCAAGCCTCATCGATGACGTTGGTCTGGATCGCCAGATTCTGCCGGATGAATTCCGCCGGATAGGCGTTGTTTGCGTGAATGCCGCCGACTTTTGCTGCGGCAAGCAGGACATACTCAGGCTTCTCTTCGACAAACAGGGCACGCACGGCAGCCTGCTCGGTCAGATCCAGTTCGGAGTGGGTGCGGGTGACGAGATTATGATAGCCCTTGGTTTGCAATTGCCGCATCAGAGCGGAACCAACCAGGCCGCGATGGCCAGCAACGTAAATTTTTGAGTCCTTATTCATCACTTGCTCCTGTGCTTGTTGTGTCTGTCGTAAGGCCGGATGGGCTTCATATGTCGGCGCGTTTCCGCATCAATTGGAGAATGACAGCGGCCAAAACCGCAATCCGAAAGCCACGCAAAATCTGGCCATCACTCATAAACTATTCTCCAACAAGCCTTTTTGTTCCGCCTCAAGCTTCAACTCCTCGATCTCGGTGCGCAGCCGCTCGTATTCATGCATTTTGATTTGCAAAAACTCCACCGTCATGCGCGCCTTTTGTTCGACGCCTTGCGGGGTAAGCAAATAGGCATACGCCAGTTTGTTGCCGCTGTTGCGAAAATTATTTACTTTCAAGCAGCCCTTTTCGATCAGCGCGTTAAGGCAGAAATTGACTTTGCCGAGACTGACGCCCAAGCGTTTCGCCAAATCTCTTTGGGAAAGGCCGGGGTTGTTTTCCAATGTTTTGAGCAGGCTGTAACTGGTGGTATCGTCGAACATGAATGTGCGTTCAGCGGATGAACAGGCCGCATTACAACAGCCACGCCCCTTGGCTGTCAAGATCGTAACTGTTAGCCAAAACAATCATGCTTCGCGGCATGAAGCTGAAGAGGCCGCGAGGATAAGTTTGGTGGGGATGGTTCATCAGCCAGCCCGATGTGCCAGTGCCTGCAACACCGCCTTGAGCAACTGCCAGCAGCGCGCGACAGATTCGATTTCCACCCGCTCGCCGGGCGCGTGCGCGCCGCGTATATCCGGGCCAAAGGAGATCATCATGTCCAGATGCGGGTGGCTGGCGGCGAGCAGGCCGCATTCCAGCCCGGCGTGGATCACCTGCAGCGAGGCGGGCGGGCCGAATTGTTCGGCGTAAACCTGCTGGCACAACACCAGCAAATCGGAAGCGGGATTCGGCGTCCAGCCCGGATACGCGCCGCCCTTTTCTGCTTGAAATCCATAGGCTGAAGCATGCGCCGCCAGCTTATCGGCCAGCACATCGGCTCGTGCGTCGTGCAGCGAGCGCACCTTGAAGGTGGCTTTGCACACGCCCTGTTGCAGCGCGAGCACGCCGAGATTGGATGAGGTATCGGTCACGCCGGGGAAATCCGCACTGACCTGTGCGACACCATTCGCGGCAATATCAAGGAAAGCGAACAAGCGATCGCGCTCCGCCATTGCCATTGCCATTGCTGTGCAAGAAAAATCGGACCCAGCATGCGCAACAAGTGTATCGGGTAGCGTGTCGTAATGCTTGCACACAAACAACACCTTCGCATCAACTTCAGCGAAGCGCTGCCGCCATGCCTCATGCCGATGCCGCACCCACTCATCGATATTCGACGCCATCACAACGGGCAACGCGCAAATCGCGCAGCGCCTCCGCCAGCAGCTTGATGGCATTACCGCGCCCAAGATGGATATCGATGCCGGAATGGCCGCCGCGCAACCCGGAC
This sequence comes from Gallionella sp., assembly GCA_030700315.1. GTDB lineage: Bacteria > Pseudomonadota > Gammaproteobacteria > Burkholderiales > Gallionellaceae > Gallionella. The sequence goes on from JAUYJO010000006.1 coordinate 9,539, forward strand.
ACTTCAAAGCGCAGCAGCGCATAGTCCGGCGGCACATCTTCCTGCGCGTAATCGTGGCGCACCTCCACATCTACGCCGCCCGCGCAGCCGAGATAGAAATGCCCCCATTCCTCGGTATCCAAGTTGATCAGCGTCTTGCCCTGCAAGGTGCCGGGCACCAGTCCACGCGCACCGTCCATGCCAGACTCCTCGTTGACGGTGAGCAGCACCTCCAGCGGCGGATGGATCAGGCCAGTCTCTTCCAGCGCGGCCAGCGCGAGCGCGACGCCGATGCCGTCGTCGCGCCCAGCGTGGTGTCCTCCGCCACCACCCAGCCCTCGCGCACCTGCGCGTTGATCGGGTCGCGTTCAAAGTCATGCACAGTGCCGGCATTGGCCTGGCACACCATGTCGAGATGGCCCTGCAGGGTCACGCCGGGCAGCGCCTCGCAACCGGGGCTGGCGCTCTTCCTCAGAATCAGGTTGCCCACGGCATCGACGCTGGCCTCGATGCCGCGCGCCCGCGCCCAAGCGGTCAGATGTTCGATCAGCGCCGCCTCGTGCAGCGAGGAACGCGGTATCGCGCACAGCGCCGCGAAGTGCGCCCAGACCGAGTGTGGTTGCAGATTATCCAGATTGCCGGCCATTAAAATTTCCTGCGATACGTATTGAATTCGACATGCCCGCTCATTTCTGTTTTTATCCATCATGAACAGAGCGCAGTTTAAAACAATTTGAAACTCCATTTCCGTTGCAAGCTTCCGAAAATCACCACGATTCTGCTACAGTCACGCCATGAGCAAACTAACCCTGGACCGCATCCTGCAATCGCAGGGCTTTGGCACCCGCAAGTGGTGCAGTGAATTGATCGCCGATGGCGAAGTGAGCCTCGGCGATAAAGCCGTTCGGGACAGCCGCATCGCGTTTGAGACCGATGGCCTTGAGTTCGCCGTCTACGGCGAAGTGTGGACTTACCGCGAGCATGTCTATATCGCGTTGAACAAGCCGGCCAATTTCGAATGCTCGCGCAAGGCCAGCCACCACCCCGGCGTGCTGACCCTCCTGCCGGAGCAATTCGCCCGGCGCGACGTGCAGCCGGTCGGTCGCCTCGATCACGACACCACCGGCCTGCTGCTGATGTCGGATGACGGGCCGTTCATCCACAAACAGTCTTCGCCCAAACATCATGTGCCCAAGGTCTATGTCGCCACCACGCAGGAACCGGTCACGCCGGAACTGGTCGCGCAATTGCTGGCCGGTGTGAAACTGCACGACGAGCCGGGATCGCTGGCGGCGGTGACCTGCCGCAAGGTCGATATCCATCAACTTGAGATCGTGCTGGAGCAGGGCAAATACCATCAGGTCAAACGCATGCTGGCCGCCGCCGAGAACCACTGCGTCGCGCTGCGCCGCACGCAGATCGGCCTGCTGAAACTCGATGAGCTGGGGCTGGCCGAGGGCGCATGGTGTTATCTCGATGCGGCGCAACTGGCGCTGCTGAAGCCGGGCTGATATTCCCGACGTGCCTGGCTGTGGGTGCAATCTAAAGTGGTAGTGCGACCCAAAAACCCAACCCCTCCCGGCCTCCCCTTATCAGGGGAGGAGCATTGCTCTCCCCCTGACAAGGGGGAGCTGGAGGGGGTTAGGTTTTTGAGTTGCACCTTTACTTTCAAATGCACTCCGCGCCGTTTTATAGAAGACGAGCGCAAGCCGTCCGGAGTAAAATCCGCCTCCGTTCACAAAGCCCAGCTAAAATGTCCATCCAGTGGTTCCCCGGTCACATGACCTCGGCGCGCAAGAAGGCCGCCGAGACCATGGAGTTCATCGATGTCGTCATCGAAGTGCTGGATGCGCGCGCGCCCGAAGCGAGCCGCAACCCGATGATCCGCGAGCTGCGCGAGCACCGCAAGCGTCCCTGCCTGATGATACTCAACAAGGCGGATCTCGCCGATCCTGCCATCACCCAAGCCTGGCTCGATTTCTACAACAAAAAACTGGGCGTCAAGGCGGTGGCCTTGAGTTGCAAGAGCGCCAGCGAAGCCGCCAAAGTGCCCAAATTGTGCCAGCCGCTCGCGCCGCATCGCGACAGCAATTTCAAGCCGCTGCGCATGATGATCATGGGCATTCCCAACGTCGGCAAATCCACGCTGATGAACATGCTGCTCAAGCGCCGCGTCGCCAATGTTGGCGACGAGCCCGCCGTAACCAAATCGCAGCAGTGCCACAGCCTGAACGAACGCATGACGCTCACCGACTCGCCCGGCTTGATGTGGCCGAAGATCGAACATCATAGCGACGGCCTGATGCTTGCGGCAATCCACGCCATCGGCCGCAACGCCGTCATCGAAGAAGAAATCGCCGAATATCTCGCCACCGTCCTGCTGGCGCGCTACCCCGCGCAACTCGCCGAACGCTTCAAGCTGGATACGGCGAATATGGACGGTGTCGGCGTGATCGAAGCCGTCGCCCAAAAGCGCGGCTGCCTGCTGAAAGGCCGGGGCGGCGAGGCGGATCTGGAGAAAGCGTCGATGATCCTGCTGACGGAATATCGCGCCGGCAAACTGGGGCGCATCAGTCTCGAGACGCCCGAATCGCGCGCGACGATGCTCCTGAGGTCGCAAAATAACCCGAGCACGCAAAGCAAATAGATGGTCTGCCCCGCTGCCCCGAGCTGGCCGGTCATTCACTGGAACGAGTCAGGCGAAGAAAAATCCGCCCGCTGGCGCTCGGAAAGCGGTACACCTGCGCCGCAAAAAGTGGTAGTCGCCGATGATCGTATGAACGCCGATGCAGCCTACCGCCTGGCCTGCGAGGGAACCGCGCTGCTGTGGCGGGGCGATTTTCACAACGCGCGCCAATTGCTGCAAGCGATGGCGCGGCGCGCGGATGAAAAACCGCGCAAGCGCAAAAACAAGGAAGCCGCTGCCACCCCTGTCGAAGCCTTTCATCTGCATCGTCAGGCGCAGTCGCAACGCGCCCGCACGCTGTGCATGCTGCTGCTCCCGTTCGCTGCCGACCACAGCATGCCCCTGCGCCGCGCGCCCGATGTGCGCGCGGCGTGCATGGATGCATACGGCGCAGCGGCAGAACCCTATGTCGCCTCGCTGCGCGGACTGCAGGGGCTGATCGGCGCATACGAGTGGCGCAAAAATGGCGTGGGGATTGCGGCGCTGGGTGCGCGCATCCACCCGCATTACGGCGTATTTGCTCCGATACGCGGCGAATACATCGGGCTGGTGAGCGAGGCGCCGTTACCCGAACTGGCGGGTATACCCGCTTCCCTCACCCCAACCCTCTCCCGCCAGCGTGAGAGGGGGCAAACGAATCGCTGCGCGAATTCTTTGTTATCTGCGTCCCGATCCGTCGCCTTCGACATTGGCACCGGCACCGGCGTGCTCGCTGCCGTGCTGGCGCGCCGTGGCATCAAACGCATCATCGCCACCGATCAGGATCAGCGCGCCCTCGCCTGTGCGCGCGAAAATCTGGTGCGACTGGGATTCGATGCGCAAGTCGAAGTCGTGCAAGCCGATCTTTTCCCCGCAGGCCGCGCCGCACTGGTGGTATGCAATCCGCCGTGGGTTCCGGCACGCCCCAGCTCGCCGCTGGAGCATGCCATATTCGACCCGGATAGCCGCATGTTGCGCGGCTTCCTCAGCGGCCTGGCCGCGCATCTGGAGACGGGCGGCGAAGGCTGGCTGATTCTCTCCGATCTTGCCGAGCATCTGGGCCTGCGCACGCGCGCCGAGCTGCTGGCCATGATCGATGCGGCCGGCTTGAAGGTATTGGGAAAAACAGATGTGAAGCCGCATCACCCGCGCGCCAGCGATACCAGCGACCCGCTGCATGCGGCGCGCGCCGCAGAACTCACTTCGCTGTGGCGGTTGGCGGCGAAGTAGCGACCTTCAAACCACATTGCAACCAACTTATTTTATTTATTGAATTAGTTGGTCGGGGTGAGAGGATTCGAACCTCCGACTCCTGCGTCCCGAACGCAGTACTCTACCAGGCTGAGCTACACCCCGCTCTGCAAGACCTGTCGGCCTTGTCAAAAAACTAAAATTGCCGCGTGGCAGCAACGTGCGACAATTCTATCAAATATTGCTTGTATTTAGAATCGGCCAATGAGGCGATGGCCGCACTGGCCAACTCCGCTTCGCGCATGGCCTGCTGGCGGGTAAAATCCAGCGCGCCGGTTGCGTGAATAATTTCCAGCACTTCGGCAAATTTTCCCACATCGCCTTGCTCGATTGCGCCGCGCACCACGCTCACCTGCTGCGGCGTACCGTGTTGCATGGCGTAGATAAGCGGCAGCGTGGGTTTGCCTTCGGCGAGGTCGTCGCCGAGATGTTTGCCGGTCTGCTGCTCATCGGCCGAATAGTCCAGCACATCGTCGATCAACTGGAACGCGGTGCCGAGGTGCATGCCGTATTTTGCCGCAGCGTCTTCGTCGGCAGCGGAAGCCTTGCCCAGAATCGCGCCGAGGCGCATTGCCGCCTCGAACAGCTTGGCAGTCTTGCAGTGGATCACGCGCATGTAGTTGGCGGCGTCCACATCCGCGTCGTGGCAGTTGAGCAGTTGCAACACCTCGCCCTCGGCGATGGTGTTGGTGGCGTCGGCCAGTGTTTGCATCACGCGCATCTCGCCTACCGCGACCATCATCTGGAAGGCGCGTGAATATAGAAAATCGCCGACCAGCACGCTGGCAGAATTGCCAAACAGCGCATTGGCCGTCTCACGCCCACGGCGCAAAGCGGATTCATCCACCACATCGTCGTGCAACAGGGTGGCGGTATGAATAAATTCCACTACCGCCGCTAGGTCGTGATGGTATTTTCCCCGATAGCCGAATGCCTCGGCGGACAGCACCACCAAGGCCGGACGCAACCGCTTGCCGCCGCTGTTGATGATGTATTCGCCGACCTGATTGATCAGCAGCACTTCCGAATGCAGCCGGGTGCGTATCACCTGATCCACCGCAGCGATGTCAGCCGCGAGCAATTGCTTGAGGTTTTCCAAAAATGCCTTCTATTCTGATTTGTTGTGCTACCGGACTTTGCTACTAAAGGAGCTGTTAATTAACTACTGTTACAGTTTTGGCTTATCAAAACAAGTTAACAAGCGACTAAACGAGTTGTTAAAACAAACTGCGCTAGCGGTAAATGTTACAGTTAATTTTTAACGACTCCTAACAGGCATGGCAATTATGCCGCCGCTGATAATGAAACATTTCGAAAAATTGCTTTGCGTTTACTCCGAGCAACAGCTCAGGTCGAAAAAAACTCCCGCGCCAGATACTAACGTCCAACCACCCCCTGCGCGTCGAGCGCTTCGCTTCCCCCTTTGCAAAAGGGGGGCTGAGGGGGACTTGAAGTGCGCCGCTCTCTCGTCACCTGCTGCAAATCCCCCCTGCCCCCCTTTTTCAAAGGGGGGGTCTCACCCCTCCCAGCCTTCCTCATATAGTGGAGGAAGGAGAAAACAGCCACACTTGAGTAGTTAGGGAAGCAGAAATTACAAATGTACCCGTTTGAAGTGCCTTACCGTAGGAGCGGCTTTAGCCGCGATGCCTTTGAATTCGCGGCTAAAGCCGCCCCTACAGCAACTCCCTGAGTCGCGCCACTTTTTATAAATGGTATTTTGGTAATTTCACGCTCCCTCACCAGCTATGCGCAGGCTATTGTGACACCTCTGCGTCACTGTTTGAATACAAAAGACCTCTCCCCGCCTTCGTCTTTTTTGACCTTGCAGATAACGGGGTGTTTGACCGGCATGTTTTCCGAGGTGAAACTTGTTTTGCCGGTTACGCCCTCACAATCCTTGCGATTGATTAAGGCCTCTCTGACCAGCAAGGTATCAGTCGAACCTGCTTCCTTGATCGCTTCAGCAACCAGCATGAAAGTGTCATACGCCAAAGCGGCAAAGCGGTCTGGCTTGCCTTCCCCAAAATCTTTTATAAATTCATCCATTTTGGCCGATTTGTTATCAGCAAAAAAAGTTGTGTAGGCAAGTGTTTCGTTTACCGCATCCCCGCCCTGCAAATACTCTTCTGAATAAAGATCTTCGCCACCGATGAGGGGGAGGGGTAGCCCGGCTTTTTTCAACTCCTGTGCAAGCAACACGGCTTCTGTAGCACCTCCCGTATAGACCACTCCATGCAGGGTATCTGGGCTTTTCTTTATCGCCGCAATCACGGCTTCTATGTTGCGCCCCCCCGCAAAGGGGTCGTAGGTGTCGGCTTCAAGCTTGATCACGCCGTTATGTTTAGCCAGCGCCTTCTTGAACAGCGAGCTTAATTCCAGAGAAAATTCATTATCAGCAGCCGTGACCAATGCGTAATTAACGCCCAACTCTTTAATGGAGTATTTGATTAAATCCTCCGTTGCGGTCTCATCGGGAACGGCAGTGCGAAACACGAACGGGCCGCTGGCCTTGAGATGCCTCCTTGAGCCAACTGAAATAAACAGGGTTTTGGAATCGTTAACCAAATGAATAGGCGAAAAAGTGGATGACCCTGTAGGCGCAGCCAGGATTGCGATGGCTCTCTGGCTGATAAGATCTTTCACGATTTTATTGGCCATCCCTATATCGCTTTGATCATCGAAGTGGAGCACTTTGATCTCTTTTCCCGCTATGCCACCCTGGGCATTGAATCGCTTGGCCGCCGCCAAAGCTCCGGCCACTACACTCTTGCCGTAGGCTGCTTCGTCACCTGTTTCAGGCCCGACTATGCCTATGATCAAAGGCCTTTCATCTTTTACTATTTCTGGCGTCTTTGCTGCCTCTTTTTTATCCGAGCAACCGGAGAGCAGAGCCATCACCATGACCACGATAACCATCAGGCCGATTTTGTTATGGGGTGTTTTCATAGGAGTATATTGATTCGGTCATTATTAAAAATGGGTGCATCGACTTACCAAACTCCAAGCCGGACAAGCCGGAATAAAAAATATTGCTCGGAATAATTCACCCGCCCACGTCCACTTCCTGCAACTTATCCATATTTAAAAGTAGGGTTTCGACTAGCCCCTCTTCGACATCAAAGACTTTTTTCGCCCGATCAACCTTGGCAAAATATCCTCTTTTCGCACGATCCTTGTTGCCGATAGTGAGTATATAGGGCTTCTCTATTTTTTCTTGATGTATGGTCAACTGCAACATCGGTGCAGCCAGACCATAGGGCGCAAGATCAGCCGGGCTTTCATCGACAAAGGCCTTTATTTCGCCATTTTTTATCGCGTACAGATATTCCAGCACCTTTGCCATGGAGGCTATCCCCGGCGCGGGTTCAAGCATATTCCATTTTGACTGATTCTGCACCACCACCACCCGGCCCGCACCCTTTTTGGCTATTTCAAGCCGGCTCAATTTGGTCGGATCGAAATCCAGAATGGTCTTGTCGCGCAAGGCATAGGCATCCTGGCTCACCTCTTTCTTGAGGTCCGAGTGTACGCGGTACACCTCCGGCCTTCCCTTGAACATGACATACGCCATATTATTGGTCGGGCCTCTTTCGCCGAAAACAATAACCGTTTCCCCGTTGGCAGACTTCAAGCCCATTTCGACCTCGGGATCGCCCAAGCCCAGCTCGACTAATTTGGCTTGGTCAACCTTGTCGAACAGTACCGCATCTTTCCTGGAGGTGACGACGTTGGTCAAGAGCTTTTCTATCGCTTTGACATCCCCCTTGGCGCTTAATGGCTGAACCAGCTTCCACTCGTCTTTTTCCCGAACCACCTTGATTTGGCGGTTTTCTTTAAGATAATTTATCCAGAATTCCGAGATATCCTTCACTGCCGTGGGCAGCAGTTTCAGTTGCTCTTCTTTCAACTGCTTGATTGTTTCCTCCTTCTTGTCGAAGAAGAAGAACGCACCGCTCAGCGCGATCAGCACGATAAACCAGAAAAGGGTCTTTTTAGTAAAGTTCACGCGCCCCGCCTTCTTCTGGCGGTTACACCCAGCCCTGCCACCAACAGCAGCGAAGGCACTATCACGACGGAAAGCCAGAAAACGATTTTTCCCTGAACCGCAGTCAGCAGCAGGGGGGTCAGCCCCGGTTCTTTTTTCCTGATCGAGATCAAAGTGTGTTCCTCTGCCAGCCAGTTAAGCATGTTCAGGAGGAAATCCTTGTTCCCCGCCTTCATGAATTTGTTGCTGGCAAAGTCAGAATCGCCCACGACCATGACCTTCCCCCATGTTTTCATGCTGTCGTCCTGCTCTCCGCCTGTTTCACCGCCCTTGGATTCACCGCCCTTGGCCTTATCGTCCTTGGCTTTATTGCCCCCAAGGTTCACTTCCACTGCGGTGACGGCCACCACACTGATGGGTCCGCGTTTGTGCTTGTCCGGGTTAAATTCTTCGTCTTCCTTGGTCAATTTCTTGAGATCGCTGGTCACTGTCCAGCTCTTGTCGCTGGTTTTGGCAATATCCCAACTTCCCTTGGCGGGCTCTTCTTTTATATGTACCGAACGTGCAAACGGGAAAAACGTGAACTGCTCAAATTCACGGGTGACGGGATGCTCCTTATGGTATTGCACCACCACGGGTATCGCGATATTGCTGCCAGAAACCTGGCTCATCTTATCGAAAATGAGATCGTTCGCCAGCTCGAAACCGAACTCGCCCAGGTAGCTCGTGATTTTTGCCAACCCACCGCTGGGGTCAACCATGAACATGACGCGCCCGCCGTTTTTGACGAATGCCGTTATCTTGTCCAGCTCGGCTTGCAAATAGTCCGTTTCCGGGCCGCTCACCACCAGTACGGAGGCATCATCCGGCACTTTTTCCGCGCTGACTAACAGCAGGTCGCGCACCTGATGGTTTTCCCTTTCGATCGCCTCCTTGACATACGAATAACCGTCGTCTTCCTTGTTATCGATATTTTTCTCGCCGTGCCCGGTGACAAAGTAAAAAACTTTGACATCCTTGCTGACCAGTTTAAGCAGTGAGTTGGTCAGCTTGTTCTCGGACTCGGTGCCGATAATTTCCTGCTTGTTGCCATACTTCAATACCGTAGTCCGGTAGGACGTAATCCCGTACTTTGCCGTTTCGATCGGATCCCTGTCCGGGTCTACAAAGCGAAAGCTGAATTTTGGCGAGTGATAGGCGTATTCACCCAGCAGATCGGACATCGCCTGCCTCGTCCTCTCGTCACTGCGGTAGAAAGCGATGGCCTCAACATCCTCGTTCAGGGACTTTAATATCTTGACCGTGTGGTCGGAGAGGGTATATCTGTTGTCCTGCGTCAAATCGACCCGCACCTTGTATTTGACCGACATGCCCGCGATAAGGCCAATGATCACGGTAAACACGGCGGTCATAATCGCCGTATTCAAGGCGTACTTGGTGGAACGCTTGGTAATGAATTCTCTGATTTCCGGAAAACAAAGATAGAAAAACAGCAGCAATACCAGAAGCCCCACCCAAATCAACGCCAAAGGCAAGTTGCTCATTTCGCCGGTTATCGCATAAACCAGCCCCCCTGCCGCCAACAGAACAATGGACAGCAAACCCAATGGCACGAACAATCCTTTAGCCTTCATTATCTCCACCTCTTCGTTTCCAGACTTCTCAGAGTCAGGAACAGGAATAGCACGATGAAACAGAGGTAATAAATAATGTCCGTCGAATCCACAACCCCCTTCGACATGCTTTCTATATGTTCGTTAATCGAAAGATAGCCCAGAAATTTGCCCATCCCGGCAGAGACCAGTTGGACGGAATAACTCAAAAACCAGAAAAAGAATAACATGCCAAAGGATGTTGAAGCGGCAACAATCTGGTTTTCCGTCAACGACGAAGTAAAAATCCCCAGAGAGATGGCGGAGGCACCCAGCAGGACAAGGCCCAGGTAGCCCGTCCAGATGGGCACGACCTCCGGCTCGCCAAAAACCACGAGAAGGATAGGGTAGATGGCCGTCAGCAATATCATGGTGAACATGACAACGAGGCAGGCCAGATATTTACCCAGCACAACGTCAACATCATTGACCGGGAAGGTCAGAAGCAACTCGATCGTGCCGGTCTTTTTCTCTTCGGCCAGGAGCCTCATGGTCAACAGCGGCGTCATCAGCAACAAAATAATGCCGATGGTTCCGAACAACGGCCTGATCACCGTTTCATTGATATTCAATAATTGATATTGCTTGGCCAGCATGGGATCCGTCTGCGCCTGATAACTGACGATCGAAAAGGTGGCAACCAGGTTGTAGAAAAAATAACCCGTCATCAGCAAAAACATGATGATGACGATATAAACCGTGAACGAGCTGAAATAGGATTTCAGTTCACGGTTGAGGATAAGGCTGACATTCCTGATATTCATGCCGCCTCCTTGGTGATCAACTTGATGAATATATCTTCCAGGCTCACTTCCAGAAGACGCATTTCCACAAGCTCCCATTTATTTCTTTCAATCATGGCCTGGATGCCCAGCCTTCCCTGTTTTTCATCGTCAAACACAACAATAAATCCATGGGTCTCGCCCGAGGCCGACTCCAGCTCAACCCCCTTGAGGCCGCTCACGCGAGCAAGCTCCTGCTCAATCGCCTGCGCATTACCGTTGATGCGCAACAACATCCGCTGCGCACTTTCAGTTGCCAAGTTCTCCGGGCGGTCTTCTGCCACCACTTTGCCCTTGTTGATAATAATCACCCTGCCACAAAGAATGCTGACTTCCGGGAGAATATGGGTGCTGAGAATTACGGTGTGCCTGCCCGCCAATTCCTTGATCAGGCTTCTGATCTCTTTGATCTGCTTGGGATCAAGGCCTACCGTAGGCTCGTCAAGAATCAATACCTCCGGGTCATTGACCAATGCCTGAGCAATGCCGACTCTTTGCCTGTACCCGCCGGATATCGTGTTGATCAATTTGTTGGAAACGTCGCTGAGACCGCAGTCATCCATGACCTTGGCGGCTTTACGGTTGACCTCCTTGGCCGGCGTCCCCTTGATGGCCGCCACAAAACGCAGGTAGTCGCTCACCTTCATGTCTTCATAGAGCGGGACTCTCTGCGGGAGATAACCTATCCTTCTACGCACGTTCAAAGAATCTTCGAAACAATTGTAGCCTGCCACCATGGCTTTCCCTCTGGTGGGCGGGAAAAAACAGGTCAAAATGCGCATTACCGTGGTTTTCCCCGCCCCGTTGGGCCCGAGAAACCCCAGTATTTCACCCTTCTCAACACTGAAGCTGATATTGTCAACGGCGCGGAACTCGCCGTATTCCTTGGTTAAATTTTCGACTTCAATCATTGGATTTGCTTTATCAATTGCCAATTGGCAATGATAGCAGTAATTGATTTTTTGGCGCAACACTGTTTATCCATCACCGCACGCCTGTTTATATATCGGGGTGTCACTGGTTACCCCGCAGGCGAGATATAAAGACAAACAAAGCGCCGCACGGCTCTCAAGTTAAATAACTTACTGAATAATTGCAGACTTTTCTTGTTTTTCGTGGATAAATAGAGGTTTGCATGGCCAAATATTTTTTGAACCAATTTTAGGGTGTGCTATCATAAACCCGCGCAATAAAGGTGCCACCATATACATTTGAGGTCATAACTCACTTTTAAAGGGATTTATTTTATGAAGAATCGATTCATGGGGAGCAAGGCAGCTCTTGGGCTTGCGACTATTCTGATGGCAGGAATGTCGAGCATCGGCACAAGCGCGGCAGCGGATCACCCCGCAGAAAAGAAGCAACCTTCGGCGAAAAAGGAAGGCGCGAAAAATTATGACGAAATGATCGTCATACCTGCTGGGAAGTTCATCTTTGGAAGACCCGGATCGACCAAGGAAATCAATTTGCCCGCCTTTGCAATTGACAAGTACGAAGTTACCAACAAACAGTTCTCCAGGTTCAATTTGGATCACAAATATGGTAAAGGCGGGGACAATTACCCCGCAACCATGGTTGCTCTCGTCGAAGCCAGCGATCACTGTGCAGCCCTCGACAAGAGGCTTCCCACCGAGCAGGAATGGGAAAAAGCCGCACGGGGCACCGATGGCAAAATTTATCCGTGGGGAAACGAATTCGACAAGGTGCTGTGCATAACCAAGGAAAGTGTCGAAGAGGGTAAAGAGCCGTTTGTTGCGCCAGTTGGATCTTGCGAAAAAGGCAACAGCCCTTATGGCGTCGCCGATATGGCGGGCAATGTATGGGAATGGACCTCCAGCTTCGAAGATAAATATAGCATTCTCAAGGGTGGATCGTTTTTTGAGGGCAGAAATTATTCCACAAGTTACAACAACCTTCTCAGCATTCCCGCTGATGCAAAAGACTATGTCGGGTTTCGTTGTGTCAAAGACATTAAATAACAAGGGCTGGTTTGGGGCATATAAACTGCTGCGCTCAATGTAAAAAGTTGACGTGGCAGTTCATTCACCCGTGTGCCCTTGCCATGGGCTCCCCGGGCGTCGATTGATAGCCGCCCCTCCATTACGTTGCAAGCTTTCATGCATAACGGCAGCCCCTATCGGATAGGGGCTGCCGCACATAATCCAGTGATTTATGAAAATTAAACAATCGCATTGGCATCACTATTTTGGGGGGATTGCGCTTCTTCTCCTGATTGTTCAAGTTCTTTCCGGTTCGGTTTTGACGTTATTTTATGAACCCGACCTGAAGGAAGCCTACGCCAGCGTGCAATACCTCTACAACGAGCTCAGCCTGGTTGCCTGGATCAGGGACACACACCGCTGGGCCGCGCTGTTCTTGATGATTGCGGTAATCATGCATTTCATAAGGGGCTTTTTAAGGAAAGATTACCTTAACCGTGACAGCAAGACGTTATGGCTGACCGGTATTCTTCTCTACCTGCCCATGCTGGGATTTTTGTTTACCGGAGTCATCTTGCCGTGGGAATGGAGAGGCTATTGGTTCATGGAGATGATCCCCAATTACGTGGGCGAGATCCCGCTGATCGGGCCGTCTTTAAGTGATTTTCTCATCAATGCCTTCACCCTTAATCGAGCGTTGGTCGTGCATATTTGCATTCTGCCTGCCATCACGTTAGTGCTGTTGGGCATACACACCTTTACCCGGGTTATAAAAAGAGCGGGCGGGCTCACGCTGTATGTTATGGAACATAGCCTGCTCACCCTGCCGTTTTTGGTGGCTATTGCCATATTGGCCTATGCCCTGCCGATGCCGTCCCAGGATCCTGCCATCATACCCATGCCCCTGGAAGGCGAAAACCTGCCAACGGCCGAGTGGTTCATCCTCATATTCTATGTACCCTATTTGTATTTCAAAGGGTTCATGGCGACCTTGCTCGGTTTCTATATACCATTAGTTATTTTTCTGGCTTTGGCGATTTTTCCTTATTTCCTCAAGGGGAGAAAAACCAAGAGTGTCGAAAATATTACGCTCAAAGACCATGCCCCCGAAAAAACCCATACCGTGGAAAAAAAGAGCGCATTCGCGAAATTCATGGCACCGCTGCGCAGACTCCTGGGGGCAAGGACTTATGCAAAAACGTTGGCTTTTTTAACTGTTTTGCTGGCAGCAACGGCTTTGTTCGCCCCACTTTTTGTTGTTTCCCATGAATCTCCCACCTATGGCTGCAATTCATGCCACAACCCGTCTATGGGAGACAGACTGGGACTGCCTCCCGATTCGTTTAAGGATAGGGTAAAGAACCCCAATCTCAAAGATAATACTTTTATGGTAGAGCACTGGTTTTATCCGCAAGTGGTCTGGTAGGAAAAGCAAGGGCCGCGCGACATACCGCAACGCTAACGGCACATATCAATTTTAATAAGCTGCAGATGAACGTGTTTTCAATGAACAATAAACCCAGATAGTTCATTAGCTATTGGGGTATTGCAAAATCAATGGGTTGTAGGTCGGGTTTTAACACGACATGTCGGGCTAAAGCCCGACCTACGTCCAAATGGATTATCTGGGATAGAGGAGAGTGCTTTGATTCTGAAGCGTAATACAAATTTTGTTGGTCGCATTTTGCTGCTGCTCGCCTTTGCGATAGCGGGTTGCAGCCCCATGGGTGGCACCAGCACCCTACCCGAGGATGGCCCTGAAACCGTCACCAAACGGTTCTATGAATTAATCTCGGCCGCGAAAATGGAAGGGGGCTCCACGACCGCCAGTGAAGCGTTCAAGCTGGTCGATACCAAGCTTTCCAATATGAACGTGAACCAGTTCCTGGAAGTCATCAAGCGCTATCCGGAAAAATTTGTCGTGGAAGTAGGCAAAACCGAGATCAAAGGAACCCAAGCCCTGGTTTCCATCAGCTACAAGATGCCCTCCAGCTTTGGCGGCGAATATACGGTGCGTGAAATATTGCCTCTTAATATCGACCCGGTTACCAATACCTGGAAGGTCGACTTTACCGGCGACACTTACGGCATGCAAAAGGATGAGGCCATAGCGGCAAGCAAGGCGGAAGCCTCCCCACCGAGCGAACCAGACAAATCGACACCACCAGGAGCCAAATAATGTCTAATGCCGTCAAAGTTGCAGAGTGGATCAAGGAGCGCATCCGCTTAAAAAAAGGCAAGCCGATACCCGCGCATGTCAATTTCTTTTATTGCTTTGGCGGCATCTCGCTGTTCCTTATCCTCCTGCAGTTGGCCTCCGGCGTATTCATGCTTTTTTTCTATACGCCCGAGCCTGACAAGGCGCTGTTAAGCATCGCACATTTAAGCAATGAGGTCACCTTGGGGTGGCTGTTCAGAAACATGCACCGCTGGTCCTCCACACTGTTGCTTGCGACGGTGTTTTCCCACATGGTCATCGTGTTCTACTTGAAAGCCTTCCAGAACCCCAGGCAATTGACCTGGATGTCCGGCGTATTCCAGTTGCTCACGGTATTTTTGCTGGTGGTCACCGGGCTGATTCTTCCCTGGGATTGGAGGTCATACTGGTCTTTCGCGATCTGGATGGATTACATCGGTACATGGACGGTTGGCGGCGAATCCTTACAGAATATGCTGCTGGACACCTTCACTCTGAATGCGGCCTATTTTATCCACATCCTGATCATTCCGTTAATTCTCGCGGTTTCCCTGTCTTTCCATTTCAAAATGGTCAGGCGGCACGGAATATCGGAGCCACTGTAAGTTCAAGCGGGGTAACTGAATCATGGCGAACCAAGAGATAGAAATCATCATGGAGCCCAAATACGCTCCTCCTTATCCGCAGTCGTTCTATGCTTTCTGGCCGAAGCACGCGATCAAGGCAGGGACGCTGATATCCCTCATATTGCTGGGATTGTTATTGCTGGCCTTTTTCATCAGGGTGCCGATGGATCCCAACATGCCACCCATGCCCGATGAGGGCGCCTATGTGCCCGCGCCTGAGTGGTATCTGTTCTTTCTGTTTCAACCCTTTTGGTATTTGGCGGGGGATAACGCGAAATGGTTGCCGATCGGGACGTTTTGGCTCCCGCTTCTGGTTGTGGTTTTTCTATTTCTGATACCCTTTATCTTTCGCAAACGCAAAGACTCACGCGCCGGAATCAAGGCAGCCACTCTGCTGTCGGCTGCCGTTTATGCCGTGCTTGTATGGGCAGTTCCCGTGGGAGCCGTGGTTGCCAGCGGCGCTCCCGCCAAAACCCTGGGTTGCCCGTCTTGCCACAATCCCATGATGGGCGAGCGGCAGGCGTTGCCTCCCGCCAATATGGGTGAGTACTACAGGGTCGAACGCCAGCGCCAGGTCAATCTGGGCGGTTATAACATGGGTAGCGACGACCACGCTGGCGGATCGTACAAGGATGCAAACTGGCAACTGCGCCATTTTTATGAGCCCACAATGACCTGGTAACCCATGTTTGGTAACGATAAATATGTTTTCAATGAGCGCGCCCTTTAATCTTTCTCTGCAAAAAACCGGTTTCGGCCTGATGTTGTGTGCAGCCTTGCTGGGCGGTGGGTCAGCTTGCGCACAGGATCAACACGACCATGGCAATACCCAAACCCCGGCTATGCCCACAGACCCCATGAGCGGCCACGGCCATGGCGATCACCAGACCCATTCAACAACCACGACCCCCATCAAGGAAGTGCCGTTACCCGAAGGACTCAGTTCGGCGCAGTCGATGGCAATAGACTCGACCGGACGACTCTGGTTTACCGAAAAAGTCGGCAAAAACCTGACCATGTATGACCCGGATAAAAAAGAGTTTTCGACCTACCCGCTCCCTGTCTCATGGGGGAAGATGGGCTTTTCAAACATGACGCTGGGACCCGATGGAGACATCTGGTTTACCGTGACGCGCTGGGTTGAGGGTGCGGAAGAGCCCAATATTCTGGGCAGGTTTTCGCCGGCGGACGGATATTTTACAAAATATGCCATTCCGCACAATTCAATTCCCGAAGAATTGGTCGTCGATGCACAAGGCACGATATGGTTTTTTGCCTCCAATAAAAACTATCTCTATCGCGTCGATCCGAAGACTTTCGCCCTCAAAGGATATCCCATTCCGACCGCCAACGGTAACCCCAAGAGCTTGGCTGCCGATCCAAGAGGCCATATCTGGTTTGTCGAATCCAACGCCAATAAACTCGGAGAATTTATTCCGGAGCAGGGAGTATTCAATGAATATGAAGTGCTCACGCAATTTGCCAACCTGGGAAAAATCTCCATCGACAAGAATGGAAAAATATGGTTTGTGGAAGTCACCGCAAACCGGATCGGAGTATTTTCACCCGAGCAGAAACGCTTTGATGAAGCCATCATCCCCACCCCCAGCAGCACACCCGTTGCACTGGTAAACGATGACAAGGGGAACGTCTGGTTTCTGGAATACAAAGGCAACAAGGTTGGCGTCTTCAATCCGGAGCAGGCGACCTTCCATGAATTCGATATTCCCAGCTTCGGCAGCTTACCGGCAGACATGGCGATAGATCGCAAACGCTCTCTGCTCTGGTTCACCCAGAGCGCCACAGAAGCAAAGACGCTGGGGATGCTGTCCATCGACGAAGCGTTGGCGAAAATAGACCAACAAAGCAAAGCCCCGCTACCGGCTCCCGAGAAAAAAGCCTCCGAAGGCAGCATGACTCAATGGCTGGTTGCTTTCGCCGCAATTATTGGTATCGCCATGCTGGGCGTGAGGTTAACCAGGAGAGCTCGCAAAGGCGGCGCTTCATAAACTCAACTTGCAGGTTTTTTGCTGCACATGTACCCCATCAAAATGGGGAAACTTTCGCGGCTTTAATGTATCTGTAAACCAATACTTAACTGAGTGTCAGCCTTGGCTTGGTTGCTCTCCTTCCGGCTTGGCTCTTCTTCCTGCAACCATGCACTCGTGCCTTCACACTATTTCAAACAAGGATAATGCGGTGAAAAAAGTAGCTTTTTTTTGGATAATTTTCAGCAGTTTTTTATGCTCTTCCTCATGGGGCGCCGATGTCTTTCGATCTTTCAAAATACCCACAGAATTTACCTTGCCGACAAGAATTGCCATCGACAAAACAGATACCGTTTGGTTTATTGCGTCAAACTTTCATAAAATCGGGCGGTTTCAGCCGGCCCGGGGTATTTTTTCCGAGCACGACATCCCCACCCCAAAAAGTGTTCCCTCGGACATAACTATCAGCAACACCGGCAAACTATGGCTTACCGAGTCCGACTCAAACCAGCTCGGCGTTCTCGATCCTGTCTCGCTGACGTTCAAGGAATACGATATCCCCACGATATCCAGCAATCCCGGAAGAATTGCGTCCGACCTCAACGGGAATATCTGGTTTACCGAATTTTATGGCAATAAAATTGGTATGTTCGACCCTCGCAAAGAGACTTTCCGTGAATATCCGGTGCCTACGCCCGATAGCCGCCCGTCCGGTATTACCGTGGATAAAAAGGGCATAGTGTGGTTCCTGGAATCCGAGGGCAATAAACTGGCCCGGTTAAACCCCAAAGATGGGGCGATTCAAGAGTTCAAATTACCCGAATCGCACGAAACCCCCCGAGACTTGATTATAGACCGCGCGGGGATGCTCTGGTTTGGCGGCCACATAGGGCGAAATTTGATGGTATTTAACCCCGCGACAAAAAAATTCAAATCCTTTTTCTTGCCCAATAACGGCGCAATTGAAAGCTTGGCCGTGGGGATGAATGGCAAGATATACTGCACCCTCCTGACAAGCGGCAAAATCGCCGTATTTGACACGGCAACCCACGCGTTTCTGGAACTGGACGTGGGCGTGGGCAAGAGCAAACCCAATGGCATCAGCGCTGATTCAAAGGGAGATATCTGGTTTACTGATACGGATAAAAATACCCTGATCAAATTGGATGCTCGTATGGCCGCCAAACTGTGGGTAAAATAATACCGGCAGAGTGCTGGAAATTGATCGATAGCTTGCTGTCAACGATAGGTAGAATATGAAAAAATATGGGTGGGCGGTGGGTTTATTTATTTTTGTAATCGTTGCTGCGGTTGGCGCAGTGGCTATTCCTAACCCGTTAAGTGCGCAGATACTGACCGAAGCCAAGTACCGTGGCTATCTCCCCTATACCACTGACGAGGCTATTACCCTTGCCTACCAACGCTGCACCACCTGCCACCCCGCTGACAAAATGCTCAAATACTGCTCTCGCTGCGGCCCGCCCTTTATTGTCGTTTCTCAATCCATGAAAAAATACACGGAATTGATGAACGAGAAAGGCGGCAACTTTAAGCCGTTCTCCGATGCGGAGACAGTTGCAATTACACAGGTCTGGAACGGCTTGGTCGGAAATTGGGAGCCGGATTGGGGCACGAAAGACATCAAGAAGCTCTTGCAGGGCGATCAGGCGCTGATTCGTTTGGCTGAAACGCCCGTAGCGCAAAGACCCATAGAAGTGGCGCTAAAAAACAAGCAAGCGCCAGGTTCGCATAAAGAGGACAGGAAAACCGTTCCCTAATTTTTTCTCTGTTTTTTTCAGGTAAGCAATTTTTCCAGAATTTTTGCGTAATAGTACTGGCGCAGATTTTGCCTGGCCATCAGCAGAATCAACAGCACCAACACAAAATGGATGCCGGGCGCAAAATCGGGCTGTGTGGCGAACTGCCAAGCGTAATACAGTGCCAAACCCAGCCCCGCGATCACGCTTGTAATCGAGAGCGCCAGGAAGAGTTTTTTGCGCTTGATGGCTCGCCTGGCAAAACAAAGTTCTGAATCAGTCATGCTCATATATGCGCACTCGATCGGTTCTGTGTAGGAGCGCAATTTATTGCGCGACAGTCAAAATCGCGCAATAAATTGCGCTCCTACAACGGCGTTCCCCACTAATGGATTATTTGGCTTTGTATTTACACATACAGATACTGTTCCTGACATATTGAACAATTTGTTTTATCTCTGCATCGGTAAAAGTTTCTTTCCAGCTCGGCATAGCCTCGGAAAACCCCACCGCAGCGCCGCCCGATTTGACAACTTTAAAAAGAAACTCATCAGTGCGCGCCGATAGCAGTTGTGCATCGCTCAAATTACGGGCCTTTAACCCTTCACCTAGCGTGTCTGCCAAAGGGCCATCCCCTTTCCCGGTATCCCCATGGCAGGGCGAACAATTTCCAATATAGTTGTCCTTGCCAGCATCACCAGTGTACGTTCCAGTATTGACCGGGTCTATCTCTATATGGGAACGATTCCTATCTTTCTTTAACGGTTCCGCCGCAAATCCTGCACCGGCAAAAACCATGATGCTCAAGCCCAGAGCTATGGATATTATCCTCACTCGCAAGTTTTTCATTTGCCCTCCTTACTTTTCAAACACTCAGCCTTCGGATCAGATTACAGTGGTTTTTAAAGCGTTGCTCATTCTATAACTATATGTAGCTTGCACTCATCCAACCCATTACACACCCACACACTTGCAAACGCGCCTCCGCTTACCAGCACTATTCAAGAGCCGCATCCATTGATTCCAGCGAATAGGCAGTTTTTGTGCCTGACTGCTGCGCTTCCTCGCGCCGCTTTCTTTCAACGGATGGCCAGCATTGCGCTCCCAAGATACGATCCGCCACGGCATGTCCACACACCAGGCGATCACGCACCGACACCCCGCCCCGGTAGTTGGCCTCGAGGTGAAGGCTGGGAATATGTTGCAAGCGCGCCGTGATTGCCTGCATGCGCGCCTGGTAGGCGCCGTGATACGCTGGCAGCGCCTCGCAGTGCCTGTCGATGCGCACCATCTCCGGGTCAGATTTTAAATCCATGAGCGGGCGTAGTGTTCTGAATGTCTCATCGACAAGGCGTCCGTCGTCCCAATCCGCCACCTTGGGAGCGCGCGCGCCACCGAGATAAGAGGTCAGCAGGACTTTACCCGGAGGTGCCCGATCAGGAAACAGGGCGCTCATCCACAGATTGCCCGTCAGGGTTCCGCTTTCTCCTTTGGGCGCGAGGAATCCGGTGCCATCCAGCGGATGTCCCACGGCGTCGCGCGCCATCCCGGCATGCACGACATTCACCGGTGCGTAACCAATGCCACGCAACAATTCCGCCAACTCCTTGTCCAGCGGATTGACCAGTGCAGCAGCAGCAGGTGCGGGCGTTGCCACAATCACATGGCAGGCTGACACGGTGCGCTGCCCGTGCGGCGTTGCCGCTACAGCTTGCCAGCCCTCCCGCTCGCGCACCAGCTCTTGCGCGGTATGGCCGGTGCGCAAATTGATTCCGGGAGCCTGTGCCAGCGCCTCCACCAAAGTAGCCATGCCGCCACGAAAGGAGAACGTGTCGGTAGCGCTGGCCGTGCTGCGGCGTAATACACGGTTAACCAGCACTCCCGCTCCGATGCTGCCGTAGCGCTGCTCCAAAGCCATCAGGCGCGGCAAAACGGCAGCGGCACTGGCCTGATCCGCATCTGCGGCCAGCGTCCCGGCAACGAAAGGCTCCATGGCTTTTTCCAGCACTTCGCGGCCAAGACGGCGCGTGATGAATTCGCTGACCGATTCTTCGCTCCGCCCGCTGGAGAAGATGAACGGTTCGGCCAGCAGGCGCAATTTGCCGCGCAGGCTCCACAAGGGTGAAACCACCATGGAGCCCAAACGCATGGGCAGCGCTTTCAGTCGCCCCTTGTGCAACAGGTAACGGCGCGCCTCGGCGCCAGGCAAGCGGGCGGTTTTTGCCGATTCCAGTCCGGCCTCGCGCATCAGCTCCGCCACTTCGGGGCGGAAATTCAACACCATGGATGCGGCGCGTTCGGTGAGATAGCCGTCCTGCCGGGTGCTCATGATCTTGCCGCCCGAGCGCTCGCCGGCCTCCCATACCTCGACCGAAAGACCGCTGCGCGCCAGCCACCAGGCGGAAGCCAAGCCTGAAATACCGCCACCGATAATGAGTACGTCAACTTTATTCATCGCTATGCTGCTGACTTGTGTTTTATCCAATCTGGCGTAGCTGCTCAGGTCAAACGATTTGCTCACAGAACAACCACAACGCCAGTTCCTTACCCATGGAAGCGGGGAAGGTGAAAAATTGCCGCACCTGAGTAGTTGCAATCGGGCGGAATTTTACTTGTTTGCCTTGAGTTGCGCCTTCATTTTTTCGAGCAAATCCTGACCCAGCAGATCGCCGGGATTTTCCCGTGCCGCAACAAAATTTTTGATGGTATCAAAACGCTTGTCGGCTTCGGGATTGCCCTTGAGGCGCGGCACGCGATCGCGCGCAATCTCGTAGGCATCGAAGCTCAATTCCTGCATTCCGAACCCCTTCATGCGCTGCACCGCGCGCATCATGGCGTTATTGCGGAAGCGCGTCAGGTCGCTGGAAGTAATGCGCGCCAAACCTTCCTTGCGCGCGTTGAATTCGGCGGCTTTCTTGATTCCCGCCCGGTTGAAATCGGGCGCGGACAGCACGCGCGCCAAAGCATCTGCGTCCCATTCCACTCCGCCGGTCAGTTGTGCAATGGCTGCCTCGACGTCCGCTCTCTCAACGGTGGCGGCGCGGCGCTTTTGGGTGAAGCTTTCAGCGGCGCCCTCCAGAGCAGGCTCAACAAACATGCGCACCTGTGGCGCTTTTTCGGCTAGGAAGACCGTAAGCAACTGGTCGGATTCATCCGTCCATGAAAAACTGCGACCGGGTGGCTGTTCCGATTCCAGCCTGTCCAACAGCTTGATATTGACTTCCAGTCTGCCCTCGGAACGCGCGACATCTTCGGCAATCGCGCGTATCCCTTCCTGCAGGAAAGCGGGCATGGCCGCAAGGCGCTCGCGCGCCTGCTCGCTCCACGGCAACGTGGCAGCAGAAGCCTGGCCTGCCGCCGATGATGCGGCTTGCAGGTTTGCGTCTCCTGCTGCGCCAGATTTCATATCGGGTCGCGGCGGCCCGCCATTGCCGAAGCGTTTGGCGGACAAAGTTGCCAAATGCTCTTCCGTCACCACATGCAAGCCAAGATCATGCACATAACTTTCAGCGCGTTTCTTGACCATCTTGCGCAGGAAGGAGGGAACACGCGACAGGCGCTTCCCCGCCTCTTCACTCCAGGACAGCGTTTCAGTTTGCTCGGCCAGCGGCTCGATGACGGCGGCTCCCTCGGGTACATAAACGCACCAGGGATCGGTATCCATCAGGCTGTCGCCGAGGGCGAGGGGTCGCGCGCGGCAACCGCCGCACAATTTCCTGAATTCGCAACTGCCGCACTTGCCTTGCAGTTTGGGATTACGTAGCGCCTGAAAGGTGGGTGATTGATTCCAGATATCCCAGAATTTTTTATCGCGGATGTTGCCTTCTTCATCGGGAATATACGGGCAGGCCGTCACGCCGCCTTCCGGGGTGATGCGGCAATAATGGATGCCGGCCAGACAACCGCCGCCCTCGTATCCGGCGGCACGGGTGAGCGTCGATTGCGGGTTGCGCTGATAGGCGATGCGCTTGTAATGGGGGGCGCAGCGGGCGCGGATCAGCAAATCCCTGCTCTGCTCCTGCGCCGCCACCAATTGGTTGAGCACCCGCTCATAAGTGATGGGGCTGATGTCCGACATGGATTCACCGCGACCGGTACACACCAGGAAGAACACGTTCAGCACCCGCGCCCCGGAAGCCCGGGCAAAATCTATCATGCCCGGCACTTCGTCGGCATTGGATTCGGTGACGGAGAAATGGATCTGGAAGGGCAAGCCGTGGCGCTTGCAGGCCTCGATGCCCTGCATGGTTTTCTCCCACGCGCCTGACAACCCGCGGAAGGCATCGTGTTTTTCGGGGTCGAGAGAATCGACACTTATCCCGGCACCCATCGCGCCGGCAGCCTTCAACGATTGCACGCGCCTGTCGGTGAGCGCCACGCCGTTTGTCCCCACCACTATCGCAAGGCCGCGTCCGGTACCATGCGCTACCAGCTCCTCCAAGTCGCCACGCATCATCGGTTCACCGCCGGTGAGCACGACCATGGTTTCAGTGCTGCGTGTCGCAATCTCATCCAGCAGGCCGCACACCTCTTCCGTAGTCAGCTCATTTTTATCGCCGTGCCTCATGGTTTCCGCATCCATGTAGCAATGGGCACAGGCGAGATTACAGCGCTTGGTCAGGTTGATGGCGAGCAGAAACAGGCCGTTTGCATCGGCGGTGCGAGATACATCCATTATTGGCTCGCGTCTTGAGGGTTCCCGTCCTGGGAGTTCTGGGCTTTTTTGCCGAAACCAAACGGGCAACCGCCCTTGGCAGCCGGCTCGCTTTTTCCCATCATGGTTTTTTCCATTTCGCCGCGCGCCTGCTTGAGGCCGTTTTCTGCCACGTCCAGAGTGACTTCGGCGTGGCCATTTTGCCGGGCAAAATTCTCGATGCTCTGCTTGCACCGGTCGCGCATGAAACCCTCAGGCACCCGCATCAGGCGCGCCAGCGCGGCGGCCTGCCAATGAATTTCGGGTGAACCGGGCAGCCCCGCCGCCGCGGGCTGGGCGCTATCCGGCGCTTCGGCGTCGAGGAACGGTTTAATGTGCTTGGCTTCAACTGCGTCGCACTTTTCCTGACGCGCTTTCTTCTCGGCGCGCATACTGAGGTTGCCGCGCACCGAGAGGTCTTCGACGGTGCGCAACAGCGCAACCGCCTCGTCTGACCAGCGCATGACCTCTTCCGCCGCTGGCTTGCGCTTCAATTCTCCCGCATCGTAAGCCGCGACGATTTCCCCCATAGCCTGCTCCGCATGGTTCGGCATGAGCTGCGCAGTCGCTTCGTCCACAATCTTCTGGGTGATGACGGTGTGGCCATGTTCCTGCGCGTAGCGCATGATGGCCATGCGCGCCATATTGCGCACAAAGGAAGGCACCCGATCCATCCGTGCTTCGGCTTCATGGGTCCAGGAGGTAGTGACGCCGGACACAACGTCGATTTTGGGCTGGTATTCGCGCATGCTGAGTAAAATGGCGCAGTCCACATTTTCCAGTAAATGCTCGCTATTGCCGCCGATGTCGAGCTCATCATCGGCATGGATGCCCAGCTTGCCGACGATCAGCAAGGAGGGTTTGATTTTCTTGACATACCTCTCGATGGCGTCGTGAGGCTTGCCATCCAGCAGCTCGGTTTCTATTTCAACGCCAAAATCCCCGGCGATGGATCGGGCAACGGCCAAGTGACCATCATAGATTTTTGCCAATCCCGAATCGATGATCTCTTCGTGCAGCTTTTCCTGATCCTTGAATTTGAATACCTTACCTGCCTCTTCGGACAGCACGCCTGCAATCCGGTTAAAGGCAACATAATGGTAATAGGGGTCAAAGGCGGCAATGACCTTGACCGGAATCTGCCAGCTTTTGCTTAACGCCAGCCCGGTGAGCAAGCCACCGTAAGACTTGGCTGAGCCGTCCACCGCGACAACTATCGGGCCTTTCTTGATCGCGCGCTCGGGTTCCTTGATGACCAGCGTATCGATGGCCGAACGCCGCGCCACCCGCCGGCACACGGTGCCCAGCCGGCTCCCTTTTATTGAGCCCAGCCCCAAGGCTCCCATAATGAGTAAATCGTAATTGCCTGAATTGGTTTCCCGCGTAAGCTCGCGGTAATTTTTACCTTCAAGCGAGCTGCGCTTGAAGTCGATGCCAAGCCGTTCGCATTCGTTGGCGGCCTGGTCGAGATAAGAGTCGGTGATGATCGACAAGCCGCGCGTGATCAGGTCGTCATGCACATCCCGCTGGCGCTCCAGTTCCTGTTCTTGCCGGAACTGTTCGGGCAGGCCGCCTTCCATCTGGCGAAAGCGCATGTCATGCAGCTTGGCGGCATAGACATGGCTGCCGGTAATCACTGGTGTATCCACCAGATCCGCCAATTCGGTGGCGCTCTGCATGGCGGCATTGGCATGGTCGGAAGAATCCAGCGCCACCAGGATACGTTGATACAAACGGGTGTCTAGCGATGGGTGAAACTCTTCGGCAACGGCCAAAGAAACTTGGGACGTCATGTGATGCACCTCTTTGCTTTAATCTTTGGGAACACTAGATACGCAGAATCGCGAATTATAGGTCAAATTCGGATGCCTGATATTTGAACAAGAGCATTATTTCTGCCGCCACAAAACAAGAGAGGTATATCCCTGGAATTTCTTCCGCAGGATATACCTCGCCCAAACTATCTATTACAGGTTCAGTATTTCAGGCCTACTTGCACACCCAGATATTCAGGTGATTCGGCATAGCGCACCCTTAATTTTTGACCTTAAGTGGAACTGCACTCGCGTCAAGCCTGTTTCCGCCAGAGACATACCCGCCGCCGACCAGCTCGGTACCAGGAGCGCGCCCGGTCATTTCGGATTCAATCGTCTCTTGGATATCCTTGAATTCCGCGCTCTTCGAAGCATTGAGCGCATCTACATCACCCTTGATCGGCTTGAAGGTAGATTTAGGGTTAAGGTATGCTTCCACGCTGGTGGGTGGCGGTACATCCTGCATCGCGCGGATAAAGGCGATGACGTTCCAGATGTCCTGATCCTGCAGCACGTTACCCCAATTAGGCATGGACGAAGACAGCGATACCTGCTCGCCGCCACCCTTGATCACCGCAAACAACTCAAGGTTGGTCTTCTTGTTCATGTAATCGCCACGGGTCAGTGTTCTCGGGCGTGGGTTCAACTCGGAAGCGCTGGGGCCGTCACCGTGCATCAACCAGCCGTGGCAGGCGATACAGTAGGAGTAGTAATAAGTCTTACCATGATTCGGGTCAGCACCGGCAACCAGCGTTGCGCCAAATTTGGGCGACCAGTTGTTGGTCCACTGATCGTACACGCTTTTATCGGTCACGCCATCCGACGAAGGCGCTTTTACGCGATCCCACAATTCTGTCTTGAGACCGCCTTTGGTTTCTCCGCCATAACCGCTGTCCGTCTTGAAAGTTTTGGTGTCGGAGTTGCTGCGCTTGCCTACACCCGTCAAGTAATCGAACGGTGCAATACCATAGGTACTACCGCCTTTACCTTGCTCCATGTCATCGCCTTCTTTCAGAAACGCGGCGGATGCTTTTTTCGCTTCTTCTTCAGTTACGGTAGGGCACACCACCTTCTGCCCACCGGCGGTACAGCGCTTCTCCGGCGCGGCAAAAGATGACGCACTTCCCCACATCATGCCCAAACTCGTCACTGCGATCAGGCCTATTTTCAACTTGGCATTCTTCATTTTTTATTTCTCCCTCTTTAGACCACCCCCGCGAGGGGGTGACCGGTTATTCATCCGTATCTTGGGTGCAAAGAGTCGATTACAGACCCTTCACACGCTCCGCTACAGTAAGCTGACCCTCTTCCAACAAGCCTGGCAGATGCTGCGCCTTGTCATAGTCACCCACAGCCAGGTTGGAAGCGCCTTTTTTGGGATCGTCAACAAAGAACGCTGCTCTCATTTCCAGATGCAACGGTCCGCAGAAGTGCGTACAGAAGATTTCATATTCGCCAGCAATATCCGCCGTGAACTCATGCACTGAAGTCACGCCGCGCGGCAGATCCATGTTGGACCGCTGACCATAAGGGCCATAGATCGTCAAACCCATCGTGACGTCAGGATTCTTGGTGATACCGGCCGCCTTGTCGATGTTGGTAGCGAACAGCCGCACCTTGTCGCCCTTGTTCACCCTGACCTGACGGGGGATGTAACCGTAGCTGAAGGCCTTCATGTGAATTTCCTTCACGCCATCAACCAGCTTGACACCCGGCGGTGTGGTTTCCTTGGGAATAAAGTAGCGCTTCGAAAATGCACGATGCGGAGGATCCAACAGATCGGTTCTGCCATTGATCAAACCGCCCTGCTCTGCCTGGCCCTTGGTCCAATCTTTGACCAGATAAGCCATCAGTCCCTTGGCGTTATGCGGCTCGCCGTCCACCGGCATGATCTTCAGAGTCTTGCCGTAGGTGGGGCTCTTTTCCCGCGCATCCCACATCTCGAAGTTGACCGGGAAGACAATACCCGTTGGGCTGAACAGGCCGGTTGAGAACTTGTTCAACGCCATCACGTAGGAGTTATCCGGACTGATGGAAATATGCCCGGTTCTATAGTGGGTCGGAATCTCGTCAACCACTTCAAGTTTTTTCAGGTCAATCTTCACGTTAGCATCAGCCACGAAACAGCTCTCGTAGGCGTACTTGGAAGTCAGGCCATCCGGGCTATCTATGCCAGCCCGGTAGGAACCGCCGTCCTTGTTATACACGTCCATGACCGAATGCAGAGGACCCGCGCAAGTCGGCAATACTTTCTTGACCGCCAATTTCTGGGTATCGATGATGGTCATGGTCGCCGAGAGCTTGTCGCTCACCAGCACCAGCGTACTTTCAGGGATGACGTCGGTGCCGTGCGGATTTTTGCCTACCGGGATTTCCTTGATCAGCTTGAAAGGGCTGGTGGAAAACACACCCACGGTGGAATGGTAATAGTTACCCGCGAAAACATACTTGCCATCCCTGCTGGCGTCGATATAGTCCGGCGCGCTCGGTGAAGGACCCCAGTCAATCACTTCGGTCTTGCCGGTCTTGATCTCGACTTTGGCCATCTTGCCGCTATACTCACCCGTTCCAAACAGGTGCTTGCCATCGGTGCTCATTGCAATATGGTGAACGCCAAACGGGAAAGGCAGAGCAATGACTCTGGCCAAATAGCCGGTTTGAATATCGAACTCGCAAATCGTGTTGGCGCCCTTGTCGTTCAGGTAAACGTATTTGCCGTCCGGCGTACCGTTCTTGTTACCCTTGTTGCTGCCGCCGAAGGAAATTTCGTGCGTGTCCACGCCGCAATCAACGTGGCGATAGGTTTTGAAACTGGGAATACCGATGATCGCCATCTTGCCGTCCACACCGCCGGACGAGTACAGGATCATCGGGTCGATGGTCGGCGTATCCTTGCCATCCGGAACCGCAACCTGCCACCCCGGTATGACCTGCGATTTATCCGCAGCCGCATTCGCTGTGCTAGCCATCAAGCAACTCATTGAAAGAGCGCTCATCATTAAAAATTTCGTTTTGTTTTGCATTATTACTCCCCTTGTTCGCAACTGCTTAATTAATAGGATAGCGTAATGTTTACGCCGACCTTCAAACCAACACATTTACTAGCTACCACTACGATTGCTCTTACTCAACACTGTACTGCATTCACTCAACACTGCCACGCTTCACCCTAAACCTTGCCACGCTCAACCCTGCGACATATTGTCGCTGCGGCATTTTGTCGCATCATGCCCAAAATGAATACCATCGTCAAGAGAGAGGTGAAAAAAAATTTACGTTAATGCGGGGTACAAAGAAAAAATGGCGATGTTTTGCACATAACGTGATGAACGGGGCGGAAGCGAAGCACATGCCGAGCGGCAGTTTCTCATCAGCCCCCTCACTGCGCTCCACTGCCTCCAGCCTGAATGCCCTGCCCGTCAGAAGCCTGCTTCCCGCTGCGAACCGCACCTACGGCGAACACGCAAGCCCCAAATAAAATGAGAAAAATGAATTTTTCATAAGCGGGCAACCCGCCGCGCAGGTTCAGCAAAATATCCAGCACTCCCAAAGCCATGATGATAAAACCGAACAACTTGGTCTTTACACCGCGCCTGACGTATTCATTTTCCATAGCACACCCCTTGCGGATAAACAGGTTGCGAGTTTTTTGGCAATGCCGCTCGCCCAACTTCGCCGCCGCGATTATTTCACTGTAAACAAATAAGTGACGTAATCACCTTTTTCTTGTACTGACTGCATCCTGCCAGATGCGCCTCTCAAAATCAAACACCGCCATTCCGTCCCCTCGACAAGCCTAGGACAGGCTCAGGTCTTATCTATAAACTGGACACCGGCTTCGCTGGCGTAATAATTTGAGAGGCTCCCTGAATCAGGCAGCAGTTTTCCTGGCAGCGCTACGCGACCACCACAACAGTCCCGCCACAAACAGTCCCGCGACCAGCAGCGCCAGAACCAGAGGCTTGGAACCGGTAGCCGGCTTCAACAACAGCCAATACCAGGTAGTCATGGTGTGCTTCGAGCCTTTCTCACTATTATTGCTGCCATCCCAAGCGGCAAAAGCAACCGGGATGAACTTGCCCTCAATAAACTGAATATCCTTCTCGGGTGCGGAAGTAGTGAGCGGCCTGGTTATCAGCGCCTTCCAGGTACCATCGCTATAAATCGCCTTGGCCTTGAGCCCGACCCCGGCCGCCTCGCGCTTCTCAATCGACTTGAAGCCTTTGCTAGTCATCAGGCCGAGTGTTTCTGCCGCCTCAGTAGTGCCGCTCTTCCAGTGCCAGATGTTGACCGGATGCGCCTCATCTCCCATGCCGAAATAAGGTTTTTGCATTTCCTTGGGAATCACGACGGGCAGTTGCACCGCGACGCCGTCTTCCGCAATCGGCGCATCGGCCAGCTTACCTGCGCTATCATCCCCCGGAATGCTCTTGGTGCGGTCATCCCACTCCAGCAGCATCGCAATCGACTTGTCGTTATACATCGCGCGCACCGTAATGGAGTCATTGGAAGGCGTGAAATAACGCTCCTCGCCGATGATTTGCGGAACCAGGGCGAAAGTGGTCGGGGTAGACTTTTCCCAGCGCTCATCTTCCGGCGTGGCGGGCAATTCGCCCTCCACCATGTCCGCCTTGACCACGGTGTTTTCCGCATTAACCAGTTTATCGGTCTTGGCCAACGATGCCACATAGTTGGCCACATGCCAAATTTCTTCGGTCGAGAGCTTCTTTTTGCTCGCCGGATCGATGAAGGAGGGCATCGCAGTACCGGGGATGCCGGTAGAAACCCGCGTAAATATGTCCTTCGGATCATTGCTGCCACGGAAAGTCCAAGGCTTGGTCAGATTGCGCGGCCAGGTACGCTCGCCGTTATCCCCTTTGAGCCGCTTGCTGGCGCTGCCCTTGCCCGACTTGCCATGACATTCCACGCAGCGATCGCCATCCTCGAACAACTTCTTGCCCTTCTCGATGCTTTCGGCAGAACTTTTGACCTGCGAGCCGAAGTCGACCTGCTTGGCGGGAGGCTTGTCAAAGCCGGCGAAGGTTTTGACATAAGCCACCAAGTCCCACATATCCTGCTCGTTCAGCAAGTCGCTCCAACCCGGCATGGCGGTGCCCGGCATACCATCGCGTATCATGCGATAGACGTCGTCATCATTCGGCGTCATGTCTTCAAAACCGGATGTTTTGATCTTGTAGTTGCCGGAAGTAAAATCCCGTGGCGGCGGGTTGAGGCGGTCTTGGGCCGCACCGTCACCCGCACCCTCCGCGCCGTGACACCAGGTGCAGCGTTTGTCATAGATTATCTTGCCCTTGTCGGCTGCCCCCGGTTTCGCCGAGGCCGACCCCGCCATAAACAGCGCGGCACAGAAGGTTAGGAAAGCCAGTTTTTTTACAGAACTCATAATTATTCCCAATCGCAGATTATTCATTTGCCCACGACCTTGGCCGTCTGCCCGTGTAGTCATACAGGTACAGGATAACTTTCCATATCTCATCCTCGGTCAGGAAATCCTGCCAGATGGGCATGGATGAAATCCACGGCGCTGCCTCAGCAGGCAAGCCCGGGCCGCCGGTGGCAATACGCCAGAACAGGAAGGATTCCTGCAACTGCGCGATGGTGCCCACGTCCTGGAAGTTGAGCGGCGTGGGGTTCAACCCCGATGCGTAAGGTCCCTTGCCATCCAGTTTATCGCCGTGGCAATACTGGCAATTCTGGATGTAAACATTACCGCCCGCTTTGACCAGCTCGGCAAACTTCGCCGGATATTCCTTCTCGAATTTGCGATAAGGGTTCTCCAGTGTAGCCAGGTTGAAGCTCTTGCCATACGCCTTGAACTTGCTGGGCGGCGCGGGGTGGATGGTACGCAACTCCACCGGAGCCTCGAAGCTGGGCATCAGGCTCGAGTAGGTATAGTAACCGGCCAGCAGCGGCACAATCACAAACACCACATTGCGCACCATTTTCCTGGAGGGATCCTCGACCAATGCTTTGATGGGGCCCACCAGCTCCTGTGCCCCTTCCTCGGTAAAGGTAAATACCATCACCACCCCGGCCACCACGAACACCATATACATGGTGAGCAGGCTCTTGGGGATCAACTGTC
Source organism: Gallionella sp. (assembly GCA_030700315.1). GTDB lineage: Bacteria > Pseudomonadota > Gammaproteobacteria > Burkholderiales > Gallionellaceae > Gallionella. The sequence continues at coordinate 40,974 of JAUYJO010000006.1, forward strand.
CCAGAATCACGTCGAAAACCAGGATGAAGCTGAAAAACACCCCCAGTATAACCAGGGCGAGTTGCAACAAACGGGGAATGCGTCTTTTCTGTGTTGTCATGATTATTTCAACCCTGCCATATAATTAACCAGCAACTCAAGCTCTTGCGCTTTCAATTGCTCTCCATAGGTCTTGGGCATCATGCCCCCGGCAAATCCTTTTGCAATAACCGCATCGGGATCGAGTACCGCCTGGCGCAAATATTCCTTGCTCTGCTTGGCACCAATCTTGGTAAGATCCGGCCCCAACGCGCCAGTCTGATCCAGAATCTTATGGCACATACCGCAGGTGTACTTGGCGATGACCTCTTCAGCCGTTTTTAGCGGAGCAGCTTCCTCTGCCTTCGGCGCCTCCTCACCTGCGGCGGGCATGGCTGGAATGGCGACCGTCACTTCGGCACCGCCCGAGTCCTGGAGATAAGCGATAACAGCGGCGAGTTCGGCCTCGTTCAGACCGATCCCGCCACCCGTCACATCCGGCATCGGGCTTTCGGTATCGTTGGTTCCCGCTTTACCGAATCCAGAAACTACATAGGCCGAAGGCTTAACCATCGCCTCGTGGATATACTCCTCGACCGTTTTTGCCGTGCCCTTGTAACGGGCATCTTTCATGTGCTCTTCTGCCTTCGCACCGATCGTGTCGAGCATTGGCGCCCGGCCCATCGAGTTATGGCACAGCGTACACGTCCCCTTGCCGTTATATATCTTGCCGCCCAGCGCGATGAACTGATCCATGGTCATCGCACCGAGATCCAGCTTCTCCTCTACGGGGGGCGGCGCGGGTTTAATCGTCGGGATGCCGAAATTCGAATACCCCCAGAATGCGCCCACCATCAAGATGCTGAAAATGGAAACCTTAAGAAAATTGGTCATGCTTGTTCCTTCCAATAACCTTTTGCAACCACATGTTTGCCGCTGATCGTGCTCAGCCAGAACACAAAGATGACCATGGCCATGAATATGAGCGTACCTGTCGACACAATGTTGGCCGCATAACCCAGATCCGGCGTAAAGGCATCCGGAGAGTTATCGCGGAACACGTTGGACACGTGCCAGTGCTGGCGGATCGCGGAACGGACGTAGCCCATCAGCCCCATCAGCCAGGTGAAGGACACCGCCAACAGAAATAGCGCGTACTGCGAACGGTTGGGCATGCGCCCCCAATGCAGCGGCGCCACTTCTTTCGCCCCCTTGTACATGAACGAGTCGAGCACCACGCTGAGAATGATGACAACCAACGTCGTCAGAACCTGCGGTATGGAAGCCGCAACCTTGTACACCGTATTGGTGAAGTAGCCGTAATAGATACCCAGTACCATAATGTTGATGGCAGCCGTGACAAACAGGGCGATCTGCGCCGCATTGCCCGCTTTTACCCAGGATACAGTGGCAATTTTATTGGCGCGCCGGTAGTACACGAAGCTCAGGAAGGTTCCCAGCAGCAGGAAATTCACCGCCGTGTTTTTGGCCGGCATGATGCCCAGCACCCCCAGATATTGATGGTAGGGTCCACCGAGGCTCTTGAGCTCGGAATTGGTCAGCACCAGCGTGTGCGGCGTAAACCACACCAGGAAAGCCGCCACCAGGACAATGGCGATATATTTGATCTTGGGGTTGTAGCGATAAGCGCCTTCACTGCGCCCTATGCCGCACCAGAGATAATAGTTGGCCGACAGGAACAGGGCGCCGATCAACACGGCCTGGATGATGAACAGCCAGGCAAACGCGCCGCCCATCAGGGTGATGCCCATTTGCTGGCTATAGGCATATATTTCTGCGGTGAGATAGTAGCCGGCGAAAGGCAGCGGCAACAGCGCCGCTATCGCGATGAAGTTGGCGTTGTAACCCATCCAGTCATAATGGGCACGTTCATCCTTGTTCTTGGCGCTGAGGAATTTGAAGGCAGCATAGGCGCCCACAATCGAGCCGCCATAGGCCACGTTCGCGACCACCCGGTGAATATTGATCGGGTTCCACAGGAAATTGTGAATCGCAGCCCAAGTATCGCCATGGAACACGCCCGCCGGATCCAGCCCCGCAGGGCTCATCATGAAGGTTGTCCAGGCATTGGCCAGGAACATCAGCAAGCAACCGACCGCATTGAGCAGCAAGCCGAAAGTCAGGTGTACCCACTTTTTGTTGCCGCCCTGGAGCCAGTGCCAGCCATAATAATAAACATACAAGACCGCGCTCTCGGCAAAGAACAGCAGCGCATACGCCCACATGCTTTCCTTGAAGACCAAGGCCATATATTTAAACAAGTCCGGATAGAACAGGATCAGGCCGAAAGACAGCAAGCCGCCCAGAAGCGCGGTAAGCGAATAGGCGGTGATACTGACCTTGATGAACTCGTAGGCCATGTTGTCATAGCGCTCATCCCGGGTCGCCATGCCGATGGCCTCGATGATGAACACGAACATCGGCACCGCCACCACAAACGCACCGAACCACAGGTGCAACTGGGCCACCAGCCACACTGCCACCCGTGAATTCACCCCTTGAATCTTGGGGTAATCCGCTTCGGTCAATTTTGGCACGGGGACGGAAATCTCCGCCGCCGCAGCTGGAGCGGCGTCTGTTTTGGCAGCAGCGGCATCTACAGGTGCCGCTGCGGATGCTGCAGCAGGCGCTGCAGGTGTCTCAGCAGGTGCAGTCGCGACCGCTGCAGCAGGGGCCGCTGCGGACGCTGCTGCCTCGGATGCGCTCGCGGCAGGCGTGAAGGCAGGCAGCATAAACATGGCAAAAACCGCCAATAAAAATGCCCCGCCGATTAATCTTATATTTCTTGTTAGCAAGATTTACTCCCGATTTTTTTCGATATACCGTATTAGTAAAGGATCATCCCGTCCCAGGCACGCTTGCTTGCTAGCACCTTAACCAGGAAAGCGTCTCATCAAGCGATGGAAACCAATCTCTTAATGGTTAAACGTCAGCGTCAACCCTTGAAGATGCATCATGGCGAAATCCAAGCCAAAAAATACGGCACCAAAGACAATAAATGCGCCAACGAATGGTAAAAAATAATCTTTCATGTCGTTACGCCCCCAAAAACCACACAAAGAAAACAATCAATGCAATCAGGGTCGACACAAAAAAAGCCGGCCCCGCCCAGGGATACTTCGATGTCCCACACTCCTCTGTACTGCATTTATCTGCGCTCATATTCCAACCCCTCTCTAAGCGGTTTATCTGCTTGTTACGGACGCACAACAACTCCGAAAGGGGATAGCCCCCTTTCGGATTCCGTCATACTGGCTACAAGACAAAGTAATACATGATCAGGCAACTGAAGATGACGTTCACCATCATCCCGGAAAAAATAAGCCCGTCAGCAAGATATTTTTTGTTCAGGTATTTTCTCATTCCGGTCTCGCGCCCCATGCCTTATTTGGCCATTTTACGGATGTAGGCAAGCAAGCCATCCACATCCGCCGCGCTGAGAGTTGCCCCCCAAGGCGGCATCAAGGGCGACTTGCTGATGGAGGGGCCGCCATCCCTGATGACTGTCTTGATGTCCTCATCGGTGCGCTTCGCCATATCTTCCTTGTTGGTGAAATTGCGCGGATCGGTGGCGAAATCCTTGGTGACGTTGATACCCTTGCCATCACCTGCAGTCCCGTGGCACTGGGCGCAATAAAAATCAAACACCTCTTTTGTATCTGCCGCTTGCGCTGAGCCCGCTGCACCCAGAACCAAGCCAAATACCGTAGCTGCTACTATTACAAATCTCGACATGAGTTTATCCTCCATTCGTTCGCATTACTCGAAAGAAGCCACATAAGCAGCCACGTTCTCCAGGTCTTTCGGATTAAGCACGCTGCCAAAGTCCGGCATATCCCGAACCGGTTTGAATGCTTTGATGTTTGCCATATAGGCGTAAATCCAGTCAGGATTCAAGCGCTTGCTGGCTCCAACCAAGGAAGGTCCGCTCTTCCCGCCGCGTACTGCGCCCTTATCCGAGTATTCGTGACATCCGCTACACGGCATTTTTTTGGCGAAAATATTCTTGCCCTGAACATTGCTCTTAGCCTTGATCACGCCCGCTTTGACATCCTTCGAGGTCAACCCCATCAGGAATTCCGAAACTGCAGCCGCATCTCCAGCAGACATCTTGGGGTGATCACCCGCATTTTTGTCGGTGAGCGAGTTATATTTCATCGGGCGAATCGGCTTGGGAGCCTGCAGCCACGCCGTGAGCCAATCCTTCTGGAATTTGCTGCCGGCGTAAAATAGTTCCGGCCCCTTCTTTGCCAATTGATCCGCTATCGTTTTTTCTTTTGCTGGACCATCGGTGTAATGGCAACTGGCGCAACTCTTCTTAAAAATCGCATCTCCACCAGCCGCGTAGCTGGGCGCTGTCATTGTGACCAGCAAAGCCGCCCCAAGGGAAACGGTGACTGCGAGCAATCTCATGTCATAACTCCTTTCGATTTTTTACTTCTGTGGGTTTGATAATAAAGGCGAACTGATACGCATTATTATTATTTTGTTTTTTATTATTTTTAAGTACAAGCCAGCAACAGCCTGCACGGCACAACTCATACACCACACCAGATGTCTGGGTGTCGTATACGGCTACCCATGCAGCTTTATAGCTCCTTTTGGATGGCGGGCGAAATATAGCACACCAACTTTTGTTGTCAACGCCAAAATAATCCAAGCAATTAACTCAAGTATAAGTTATTGAGATTTAGAGCCGCTCCACGATAATAGAGCAATCAATCGATGATCTTGACGCGTTGCCCCGCCTGCAGTTCGCCGCCCGGGTATTGCGCGTTGATCAGGCGCAGGTAGCTTTCCGCCGACTTGCCGAGCGGCGAGTTTTGCGCGAGCCTGGCGTAGGTATCGCCCTGCCGCGCAGTGATGATGCGGATGCCGAGCGGCTTGACCAGCTTGCGTTCGGCTGCGGTAATTGCATGGAAGCTGCGCACCGTATCAAAAATTTGATTGCGGTGCGCATTCAGGCCGCCGCGCGTCTTGGCCTGCGCTTGCAGGATGTAGGCGCTTTTATTGTGGTAGATCACACCGCCCATCACGTTAGGCAATTCGAAAGTCGCGGCGGGCAGGCCGTCGAGATCAAGGCGCTGAATATTCGCGCTTGAACCGACCAGACGGCGCGCGTATTCAACCGGGGTGCCGCGCGGTTTCTGATCCATTTTCATTTGCAGCATGGCCTCGCCGCCGGGGCTGACGGCAACCAGCGCTTCGGGTTGGTTATGCACCTGCCAGGTTTCCGGGAGTTGCAGCGCAATGCCCAGCTCTCCGTGGTAAAAACGGTTGTTGCGCACCACACCCTGATCGGTATTATCGTTGAACACCAAGCCGTCGATGGCAGCGAGAAATTCGCTGCGGCCTTCAAATGGCGAGGCGGGCGCCAGCTTGTCCGCCTCACCGACCACCTGCTTCAGGCGCGTGTCGTTGTCCGGATGCGTGGAGAACAGGCCGGAGTAGCGACGCGGCTCGCGCCCTTCCTGCTTGGCCAGCTCCGCATCCTTCAATTCCTGGTTTTTCAATACCCCGAGAACCTTGATGATGGCTTGCGGGTCGTAATCGGAACGCGCCAGATATTGCGCGCCCAAACGGTCGGCTTCGAGTTCATGCTCACGCCCGTAGCCGGACAGCAACGCGCCGCCGAGGATATTGGCCAGATTTTGCCCAATATCGGTGCCGAGTTCCGGCACGAAGATCGAAGCGACCGCCAGCCCGATATTCGCGGCTTGTGCGGCGCTTTGCTGGCGCACGCCGTGGCGTGACGTGACATGGCCAATTTCATGCCCCACCACGGCGGCCAATTCCGCCTCGCTGTTGAGATAGGCCATGATGCCGCGCGTGACATAGACATAGCCACCGGGCAGCGCGAAGGCATTGATTTCGGGAGAATCCAGTACGGCAAAGTGATATTGCAGGTTGGGGCGATGACTATTTTTTGCGAGCTTCTGGCCGACGCGGTTGACGTAATCCTGCAACACCTTTGATTCGTAAACCTGGTATTGCTTGCCGATCACCTCCTCGTTGTATTGGCGTCCGAGGGCGATTTCCTGGCTTTCCGACATCATCACAAAATCGCTTTGTCCGGTCACCGGATTCGGCGCGCAGCCGGCCAGCGGCAAAATGGCCAAGACAAGGGCAATAGTCAAAAGTCGCATGTCAGCTCCTGTTCGATATTGTAGTATCGGATGGCATTGTCGCCGATCCAAATAAAAAAGGCAGCAAAGCTGCCTTTTTTGTAACTACTCAGATCAAAGTCGTATGCTTGAAAATAACTACAACGCCAGTCCCTTCCCCCTGCAAGGGGGAAGGAGAAAAGCGGCAGTACCTGAGTAGTTACCCTTTTTTATTAAACCGTTGCGCAAGGTTTCTACGCAGCAGCTTTGGTGCCGTATTTCTGGCGGAATTTATCGATACGCCCAGCGGTATCGACAATCTTCTGTGTACCGGTATAGAACGGGTGACATTCGGAGCAAACTTCGACCTTCAGTTCCGGCTTGCTCATAACTGACTTAGTCTTGAAGCTGTTGCCGCAACTGCACGTCACGGTGATTTCCTGGTAATTCGGGTGAATATCTGCTTTCATTTTTTTTCCTTGCGATGGGATCGGTGCGGCGGGTGTACGCACTCACGGGGCGCGCATTATCCATAAAAAGATGGGGTTGCGCAAATTTTTATAGGCTCGCCCGGGTTAGAGGGATTACATGGCATAGCCGGGCGCTAGTCGTGATGGCTCGTATCACATAAACTCCGCATGTTGATTGGCTCTAACGGGCAGGGCAGAGCCCCGCATTTTGGCTCCGGCTCGTCCGGCTCAGGTTGAATTGAACCCAGATAGTTCATTAGCTCTTGAGGCATTAGCTCTTGAGGCATTGCAAAATCAATAGGTTGTAGGTCGGGTTTTAACCCGACATGTCGGGCTGAAGCCCGACCTACGTCCAAATGGATTATCTGGGTTGAACAGGGAATGAAATATGCATAGATTGAGCCGCAATGATTACCGGACGCTGGTGTTAGCCGCGCTGGGCGGTGCGCTGGAGTTTTACGACTTCATCATTTTCGTGTTTTTCGCGGTAGTGATCGGGCAGCTATTCTTTCCGCCCGACATGCCGGACTGGCTGCGCCAGTTGCAGACCTTCGGTATTTTTGCGGCAGGTTATCTGGCGCGCCCGCTGGGCGGTATCGTGATGGCGCACTTCGGCGATATGCTGGGGCGCAAGCGCATGTTCATGCTGAGCATTTTCCTGATGTCCGTGCCGACGCTGGCGATCGGGCTGCTGCCGACTTATGCCGTCATCGGCATCTGGGCGCCGCTGCTGTTGCTTGCCCTGCGTATTTTGCAAGGCGCGGCAATCGGCGGTGAAATTCCCGGCGCCTGGGTATTCGTCTCCGAGCACGTGCCGCCGCGCCATGTCGGCTTTGCCTGCGGCACGCTGACCGCCGGGCTGACCGGCGGAATCCTGCTCGGCTCGCTGGTGGCGACGGCGGTCAACAAGCTGTATGCGCCCGCCGAATTGCTCGCGGAAGGCTGGCGCGTGCCGTTCATCATCGGTGGTGTCTTTGGCTTGCTGTCCGTCTGGCTGCGCCAGTGGCTGCATGAAACACCGGTATTCAAGGAGATGCAGGCGCGCCAGGCGCTGGCGGACGAATTGCCGCTGAAAACGGTGTTGCGCGAACACCGCCCCGCCGTGATCCTGACCATGCTGATGACCTGGCTGCTGTCCGCAGCGGTGGTGGTGATGATATTGATGACCCCGACGCTGGTGCAAAAACTCTATGGCATTTCAGCCGCCACCGCCTTGCAGGCGAACAGTATCGCGACCTTGTTCCTGAGTTTGGGCTGCGTGGCCTTCGGTGCGCTGGCTGACCGTTACGGCGCGGGGCGGGTACTGATGGCCGGCTGCACGATGTTGGGCGCCACTTCGGCGCTGTTCTACCAGCAGATGTCGGTCGCGCCGCAGAACATCAATGGAATGTATGCCCTGTGCGGTTTTTTTGTCGGCGTGATCGGCGTGGTGCCCAGTGTTGCCGTCCAGGCTTTCCCGCCAAGGGTGCGTTTTTCCGGATTGTCGTTTTCCTACAATGTGGCTTATGCGGTGTTCGGCGGACTCACTCCGGTGATAGTGAGCCTGATGCTGCCGCTCGATCCTTTAGCGCCGGCGCATTACGTGGTAGCGTTGAGTGCGATGGGCGTGATGATCGGGATGTATTTGTGGCGGCGCGGGTAACGTGCTATCGGCATCGACACGAGATGCGCAGATCGCTGTGGGTGCGCTCGAAAGTGGTATGCGACCCCAAGAACAAACCCCCTCCAGCTCCCCCTTGTCAGGGGGAGAGCCATGCTCCTCCCCTGACAAGCCTGTCCTGAGCGTAGTCGAAGGGGGGAGGCTGAGAGGGGTTTGGGGTTGTTCACCACTTTCAAAAGCACCCATAGCGATCCACGTCAAAATTCAGCTTCCGTTAAGGCTATAATGCGCCCCGCAAGGATGAAGCAAGCAACCCATGGTCATTTCGATGACGGCGGCAAACGCACCGGATTCAAGTTACAGGATCGCCCACCCATGAACACGGCAAGATACCTTAAAATTTTCACCCTTATCCCTATCCTCGCGATCCTCAACTCAGGTTGCGGCGGTGACGGCGGTAATACGCTGAAATCTGGCGCGCCTACGGAAAACCTGTCGATAGGCCGCATGAAAGTGGCCATCATGCCGGAGTATGACGATCCGAGCGTGCTGGCTATTTATGACGGCAAATTTGAAGAGGTTCCAACTTATCCCATCAAGACCAGTTTCCTCATCCCCAAGGGCTCGGTCATCAGCGACGCTTGCAGCCTATCGCATGAGGGGCAGCATTTTTGCCAGCTCTACCGGACAGTCAACCGGGGCGACCACGACGAAGTGAGCCTGCTGCTGCCCTATCCGAATTTTTATCTCAGCTTCCATACGCCACGGCTGGACATCGAAACAGAGAAAAAGGAATGGACCTATTTGATCAAGTCCAATCACCCGGTCAAAACTCTGGAAGTTGATATTCAGCAACCCTTGCGCAGCACTGATTTCAACGTGACGCCGCCGGGCAGCGCTATCCATTCGGGAACAAGCGACGCGATCAGCGTCATTAAAGGGTTCAACCATTTCGTCTACAAGTTTGAGGGCATTGCCAAAGGCCAGGAAAACGCATTTAAAATCGCCTACCTGAAAAGCGACCCCAATCCATCGGTCGATATCAAGTACACCGCCATGCGCACCCCGCAGACGCAGAGCGCGCCTTATGAAGCCCAGAGGAGTATTAAGACGATCATTTACGCGTTCTTCGGGGCGGGTGTGTTGTGCATTGCGGCGGTAGCTTTCTGGTTCATCCGTTCGCGCAATAAAAAACGTGCCAAATCAACATGAATACGCGACTTAACCTGCGCCAGGTATTGCTGTCCTTGTGTTTATGCATGGCAGTTGCTTATGCCGCCGCCCCATCCCCTGCCTTTGCGCTGACGGTCAACGAAGTGGCCAAGGATCTCGCCTGCCCCTGCGAATGCCCGCTCATCCTGGAGGACTGCAACATGACCTGCGGCCTGGAATGGAAGAACGAGGTCGGCGAAATGATCAGCAAGGGCATGACCAAGCAGCAGATCATGGATTATTTCATCGGCAAATATGGCGACGATGCCCGCATTACCCCCACGCAGCGAATTCAGGGCAAGGTTTACCAATACACGCGAAGCTTTGATACTTCGGATTGGGTATTGCTGTGGGCCGGATTGATTACATGGATATTACTGATGTTTTTTGGCATCTACATCGGCGTTAAGAAGTTGTTTTTTAATAAACCTGCAAAAGAGTAAATTTCTGCTCAGCCTGCCAATCAATTCATTTGTAGCCAATGACAAGTTAAATCGTAACTACTCAGATCGAAGTAGTATGCTCGAAAATAGCCACAACGCCAGTCCCTTCCCCATGTAAGGGGGAAGGTTAGGATGGGGGTGGGAGGGTGGAATCATCGCAAAGTGTCTTTGATACCCCACCTTTCTACCCCCATCCCTGCCTTCCCCCTGCAAGGGGGAAGGAGAAAAGCGGCAGCACCTGAGTAGTTGCCAGAATTTCCATAAAACAAAGGCCATGCCGTTACCGGGAAAGCGTCCCCGTCTTCGGTCGGCATGCAAAGTGAAACATGAAATCATCAGCAAAGTCCTTACTTATCAGCCTTGCCGTATTTTTGTTGCTATGCGTAGCCGCACTTTTTGCCGTATTCCTGTACCTGACCGAACAAGGCCCGGGCGATGCGATCCATGGGCTCAATAACGCGGCGAGACTGACCCTGTACAAGTATGGCATGGTCGATAAATTGTTTTCCGGCGAAATCAAACGCCTCTATCTGGATACCTGCACCCGGAAATGCCACGGCAAAGATGTCATCGAAAAAAACCCCAGAACCGCAGCGGAATGGGAAGCGGTAATGACGCGCATGAAGGCATCTGACCGGGCGGGAATAACGGATCGCCACGCCGAGACCATCACGCGTTACCTGCAAAGCAATTTCTTGAGCAATGTGCCCACCGTCCTTCCCGAGAAGACCATGAAGTTCGTCAAGCTCCATTTGTGGAGAAGCGATTTCGGAGAAAGTGACCTGTTTCTGGATTTGATTTATATTCCCTACGAGCATCGCAAGCTGCTGCCCTATCTGGGGGTGCGTAGCGCACCGACAGATGATCGAGCCGCTTTTTTTGTCGTTTATGTCAATACTCATCAAGGATCGGTCCCGCCATGGGATTTTTCGCAACTGGTGACGCTGCACGTCAATAACGGCATCGGGCAAAGCGCAAACGCCTGGAAAGTGCTTTATGAGGACGGCCAGCGCCACCATAATCAAGGCGTTCTCGTTTTTCCCAATATTGACACCGACCAAGCGACTGACATGGAAATTAAAATGCGCCTGCCGGGGCTGGGAATGAGAACTTTCCAATGGAAACTGCCCATACCCGCTTTATCTGAAGGAGACCCTGTTGAACACTAAAACCTACAAACTGCTCATTATTCTCGCCGGCGCAGGCTTGGTGCTTGCCCTTGCCGTCGCCGCTGCTCTGATTACGCGTGGAAATTCGGAAACCGCCCCCGCCGATAAAAAGGAACAAGCCCCCCATTTCACGCTCGCGCTCCTCGAAGGCAAAAGCTTCCAGTTCAGCGAATATAAAGGAAAGCCCGTCCTGATCAATTTCTTTGCCTCCTGGTGCTTGCCCTGCCGGGAAGAAATGCCCGTCCTGGTAAAAATTGCCCGTGAATATGGCCCCAAAGGCGTGGTGTTCCTGGGAATCGCCGTCGACGATACCGAGGAGAAGATGAAGGATTTCATAGTAAAATACGAGGTCAATTTTCCGGTAGGGCTGGATAAAACGGCAGAGGTTCAAAAATCCTTTGGCTTGTATGGCATACCCACCACTTACTTCATTGACAAGCAAGGCGTTATCAATTACTTCCACTCCGGCGCCGTAACCGAGGAATTACTGAAACATGAACTCGATAAGCTGCTTTAAGAATTTCTGTGCAGTTTTTTTCCTCACGGCCTTGCTCTCCGGTTGCGGCGAGGAGAGCAAGCCCTTGCTTCAGGTCGGCGCAAAGGCCGCGCCCTTCACCCTTGAATTGATCGGCGGCAAGCAAAGCCAACTGGAGCAATATGCCGGAAAAGGGTTGGTCATCACCTTCATGTCCTCCTGGTGTCCCTGTTCCAACCAATCCATGCCGTTCATGAAGCAGGCTTACGAGAAACACAGTAACGGCGAGGTGGCATTTTTGATGATCGGCGTTCAGGATTCCCGGTCAAAATTTGAAAAATTTGTCGAAAAATGGCAAGCCCCCTTCCCGGCCGGCTATGACAAGGGCGACAAAATTGCCAATAACTATGGCGTAAGCTCGCCGCCGACCACTTTTTTTATCGACAAAAACGGGGTTGTGAAGCGCGCTTTCTATGGAAACATCGCGGAAAAACCGCAAGAATTCCAGCGATGGATTGAGGAGATCATTTAATGTCTATAGGAGGCACCGACGCATTGTGGGGAGGGTTTTCCGCGTTTTTTTCGATCTGGCAGGTTTGCATCCTGCAAATCAGCCCCTTCTTTATCGCCTTTATTGTCGGCATTTACTTCGCAACACCAGGCAAGAATGCCGCTCCAGAAATTCGCCGCTGGGCACTGCTTCCCTGCATCGCTTACGGGATTGGCTTCACGGTTTTTTATTCCCTGCTCATCGCATCCGCATTGGATATCAGTCGGCCTCTCATTCATAGCCTCAGCACGTTGCGGGTAGTTTCCGGCGTATTTTTCCTGCTGGTGGGCCTGTATATTTTGCTGATGAACCGCCTGCCCATTCTGGTCAAACTGCACCGGCCTCTAACGGTAAACATCCTGGCCCTGTTTATCGGAATAACGCTCGCCATCATCTATTCCCCGTGCATCACTCCGATGCTCTCCGATATCATGGGGCTGGCATCCCAGCGGAGCACTGCGGTTGAAGGCTGGTATCTGGCGTTTTTTTACGGGCTCGGAACCACCATCGCCCTGTGCCTGACGGCGATTGCGCTGATCCTGTTGGCCCGAAAGCAGAAAGCCGTCATGCGCAACGCAGTGTTGATAAAAAACCTTTGCGCCACAATTTTGTTTATCCTTGCCGCCATGAACATGACCGGCCTGATGCGGCACTACAAGGCGTTTGTTCTCGGGTTTGTGCTGTGATCGCGCCACCCAAGGGAATAAAGAAGCAGGTGCTCGGCGGCATGCTGGTCTGCCTGGGCGCCGTCACCGCGCTATTGGCAAAAGTGATTGGTTTTGAGCTGGATATTTTTTATGTGATTATCAGCGCGGTCGGGGTAGGCTTATTTCTGTATGGCACCCTGCAAAAAAACCAGCAAGAATTAACCGGCGGCGATGAGCCGCTTCAACCCAGATAGTTCATTAGCTCTTGAGACATTGCAAAATCAATGGGTTGTAGGTCGGGTTTTAACCCGACATGTCGGGCTGAAGCCCGACCTACGTCCAAATGGATTATCTGGGTTCAAACCAAAAGGGCAACAAATGAATAAACAGCGTGGGGCTCTGAACAGAAAGAGCCTGGCCATTCTGCTGATCGTGGCGGTGGCCATCGCCGTGGCTGCCGCCGCCTTTATCGGCGCGCGACCGGGCAAAGAACCCGCCGTCAAACCCCCCGAGGAGATCGAGGACTACCTCTTCTGGGAAGCGAAGAAATTGACGGATTTCAAATTGATCGGCGGTGGCAACCAAACACTGGGCCCGGATGACCTGAAGGGGAAATGGAGTTTTATTTTCTTCGGCTACATACACTGCCCCGATGTCTGCCCGCTCACCATGGGGGTATTGGGGAAAACATTCAATCTCATCGAAAAAGACCCGGCAGCTTATCAGGAGATACAAGGCATTTTTATTTCAGTTGATCCGAAACGCGATACGCCTGAGCTGGTCAAAGAATACGCTTCCTATTTCAGCAGCAAAATCATCGGCGTCACCGGTGACAACGCGCAACTGGAAGCGTTTTCCCGGCAGATGAGCGCCCTGTACACCATCCATCCCAAGGAAGCCCAAGCATCCGGGGAAGCCCAGGCCTCCGGGGACGACTACCAGGTGACGCACAACTCGACCGTCTTTCTCGTCGACCCGCAGGGCAGACTGTATGGCCGGTTTCCACCCCCCCAGCTTCCCCAGGAAATTGCCGGGGTGTTTTTGAAAATTCGCACGTTCTACAATGAAAGGGTAAAAAAATGATCAAGATTTTTTCACAAGTACTGGCCGCGCTGACGCTCGGTTTCCTCGCCTCAAATGTCTGGGCAAACGGCGATATCCAGGTCAAGGATGCCTGGGTGCAGGCCGCGCCGCCCGGCGTCAAGGTAATGGCCGCTTATCTGGAAATCAAAAACAACGGCAAGCAGCAGCAAGTGCTCACCGGCGTTTCCAGTCCCGCCTTTGGCAAAATCGAAATTCACCGCAGCGTGATCCAGGGGAACGTGGCGCGCATGGATCATCTGAAAGAGTTGACCATTCCAGCCAACGCCTCGGTATTGCTGCAACAAGGCGGCTTACACCTCATGCTGATGGATGTGAAAAAACCCCTCGCCAGCGGCGACCAAGTTCCCTTGGCCTTCATTTTCGGCAATGGCGAAAAAATTGCAGCGACCGCAATCGTCCGCTCCGGCAAAATGGAAGGTATGGGAGAGGGCGGGACTATGGATCATTCCGGGCATGGCGGGCATAAGCATTAACCGTAGAGCTGGACGAGCCGTAACCAAAAACGTAGGTCGGGCTTTGCCCGACATGGTGGGCGGAGCCCACCCTACGGTTTCGTTGAAAAAATCTCGTCACGTTTTGACATGATTTAACTTGCAAATGACTAAGGAAGCAATGCTAAAACCTGAACCCCAACCCCGCCGTTTTCTGCTCGCGCTGCTGCTGGGCAGTTTTTTGTTTATGCTGGGATGCAACGGCAACACGACAGAGCCCAAAGGCGCAATAGAAAATGCGCCCGATTTCAATGTGGCGCTCTTTGAAGGCGGCGAATTTCAGTTAAGCGCGCAAAAAGGCAACGTGGTCGTAATCAATTTTTTCGCCTCATGGTGCGTCTCCTGCGGCGAAGAAACGCCTCACATTGAAAAAGTATTCCGCGAATATGCCTCTCAGCCGGTAGCGTTCCTGGGCATTGCCGTCGATGATACGGAAAAAAAGGCAAAAGAATTCATGAAGAAATCGGGCCTGACCATACCTGCGGGACTGGATCGGACCGGAAAAATCAAAGACGCCTACGGCCTGTACGGCATGCCCACCACGTTCTTTATCGACAAGAACGGCAAGATCAGCTATTTCCACGCGGGTGTCGTTACGGAAGAATTGCTCAGACATGAAATTGGCAAGCTGCTTTGACCCTGCAAGCGAGAAGGAGCAAAACGACCGCATCCGGGTAGGTGCTAATTTATTTCAATTCCCGATCAATAGAGCATTATCGTAGGGCGTGTTCTACCCGCCGGATAAAGATGTCGGGCGAAGCCCGACCTACGGATTATTTTTCTATTGAATGAAAAATGGAATTAGAGCTGCGCGCCTACTGTGGATCGTTTTTCAAACGTTGCATGTTGGTCACATAGCGTTGCAGCAACACGCTGGAAACATTGTCTAGATTCTTGAATTCGCAGCCCACGCGCCGGATCGTTTGGCCTGGCTTGGGAGACATTGAAACCACGCTTTTCACCATGAGCGTGACGTTGATCTTGCCCACTTCCGGCAAGTCGATCTGGCAGCCGGCATAAGTCTGCCCTATCACAAACTCGATGGCCTCTTCCGCATACGACAACCTGACCCCGCCGCCGCTGATGTCCATGATGGGCACCTCTATTTTCCCCGCCTCCACCTGGCCGGCAGGGGTAACGCAACGCAGGTGTTCGGAAAGCGGGATCGAGAGCCGGAAATACTCGCGTCGCTGAATGCGGCAAAGGTGGGCCGGAAACGGCATGTAAAAAGCGGGATAATTCTGGTGCGCGAGCTCGCGGATGGCGCCGACCGAAAATTGAATCTTGACGTGGTTATGCACACTGACCAAAGTGAGGCGCTTGCTTTCGGCGATGCGCCGGTTTTTGGCCGCATCTGTGCCCTGCTCCACCCAAAACCCCTTCTCGCCGACATCCAGCACCGAAGTCATGATGAAATCCTTGATGCCATCGTAATACAGCGCGACACGCGCCCCGTCTTCCGCGATACCGCGCAACAAGGACTGAATCTGGCGCGCGGAAGAAATGCGGCATTCACTCTCCTGGCGATCAGAAAGTCTTTCTACGGTAAGTGGAACGTTTTCTTGCATGATAAATCTAGGTGCGTCTCCGGTGTGCTGGTTATCTGCAAATATTTTTAACTCAAATTGTCTATTAGACCGTCAATAGGAAAACAATCCGTAGGTCGGGCTCCGCCCGACATCTTTATCCGGCGGGTAGAACCCGCCCTACGATTGTGACTAATCCGCATTCCACAAGAGTAAACCCCCACTCACGCGGCAGCCCTCAAGCGCTGTACCTTGGTCACATAGCGTTGCAGCAAAATTCCGGAAGAGATATCGACATTCTTGAACTCGCACCCCACCCGATGGATCGTTTGCCCGTTCTGCGCGGATATCGTAACCAGATTTTTAACCTCCAGCGTCGCGCTGATCTTGCCCGTTTCCGGCAAATTGATCTGGCAATTCTCATAAACCTGCCCCAGCACAAACTCGATATCGTCCGCAGTGTAAAACAGCCTCACCCCGCCGCCGCTGATATCCATCACCGGCACATCGAACAGCCCGCTCACCTGCGGCTGCGCAATGGGAATCACACAAGTCAGGCGCTCGGAAGGGAACAGCGAGAGCCGGTAATATTCGCGGCGTTGAATACGGTAGAGGATGGCCGGAAAAGGCAGGTAAAAAGCCGGGTAGCCCTGGTGCGTCACCGCGCGGATACTATCGACCACAAATTGAATCTTCACCTGGTTATGCGCACCGACCAGAGTGAGGCGCTGGCTTTCCGCAATGCGCCGGTTTTTGGGCGCATCCACGCCCTGCTCCACCCACAACCCTTTATCGCCGACATCCAGCAGCGACGTCATGATGAATTCCTTCACGCCATCATAATACAGCGCGGCAAGCGCCCCGATTTCCGACATATCGCGCAACAAAGACTGTATTTGCTGCGGGGAAGTTACGCGGCATTCGCTCTCCTGCTCGCCGGCAAGTCTTTCGATGGTTAACGGGATATTTTCGTGCATTAACTAAACTTCAATTCAGAATGTCATGCCGGACGGCGGTTTTTCGCGGTCTGGCTCCAGGGTAATGAGGGTCGGCGCGCATGATAACAAAATCCGTCGCACCTGATAAGCAAAAGGAAGCTTGCCAAAACAGTCTTCGTAGGGCGGATGAGCGTAGCGTTATCCGCCGTATGGGTAGCCATGCGGCGGATAACGGCCTGTGGCCTCATCCGCCCTACAGAAGATCTTTTGGCCTCCATGAATTCGAGCCATTTGGGCAACAAACAGGACGCTACCGTCTTGCCGGAGGCAGGACAGCGGGCGTTTCCGCATGTTCCAGCTTATACAGCCAGGCCAGCAGTTCGGCGACAGCGAGATAAAGTTGCGGCGGGATTTCCTGGTCGAGTTCCACCTGCATCAACAGCCCGACCAGATCTTCGGACTCATGCACGTAGACATTGTTTTGCCGGGCGCGCTCGATGATCGCCTGCGCCATCATGCCGCGCCCTTTGGCGACCACCTGCGGCGCGCCGCCCTGGCTCTTTCCGCCTTGGCCCTTGCCATAGGTCAAGGCGACGGCGACCTGTTGCGGCGAAAGATTGCTGGATTTCACGGTTTTTCCACCACGGCGGTGACCAGCGGGATACCCGCGTCGGCCA
The DNA here is from genome assembly GCA_030700315.1 of Gallionella sp. Classification (GTDB taxonomy): domain Bacteria; phylum Pseudomonadota; class Gammaproteobacteria; order Burkholderiales; family Gallionellaceae; genus Gallionella. Next base: position 58,419 of record JAUYJO010000006.1, read on the forward strand.
GCGAATTCTTCAGCCTGGGCAAGGCGCTATGGAACAAGTGCGCGGTCGCCGGCTCCGTTGCGCGCAACATCACCCGCAGCCCGCTCTCGGCGAACACCAGGCGCGCATGGACGCCGCCCAGACTGGGCAAGGTCAGCTCCATCTCGGTGCTCCACTGGCGCTCATCCTGCTGCCGCGCCTGGTGTTCCGGCTGCCCCCGAATTTCCCACTGCATCTGCTGGCCGGGCCAGACCTGCCCCATCCACACCAGATGATGCTGCTCCAGCGTGTGCAACTGCTGCTGCACCATATGCACCAGCTCCTTCGCGATCGGCTGGGCGGCATCGCCGCCGGGCTTGGCTTGCGTCGCTTGGTTAGGCTGCATGGCGGTCTTCTCGGTCGCAGCTTGTTCGGTGGCGGGCTTGAGCGCCCCGGCGACATTCGCCTGCGCCTGCGCGGCGGCGTTTTTACCGGGTGCGACATACTGCCCGTCCGGCAACTGCGCGCCCTTCCCGGTCAACAAATTCTGCGGCTCCTCGCGCAACTGGTTGATGCTGCGCTCGCCGCGTATCCACTGCGCCTGGTGCGATTCGTAAAACAGGCCGCTCTTGCCCAGCGTCTCGCGCAGCGCCCCGGCCAGCACCTTGGTATCCGGCATCTGCTGCCCCGTCTCCCAGACCGCCTTGTTGCCGGACTGCTGGACAATCGGCCGCTCGATCGGTCGCTCCGCCAGATTGGAAAGCATGCGCGCAGTCGAACCGATTTGCTCGGGAGTGGAAAGCGGATTGGTCGAAGCGACAATGCCGAAAGTAATGCGCGGCTGCAGCGAAAGTACTTCCAGCTTGATCGTATCGCCCGCCTTGATATTGCCGGGCAAGCGCATCTGCAAGGTCTGCCCGGCAACCTGCACCTTGAACAAACCCTCGCTGAGTTTTTCCTGAACCGAACCCTGCAACTGCTGCCCGGGCTCAAGATTGGTGACAGGCTTGGGTGTCTCCGCAGTCAGCGCGACCGGAGGCCTTCCGGTATTGGAAAGGATTTGCAGCGCGCTGATTACATTAGCGGGTAACATCGTATGGCGATCGCCCAGTTAAGGTGAAACAACACCCAATCACCCTCCGCTTCGCTCCCCCCCCTTTTTCAAAGGGGGTCTAGTGAGGATTTACTTTTAGTTTCACCATTCAACCCAGATAATCTATTAGCTCTTGAGGCATTGCAAAATAAATGGGTTGTAGGTCGGGTTTTAACCCGACCGCTTCGGCAGGCTCAGGACAGGCATGTCGGGCTGAAGCCCGACCTACGTCCAAATGAATTATCTGGGTTCAAAGCAGCTCATCCCCTGCAGGTTACTTTTGAAACAACAGCAGCCCGGATGGAGCCCTTCGACAGACTCAGGACAGGCTGCACGAAATCCGGGGAACCGCTGGGCGCGCCCGAAAAATCCCCGGATTCCATTGCATTCCGTCCGGGCTACGCTTGCTACAGACACGACATCCCCAGCGTCTGCGCCGCTTTATTCAATCTGCTATCAAAGCAGGCAAAGAGCACCGGCGTTTGAGCAATATGGCCAACCTCAAAAGCTGCGGCGAGCTGAATGCTGTCGTAGCCGCGCAGCGCAAAGGTATCCGCATACTCTCCAGCCAACTCCACCAATGGCTGGTCGACTTCCAGTACGACAAAGCGCGGCCAGTCTGTAGCCAGCGCAGTTTTGGCGTGCTCGATAAGCGCGGCATCATCCGGCACTTCCCGCGCCCGCCTGGACAAGGCTGCATGAGCCTCAGTCCAAGCGATGCGGCATACTGCAACAGCCTCCGCTTCGGACACACGCAATTTCATCGCTTCACTTCCCACCTCGACAACGTACAACTTCAGCAACGCGGAAGTGTCGCAAAACAAAATCATCCGCGATCTTCCATCACCATTGCAGAAACCGTCTTGCCACGCTGCTGCAACGTAATCATCGCACCCTCCGGTTTGCCGCCTTGCCAAGTTGCAACACCTGCAGCCAGCAAGCGAGCCACACCCGTACTCCCAGTCACCGGCACACCCACGATCCGCGCCACCACCTTGTGATGTGAAGTCAGCTCAACCAACAGCCCGGACTGCGCCTTTCTGACATACTGCGACAAATGAGACTTGAATTCCTGCATAGACACCTGCATTTGCGACCCTTTTTATTTAAAAAACGAGCAAATTGTGTCCTGTTTGATCGGATAGATCAACAAAAGAAATTGATGTCACGCCAATAACGTGAAACAACACCCAATCCCCCTCCGCTTCGCTCCACCCCCTTTTTCAAAGGGGGTTTTTCCTCACTTTGAAAAAAGATGCTAGGTAGTAGCCCGGATGAAGCCCTTCGACAGGCTCAGGACAGGCTGCACGAAATCCGGGGAATCGCTGGGCGCGCCCGAAAAAGCCCCGTATTCCATTGCATTCCATCCGGGCTACGCTTGCTGCTCAAAACCCCTGAAACAGAAAGTCCAGCGCGTTGTTGATAATCACCTGTTCGCTGGCCAGCGATTGCACCGGTTGCTTGAGCAGGCGCAAGGGCACTGCGGCCAACTTGGGCGTTTCCAGCAGGCAGTCGATACCTTCGATCATGAAAACAGGTGTCAAGCGCATCGGAATCTGGCTGGCATGAAACCGGTCGCGGCGACGCAAGGGTACGACTACCCGGGTTTCCAGACCATGCAGCAAATCACTTTGCACATCCAGCAAAAAAGGCACATCGGCGGCATGAGTGCCACTATTACGAAAAACATCAAAGCGCGCCATGTCAGAATGAGCGCCAAGCCTCAAGCGGCAGCCCCTCACGAGACACATCTGCATTATAGACTGCGATAAATTCAGCATTTTCGGACTGCCAGCGCCGCTCCTGTTCACTCTTAACCAATTCGCGCAAAAACCGGTCGCAAGCAAGAGAAATATTGATCCCCAAAGCCTTCGCCTCGTTCAACACATCGGCGGAAAGGGTGATATTGGTGGCTTTTTTAGGAGCAGTGGCAATATTGGACATAAAGGCCTCATGATGATGTTTTCTTTATATGCGCATACTATCACAACATGATTTATTTTCGTTGTTAGCTATTTAACCCTGGCGTGCGGAATATTCGGACTGCTTGGATTGACCACAATACTTTGCCGGCTGGGCGACAAAAGCAGATCCATATCCTCCATCTGTACCGCGCCAAGAAGAGCCTCATCCCCCAGCACCAGCGCGCCGACAAAACATATCCTGTTCTCGAACGACACCTTCACGGGGCCCACATACGGGACATTCATCGAGCGGCCATCCGCCACGGTAACCTCGCGCAAAGATTCCGTCTGCAAATCGAGCTGCAAAGCAATGTGCTCGGGCAAGCACAACATAAGCGCGCCGGTATCAGCAAGCGCCCTGATGCTCATCGGTCGGAGTTCAGGTTTGCGCGGGTTACTTAGCTCAATACTGGCAAAAATGTGCCCCATAGCCGCCCTTCCTTTCAGTGAACCCTCGGCATATTGATATACCCATATGCCGAGCATAAAAGGGGCTCACCTTCATGGCACTCGGTTAAGGGATTATGGCTCTGTCATGATCGAGTGGTTTATGGCCACGGCACGATATAACCGTAGGGCGGGTTCTACCCGCCGGATAAAGATGTCGGGCGGAGCCCGACCTACGGATTATTTTCCTATTGGTAACTACTCAGGTTGGAAAAACTCCCCCGCCAGATACCAACGTCCAGCCGCGCCTGAGTAGTTACCATGAAAGTATGTGAAAGGCCTTCGCACACTTAGGGAACACAAACCTACCCCCCATAAACCCGCTGCAATTTTTGCTCCTGGCGGTTGCTTTGCATGATGCGCTGCAACTGGCCCATCCACGCCACGGTGCGGCTGCGGATATCGGCGTCGTGTTCGAGGATTTTCTTGATGATCTGCGCCTTGCGCTGGCGGGCTGGCTCGTCCAGCGTGGCTGCCGCATCCGCGCGCTTCATCGCGGCGACATAGCGGCTGCACTGCTGCTCGAGATCAATCAGATGATCCCACTCGCCTTGTTCTGCCGCCTCGCGCATCTGCGCGGTCAGCGTGGACAGCGACTCGTAATTTTTGATGACTTCATGGCTGCCCATTTTTATACCCTCCCGTATAGCGATTGCACCTTATTTGCCATACGTTGTTGCTGCGGCGGCAAGGACGGCGGCGCATCGGCCACCCTGGCCGGAGCGGCTGCCATAGCGGCTACTGGCTTGGGTTGCGGTGCGGCAACGGGTGCGGCGGATGCTGCTTTAGTTTGGGGCGGCACGGCTGCAACAGGTGTCGGTTTAGCCTGGGGTTGCATCGGCGCAGCCTTTGGCTGCATCTGATTGGCGGCAACTGGCGCCGCATAAACCTGCGACTGTTTGGCGGGTGGCGCTACGACTTCAGCGGCCTGCGCTGCTGCGGCGGCGGCCGCTGCTGCACCGGGACGAATGCTTTCCCACGCACCTTTCAAATCGTTCAACAGGCGCGCCACTTCATCCAACGCACCCATGTCGTTGTTCAAGTTGGCGGACAGCAGGCGGCTGCCCATATAGGTGTACAGCGACGACAGATTTTCCGCCAATTCGCCGCCCACCTTCTTATCCAGACTGGCGTTCAAGCCTTCGTCGATGATGGTAATCGCCTTGGAAATCGCCGCGCCCTTGGCGGGAATATCCTTGCGCATCATGCCGCTCTTGGCGCTGGCGATGGCCAACAATGCGCCCTGATACAACATCGCAATCAGCTTGTGCGGGTCGGCGCCCAGCGCGCCGGATTCGACACCAATTTTGTTGTAGGCTTTGCTGGCTAGGGTTGCGTTCATGATAATCCTCCGTTCGTTCAATTATTGTTGCTGATTTGCGCGAGTTGCTGCGTTAAATAAACGCTGGTGTTATTCATACTGTTCAGCAAGGAATCCAGCGAGGTAAATTGGGCGCGATAGCGTTTTTCCACCGACAGCAAGCGGGTTTCCATCTCGGCGGCGCGCTGCTTGATGTCGGCAATCGTCCTGCCGATACCATCGGTGCGGTTGGCCAGTATGCCGTTGCTGGCCAACGCCGAAGTCGTAAAAGTATTCAGCTTGGTCAGCAAGCCATTATCGGAAGAAAACAAAAGGGCAATATCGTTAAAATTATCCTTCATTGCCGTATCGAGTTTGGTTTGATCCAACTTCAGTGTGCCATCTTTCTGGAAAGACACACCAACATCGGAAATCGTATTCAACGCCCCGGACGTACCGCTCACTGCCGAACCCAGTAGGTTGCGCAACTGTGATTGCACGCTTCGTATTGTGGAATCGCCTTGCAACGTCGCCCCTTTTTGGGAGGTTACATCATAAGAAGTTTCGGTTTTTAATATCCCCGCCAGATCGTTATAGGCCTTCACCAGGCTGGCCACCGAAGTGCTGATCGAGGAAGTATCGCGCGCCACGGTCAGCTTGACCGGCGTGTCAATTTCGGTTTCCTTGAGCAGATTGAGCGTGACACCATGGATCACATCGGAAACCGAATTGGACTCCTTGCTGATCAGCAGCCCGTTCACCCTGAAATTGGCGTTGCTTGCCGTCACGGTTTCGGCCAGGTTTTGCCCGCCATCTACCCCGGGATCGTAAGCCAGCAAATTGCTTAAACTGAGATCGCCGTCCGCGCTGCTCACCGAAATCTTCATGCTGTTGCTTGCGCCGAGACTATCGGAAGCCAGCACCAGACGGTAAGGATTGGTCGCATCGCCATCGTTGATGATCGTCGCGGTCACGCCCATATTGGCCTCGTTGATCGCATCGCGAATATCGCTCAGTGTATTGTTGCTGCTGTTGATGGTAATGCTATGCGAATTGCTGCCATTGCCGGTGAAATCGGCATCGATATAAAACCCATTTGTCAACGTGCCATTGCTGATCGTGCCAAAATCGAAGGTGAGAGTCGTCTCCGCGCCCGATCCAATGGCTGCCGTGGTGCTGGGCAACCCTTGCGCAACCAAACTCTGCGCCTGGGCGATATCGGTCACCTCCAGCGTGTAACTGCCCGGCGACGCAATACTGGAAACGGTCGCTGAAATAACCTTATCGTCGGAAGAGGTGGCCTTCAGCGTCTGGAATTTGGCAATGCTGTTCAGGTCGCTCACTGCCGTTTCAAAACTGGACAACGCGCCCTTGATCGTGCCGTAGGAAGTCAGCTGCGCCTGATAGCTGGCCTCCTTGAGATTGAGCTTATCGATCGGCTGACGCTCGACAGCCACCAACTGCCTGACAATGCTATTCACGTCAAGGTTGCCGGACGATGTGACGGAAGAAGCAGCGTTTGCCATGATCTGTTCCTTAAGACTCTCGTATGTGTTGCTGCAGGTTAATTAACCCTAAAACGCCTTCTTGCCGCGATTCGAAACTGGCACGCAAGCCCTTGGTTAAGTTATCGGCAAGTTTTTGCATTTGTTGCGCCCCCCAGCCAAATTTTTGCGGTTGTCACACTGAAGATTCCATCAGGAGCCGGGGCACATCATCTTCGCCTCCGCACCACCTGCCCAAGCGGCCAACGCCACCTCGGCAAAAACGCTTCTCGAAGCGGGTGGCGGTATTTGAATTCCGCCAGCTTGCATGTCTTCAAGATGAAACTGGATGGCCTCTTTGATGAGCGCGAGCGCTTCGGCTTCCGTTTTACCGGCAGCGACGCAGCCGGGCATATCCGGGAAAAAAGCACCGTAACTGGAAGCGCCTTTTTTCGATAACGCCCCTGTAATTCCAATTCCCGATCAATAGAGCATTATCGTAGGGCGGGTTCTACCCGCCGGATACAAGTGTCGGGCGGAGCCCGACCTACGAATTATTTTCCTATTGAAGGAGAAATGGAATAACGCATGAAATTATTCCTCTACCCACCGTTGGCGTCGCTCATTTTGCTATCCCCAAAAACACGGCCAAACAACGCTCGACTTCCACCAGTGCATCTGCGTCGATACGTCCGAAGGCTCGGCCTACCTTGTCGCGCTTCACCGTCATGGCCTTGTCCACCATCACTTGCGAAGGTTTCTGCAAACCGTTTTCTGCGCTCGGTTGCACGGTGACGCGAAGCAACGGCGCGGCAACGAGCGTGCCGGTGATGGGTAGTAAATCCTTAACCGAGTGCCATGAGGGGCAGACACCTTTGCTTTGCTGTGAATTTACATCGCGAGCAATACTTGTTTGGCGGTAGCGCGAACCTCCTTTTTGCGGCCATGCCCAGGGAATGGTATTTCTTCCACTTCCACCAAACCGATTCGTTCCAGCTCATCGATATCACGTTTGACCGCGCTGCGATCCCGGTGAAGCCGCTGCGACAAATCGGTAATCGAACCCGGACACTTTTTTACTTCACGAAACAGCACGAGCTTTGCGGTTGTAACCAGACGCGCCAAATCTTCCGGGTTCTCAAAGGAAATAATACGCTCGCGCGGAATGCGCTTGCCTTGATCCGCCAGCCCCGAAATTTCCTTGCCGCGTTTGAAGAATTCATCCGTGCTCGCCACCTTGATAGTCGTTTTCATTTTTTGCTCCTGAATGCCACCCAGTCAGCCTGGAATCGTTCCTCAATGTCTTCGAAACTCTTGAACTTGACAGGTTCAATCACACCCATGAAATGCCGGTGATGAAATCCATGCGCGTTGTCGTAACCGACTACCCGGCCGTTGTCGCCTTGGAAAACACCGTGATTGACATACGCCAGATTGTAGCGAACCACCCTGCCACGCTCATCTACCCAAACTTCACGACGCAACACGCCGTTTCCGTTCTTTGTGGACAATGACCATGAGTCATCTGATACTTTAATTTCAGACATGGCTCATGGTATCACTGCTGATCAGGTTTGCCATGGCGAAATCAAGCCGACAGACGCTGCAGGTCAGCCACGTAGCCCGCATGAAGCGCAGCGCAATGCGGGGTTGAAGCCCACTTACTTCCCGGATCACACTTCGCTGCATCCGGGCTACGCTCAGCCCCCCGTTGGCATCGCTCATTTTGCTATCCCCAAGAACACGGCCAAACAACGCTCGACCTCCACCAGTGCATCCGCGTCGATGCGTCCGAAGGCTCGGCCTACCTTGTCGCGCTTCACCGTCATGGCCTTGTCCACCATCACTTGCGAAGGTTTCTGCAAACCGTTTTCTGCGCTCGGTTGCACGGTGACGCGAAGCAACGGCGCGGCAACGAGCGTGCCGGTAATGGGCAGTACCGTTGCGCTTGCGTGCTCTTTGAACTGGTTGGCCTGAATCACCAAGGCGGGTCTCGGCTTGCCAAAGTCACCTTGCACGACGATGGTCACGAGGTCGCCGCGCATCATTCCGTCCAGCCATCCACATCCGCCAAGACTTCATCCATGAACTGCTGCATGGACGTGTCAGCCATGTCCGCTTGAGCCACCAGGCGGCACTGGCGGCGGCACTCGGCCTCAAAGTCTGGGCGGCGTGTGTCCGGCACCCAGATTTGCACCGGGCGCAGCCCCGCCATGCGTAGCGCGTCGCGGTGCTTTTGAACTCGTGCATTAACGTGCGTGGTTCCCATGTGAAGACCCCCCTGTCAAGTTACATGCAACACTATACACGGCGACATGGTTACATGCAACGGCTTCAGCAACTCATACCGGTCGAGCGAAGCAAAATCTCAAAGTGGTCAGACCCCTTAACCTCACGCAAGATTGCTCCAACTTTTACCCCGAACCCCCTCCAGCTCCCCCTTATCAGGGGGAGAGCCCACCTCCTCCCCTGACAAGGGGAGGCCGGGAGGGGTTGGCTTTTAACCCAGATAATCCATTTGAACGTCGGGCTTCAGCCCGACATGTCGGGTTAAAACCCGACCCATTGATTTTGCAATACCTTAAGAGCTAATGAACTATTTGGGTTAGCCGACCTGCTCGTCAGTAACACTGGCAAGATGATTTTCATCTTGGTGTGATGTGTTCGGCATTGTCATGGTTTTGCCCTTTCACTCATTGCCATTTTGCTCCCATCGCCCGCAGGCGGGATAGCCGCTATCGTGGTCACACCATGCGGGCATTCTAGCCAGAATCTGGGCGCGACGGATGTTTTTGGTGACTATTCAGGTCGAAGTCGTCTGCTTGAGAACGGTGACAAAGCCAGCCCCTGCAAGGGGGAAGGAGAAAAGCCACTGATGTTGTTCATTTTCATCAAACGTTCTACAATTGACCATCGTTTTGCATTGATTGGACATATCATGAAAACTTTTACTATTGAACAGGCTCGATCCGCAGCGGCTTCCGGGGGGGTGTTGTCAGCTAACTTGCGGCCAATCGGCAGCGTGTTTGCCTTGGAGTTTGAGACAAGAAACGGAGCGGCCATGCTTATTGCGTCAGTATCCAAAAAAGTCCGGCGTTTCACCAACCCGGTCAAGGCATTCGAAATTGTTCATAGCCTTGGTCTCGAAGGTGGACGTTATTCAGTTGCTCAATGGCGACCAGACGACCGCGATTTCGATCGGCAAACCCGCCCTGATCGTTCGCTGGCCATGAAGGAAAATCATGCCGCCGCAGACCTCAAGCGTGTGCTGGACGAACGAATTGCATTAGCAAATTCACCCGATGCTGTGTGGTTTGAGGCGAAGGACGTGTTTGCCGAAATGGAAGCGGAGTTAGACGCCGAACTGGGATCGGAAAATGCGCGTTAAGTTTTTAGCTCAGGCAAAAGAAGATATGGCGGAAATCCAACAATACTACCGGCAAGCTGGCGGCAGCGTGTTGGCCAAAAAAATGCTCCGTCAAATTAAGTTGCCAGTGCTGAAGCTAGAAAACAATCCAAAAATTGCTCCACTTTACGAAATAGCGCCAGGTATTCACCGCCTGGCGGTGGCGGGTGGAGCTTTCTTGGTTTTCTACCGCGTGCTCGCAGATGTGGAAGTGCTGCATATCCGCCGGGCTGAGCGTGAGCCTGTTGCAGTAGAAGTTTTGGAAGAAATTAAATAGTGGAGCAGGGGTGGGGCAGGGCTAATTTGTTCTTCAAAAATTATGTTTAGAATCAAGAAATGTAGGGTGGGCATGATTTTTTGCCCACGCGGTTGCCAGCCCGCGTGGGCAGACGATATTGCCGTCTGCCCACCCTACGATTATTTTGAGAACAAATTTACCCTGAGGGGTGGGGGGATTTGCGACTTTCAACCCAGATAATCCATTCGTGACGTAGGCCGGGCTTCAGCCCGACATGCCTGTCCTGAGCCTGCCGAAGCGGTCGGGTTAAAACCCGACCTACAACCCCTTGAGTTGGCAATTAAGGCTGGTTTGCATTATGCTTGCCATGACAAGCCTAGTAGCATATTATGAGCGCTATGGTGCGCAATGACGATGTTTTTCAACCCGTTTCTGATTTAGCCCACGAATTGGGCCAGCGCATTCGTGCCGCCCGAATTCGGCGGAAGATTAACCAGCATGATCTGGCCGGCAGAACCGGATTATCGCGCTCGTCCATCCAGGCGCTGGAACGGGGTGAATTGTCCGTATCGCTGGGCATCGTTCTCAAAGTTTTGTGGAACCTTGGCCTCACAAATGAAGTCGCCTTAATCGCCGATCCTGGCCTGGATCGGGATGGGCTTTCCCTATCCCTCAGTACCGACAAAGTGCGTGTCTTTGCCCCCAGAAAGATCAACAATGATTTCTGAACGGGAAGCGCTTTTCCTCTGGATATACCTACCCGGCGCCACTGCTCCTGTGGTGGCAGGCCGGCTCGATACAGGCCATACGGTAGCGGGTTCCGTGGGGAGATTTGTTTATGGTAAGTCCTACCTGGATCGCCCGAACGCCATCCCGCTTGATCCCGTGACCTTGCCGCTCAACAGCAAGGAATATACTTTCACTACCCTTAAAGGGTTTCCTGGGGTTGCCCTTGACGCCTGCCCGGATCGCTGGGGCAAGCGGGTGATACACCGCCTTTACGGAGCACAAATTGACCCCGAAGGGTATTTACTGCTCAATGATCCGGGCCGGGCTGGCGCCCTGGCGTTCTCCCGGTCTTCAAACGAACCCCCTGTCGAACTTTCCAGCCGTGAATTTTCCCTGAGGGAACTGTTGACCGCGACCATAGCTGTGGAAACGGATCAGGAAGTCGCCCCGGAATTGCTGCGCGCCTTGCATCCGGGAACCGGGGGCGCTCGCCCCAAGTGCAATGTTGTGGATCGGGACGGAGTATGGATTGCCAAGTTTCCCAGCATCGCTGACCCCCACTGGATCAGCGTTCCGCGTCTGGAACATGCCACCATGCTCCTGGGGCAAAAGTGCGGCATCAATACCGCCCGAACTCGCCTGGAGGTGGTTGATGGCACCGATGTTTGCCTGGTGAAACGGTTTGACCGTGAAATACGGGATGGGCAAGTGGTTCGTCATGGGTACGTCAGTGCCCGCAGCGTTTTTTACGCTGATCCCAATTTTGCGAAAAATGGCGTCGAGTCCTATGGTCGTCTATCCACCTGGATGACCCGTTACGGCTGTCAATCGGATGAACGCGAACAGCTTTTCCGGCGCATGGTTTTCAACTGCGCCGTGCGCAACTCCGACGATCACGACCTGAATCATGGCCTGGTGCATGTGAATAGCACCCGGTACCGCCTTGCAGACGCCTTTGACGTATTGCCCGTGTTGACCCCTCACGCCATCCACCAGCACGCCCTGGTCTTTGGGGATACGGCTGCTGGGACGGTCAGCAATCTGTTAAGCAATGCCACTGCTTTTGGCCTGCCGCGCAGCCATGCCCAGGAGATTGTCGGGGACGTGCAAAAAATGGTGAAAACACACTGGCAGGACACGCTGTACGAAGCCGGGCTGGGGGATGAGGAAATCAGGCGACTGGGACCTTTTTTCCAGGAAATCCCCGCTCGCCAGATTGAACCCAGATAATCCATTGGGGTGATACCCCCATCCCGGCCCCCTGCAAGGGGGAAGGAGAAAATGGGTGCATTTGAAAGTGGTGGTCAATCAAAGTATGCACAATAATTAACGGTTTTGGGGAGCGCGGGCATCTTGCCCGCAGGTTTGCGTGATCCATCGCGTTTTGAGCGGGGGCAAGGCGTGCCGTGCCCCCGCCCTGATTACGATGCGGGCAAGATGCCCGCGCTCCCAGGAGAGGCGGCGACCTTGACCACCACTTTCAAATGCACCCGATGAAACTACTAGCATTCGACTAAGCTGGCAAACTACGCCAGCCAAGTCGCTGGTTATCCGTAGGAACGCATCAGGGGACGCTCCGCGTCCCGTACCGCAGAGCGGCACGACCGGCGTTCCCACGCGGAGCGTGGGAACGATGCTAAGACCCAACCCCCTCCAGCTCCCCCTTGTCAGGGGGAGAGCCCACCTCCTCCCCTGACAAGGGGAGGCCGGGAGGGGTTGGTTTTTGGGAGCGAAAAATTAAAAAGGGGTCTGACCTGTGAGCAGCGCCGCGAATAGCTGCCCATTATTCTTCCCTTAATAAGCCGACCTGTGCTTCGCTTAAGCCGGTCTTAGCCGCGATAGTGGCGTCATCCAGAATGTCCAGCAGGTTGCGCGCAATTTCTTCGCGCCCCTTTTCCATTCCTTCTTCCCGACCTGCTTCCCGTCCCTTCGCCTCTGCCAGCGCCAGCGAACCTCGCTGCAAAATGATGAAGTCGCGCCGCTTGAATTGAATCTCCAGCTCTTCCCGCGTCATCGCCGCTTCGTTGATCAGCCCGAATGCCTCGTTGATGCGGGGATCACTGGCGAGATTGTCGGGGATGTATTCCAGGCTGCCGGCGTTTTTGACGAAGTAGATCCATTTGTCTCGAATGTTCTCCAGCGCATCAAGTTCGAGGGTGAATTTCGGGAGTTC